>CAVFJK010000057.1:0-3328 GCA_963622815.1 Ruminococcus bicirculans (ex Wegman et al. 2014)
GCTTACCTCTGGCATTATGCGTTTGCTCTCCTTTCATCCAGTTCTTTTACAATCTGCGGATAGATCTTATCCAGATCATAAAACATCATTGTGATAATTGTCGCTACATTCATTACGATCGGAACCCAGATGTACATTGCTGTAATATAGTGCTGTGCTGTTACCGTCTGCACGGTCAGATTTGCGTCAAACCCACCAACCTGAAGCAGGGCAGCTCCGATACTGCTGGCGATCGCCATACCAACTTTTCCGATAAATCCGTTTACTGCGGAAAGAGTTCCGGCTGTGTTTACACCGCTCTTCCATTCACCATAGTCAACCGGGTCCGGCTGCATTGCAAAATGCATGCTTCCTTTCAGTCCATATCCTGCGGCTGCGATTATGGCACCTGCAATAAGAACCGGTACATTCGTTCCACCAAAGAAGATGATCAGAAGGCCTCCAAGATGTACGACACTGCCTCCAACCATCAGGTTTCTCTTGCTTGTCAGTTTTACAAGGAACGGTGCACATAAGTTTGTTACGATCGGTACAAGTGTGGTAATGGTTGCAACGACCTGTACCAGTGTAGTATTCTGTACGACATATGTAAAGTAATAAATAACTGCACTTGCCTGAATTACGTAGCCACCGAAGAACCATACGATATTCAGTGCAAAAAGTTTCCACGGTTTATTGTGGATCAGACAGGAAAGATTTGCTTTGAGGCTGACTTTTTCCTGTTTGATCGTCACACGCTCTTTTGTATTAAAGAAGCAGAAGAAAAATACAAGACATCCGATCACACCAAAGATCATCATAACGATACGGAATCCAAGTGCTTCGTTGCCATTTCCGAATTTGTCTACCAGTGTCAGGGCAAATGCACTGACTACTGTAGAACCGATGGATGAGAAGAAAGTTCTACAGGATGCGAGAACAGTTCTCTCATGCGGGTCTTCGCTCAGTGCCGGAAGAATGGATGCCATCGGGATATTTACAACGGTATATGCTGTGGATAATAAAATATAGGAAACATATGCGTAGATCAGCATACCTGTCTGTCCGATATTCGGTACAGAAAATGCGAGAACTGCCGTTACGCCAAACGGGATCGCACCAAACAGGATCCACGGTCTTGATTTACCCCATTTTGTGTTTGTCTTATCGATCAGGAATCCTACGATCAGGTCGGAAACTCCATCAATTACTTTGGTTACAAGGAACATGACACTGACTGCACCGGCATTCAGATGCATGACGTTTGTGTAAAAATACAGCAGATACAGGGAGATCATCTGCCAGATCAGGTTACATGCAAAGTCAGAAGAACCATAACCGATTCTCTGACGCCACAGACCGACCTTTACTTTCTTTTCAACTTCGTTCATCTCTTTTACCTCCAAATTTCTTTCTGGCATTACTGTACATTTTTTTGCTTTTTCTTCCAATTGTGATTTTTTTTGTAAAACACTGACATTTTTTTCGATAGATATGATATACTTTCCCTATCTACTATGGAAAGCCAGAACAAAGAAGGGATCTTTATGAAACTTACCAGAGAAGAATTTCGAAACTATCTTTCTTCCTATAATGAAGATGAACTTTTTTACAAAACACTTTACCTTGAAAAGCAGGCACATCCGGAAACCTTTCATGACTACTGCCTCACCCTGGATCGCGAAATGATCTCTGAGCGCAGCCTCTATGTTCCGGAGCTTCAGACAGAAGCCTGGTATCCTTATATGGAAGAAAAAGATCTTTTCCATGATATGAACGGCAATATCATGCTTTACAAACACTACCGCTACACGCCTGTTTTTTCTCATGAGCATGAGTTTTTTGAGATTCTCTGTGTGTATGACGGCACTGCTGATACTACGATCCAGGGGATACGGCACACGCTACATACGGGTGATATCTGCATCATACCGCCGAATACCACACACAGTGTCGGAATTTTTGATGACAGCTCTGCTTTTAATATTCTGGTGCGCGGTACAACGTTTCAGTCTACGTTCTTCCAGTCACTGACTGCCGACAGTGCCCTGGCACAGTTTTTTGCACATGTGCTGTACCGTAAGACGGAGGGAAATTATCTGATCTTTCATACAGGAGATGATGTGCAGAGCCGTGAGATGCTGGAAAACCTCTATATAGAATATCTCGGTCATGAAAAATACAGCTACACCTTCCTGAACTCCATGCTGGTCATGTTCTGGGCGATGCTGCTGCGTTATCATGAGAATGATATCGAGTCCATCCTTACCAGAGATACGACAGGAAATTCTGTCACTGAGATCCTGAACTATCTGAACCAACATTATCAAACGGTCACTCTGAGTGAGGCCGCCGGGCATTTTGGTTACAGTACGTCTCATTTCAGTACACTGATCAAAGAAAGTACCGGAAAGACTTTTCTTCAGATCATCCGTGATATCAAGCTGAATCAGGCATGCCGTGCGCTGCGGGAAACTTCTCTTAGCAACCATGCGATCTGTGAGCTTGTCGGGTATGAAAGCCCGGAACATTTTATGCGTACTTTCAAGAAAACTTACGGGATGACTCCCGGTGAATATCGAAAAAAATATCATGAACAGGAATCCTGAGTATTTCTTTTTTATATCCTGATATAAAGTCTTTACATTCAAAAACAAGAGGTGTATCTTATAACAGGATGAGAAAATTTTGAAGTATTGGGGTATTGTTTTATGTGTGAAAATACGAAGAAAAAAGCCCGTTCCATTGAGATGGTAACGGGTTCTTTGTGGAAAAATATCTTTTTATTCAGCATTCCACTGATGTGTTCACAGCTTCTGGAAGTTGTTTTTAATTTAAGTGATGTTGCCGTTGTCGGCCGGTTTGCAGACTATAAAGCACTCGGAGCTGTTGGCTCCACTACTCTGCTGGTAACGTTATTTGTCGGATTTCTGATCGGTATGGGAAGCGGCGTCAATGTACGAACAGCCCATGCACTTGGGGCAGGAAACCGCCGCAACACTGAAGATACTGTTCACTCGGCACTGCTCCTCTGTGCATTGATGGGACTTCTTGTCGGTACCGTATGTTTCTTCTTTTCCGGAGTCATGCTGAAATTACTGCATACCAAGGATGACCTGATCGCACAGGCTTCTCTTTATCTGAAGATTTATGCGATCGGCCTTCCGGCTATGGGCGTTTATAACTTCGGTAACGGTGTCTTAAGTGCCCGCGGAGATACAAAACGACCGCTTTATTACCTGGCTGCTGCAGGTGTACTGAATATTATTCTGAACCTGTTTTTTGTCATTGTCTTACATATGGCTGCTGCAGGTGTTGCAACTGCCACTGCAATTGCACAGTATGTTTC
>CAVFJK010000057.1:3338-9426 GCA_963622815.1 Ruminococcus bicirculans (ex Wegman et al. 2014)
GTATGTTTCTGCTGCGCTGATCATGGTTCATCTGCTCCGCCGAAGAGATGAATGCCATGTTTCTCTGAAAAAAATACGTTTTCACCCTAAAGCCTGTATTGACATTCTGATGATCGGCATTCCTGCCGGTATCCAGAATGCGATTTTTGCTATTGCAAATCTTTTTGTTCAGAGTGGTGTCAATTCCTTTGATACTTACATGGTTTCCGGAAGTGCAGCCGCCACAAACGCAGATACGATCATTTATAATGTTATGTATGCATTCTATATTGCATGTGCCAGCTTCATGAGCCAGAACTATGGTGCGGGAAATAAAAAACGCGTACTCAAAAGTTACTTTGTCAGTCTCTTTTACGCCTTTACAACCGGTCTGATCCTTGGATTGCTGCTCTTTATTTTCGGACGTCAGTTTCTGTCTCTCTTTGCTACAGATACGGCGGTTATTGATGCCGGCATGCAGCGGATCAGGATCATGGCATTTTCTTACTGTGTCTCAGCTTTTATGGACTGTACGATCGCAGCATCCCGCGGAATCGGAAGAACCATTCTTCCGACAGTCATTATCATCACCGGATCATGTATCTTCCGTATTGTATGGATCTACACAGTATTTGCCTGGTTCCATACTATTCCGGCACTGTTTCTTCTGTATCTGTTCTCATGGATCATCACATCCATCGCGGAAATTACTTATTTTATCATCATCTACAGGAAACTCTGATCCTTATCGTCAGTTATATGATACCCACGGATTGTTCCGTGCTATGCACTCTCACAATCCTGGTATCATGTTAAAATATTATCATTTTTTAAAATTCATTGTTTTTTTATTGCTTTTATTGATGAATTATGTATAATTAACTTTATGAGAAGTTGGAGCGACCCACTTCTTAGAGGTTATAGGAAGCCAGCATGTAGATGGCTCTATTAAAGAAGAGAGGTAAATGTAAGATGGCAAAAATTGATTTAACTAAGTATGGCATCACAGGAACAACTGAAATTGTGTACAATCCTTCTTACGAAGTATTATTCGAGGAAGAGACCAAAGCAGGTCTTGAAGGATTTGAAGTAGGTCAGGAAACAGAACTTGGCGCTGTTAACGTAATGACTGGTATCTACACAGGACGTTCTCCTAAAGACAAATACATCGTTATGGACGAGAACTCCAAAGATACCGTTTGGTGGACATCTGACGAATACAAAAACGACAACCATCCGGCTACTCAGGAAGCATGGACAGCTGTTAAGGATCTTGCTAAAGAAGAACTTTCCAACAAGAGACTTTTCGTAGTTGATGCATTCTGCGGTGCTAACAAAGATACTCGTATGGCTATCCGTTTCATCGTTGAAGTTGCTTGGCAGGCACACTTCGTAACAAACATGTTCATCAAACCAACAGCTGAAGAACTTGAAAACTTCGAGCCAGACTTCATCGTATACAACGCTTCCAAAGCAAAAGTTACAAACTATAAAGAACTTGGTCTGAACTCTGAAACAGCTGTAATGTTCAACATCACAACTAAAGAGCAGGTTATCGTAAATACATGGTACGGCGGAGAAATGAAGAAAGGTATGTTCTCTATGATGAACTACTTCCTTCCACTTAAAGGAATGGCTTCCATGCACTGCTCTGCAAACACAGACATGAACGGCGAAAACACCGCTATCTTCTTCGGACTTTCCGGAACAGGTAAAACAACTCTTTCCACAGACCCGAAACGTCTTCTGATCGGTGATGACGAACACGGCTGGGATGACAACGGTGTATTCAACTTCGAAGGCGGATGCTACGCTAAGGTTATCAACCTTGACAAAGAATCTGAGCCAGATATCTACAACGCAATCAAACGTAACGCTCTTCTTGAGAACGTAACTGTTGATAAAGATGGAAAGATCGATTTCGCTGATAAGAGCGTAACAGAAAACACTCGTGTTTCCTACCCGATCGACCACATCGAAAAAATCGTTCGCCCAATCTCTTCTGCACCGGCAGCTAAGAACGTTATTTTCCTGTCCGCAGATGCATTCGGCGTACTGCCGCCAGTATCTATCCTGACAGAAGCTCAGACACAGTACTACTTCCTGTCCGGATTCACAGCTAAACTTGCTGGTACAGAGCGTGGAATCACAGAGCCAACACCTACATTCTCTGCTTGCTTCGGCCAGGCATTCCTGGAACTGCATCCTACAAAATATGCAGAAGAGCTTGTTAAGAAAATGGAAAAGAGCGGAGCAAAAGCTTACCTCGTTAATACAGGATGGAACGGAACAGGAAAACGTATCTCTATCAAAGATACTCGTGGTATCATCGATGCAATCCTGAACGGAGATATCCTGAACGCTCCTACAAAGACAATTCCTTACTTCAACTTCGAAGTTCCTACAGAACTGCCGGGTGTTGACGCAGGAATCCTTGACCCACGTGACACATATGCAGATGCTGCACAGTGGGAAGAAAAAGCAAAAGATCTTGCTGCTAGATTTGTTAAGAATTTCGCTAAATACGAAGGAAATGCTGCTGGTAAAGCACTTGTTGCTGCTGGTCCTCAGGCATAATTTCATAACTGATAGCAAAACTCAGGGGCTGCCGTTTAACGACAGCCCCATAATTTTTATCTCTATATGGGATAATCTCATTTAAATATGAAAAAGAAAATACTACGAAACGAGATGATGAGACATGAGTTGGTATAACGAAGCTATTTTTTATCACATTTATCCACTTGGACTTGCCGGTGCTCCAAAGCAGAACGAATACGCAGAACCGGTACACCGCCTGAACACTCTTCTTCCATGGATTGACCATATTAAAGAGATCGGATGCACTGCCCTGTACATCGGACCACTTTTTGAGAGTGTCGGACATGGCTATGAAACCACCGATTATAAGAAACTGGATTCCCGTCTTGGAACAAATGAAGACCTGACTGCATTTGTAAAAGCCTGTCACGAAAAGGGAATCAAAGTAATCTTTGATGGTGTCTTCAACCACACAGGACGTGATTTCTTTGCATTTAAAGATATCCAGCAGAACCGCGAGCATTCCAAGTACCTTAACTGGTACTGTAATGTAAATTTCTGGGGAAACAACGAATATAATGATGGGTTTTCCTATGACAACTGGGGCGGATACAACCTGCTTGTTAAACTGAATCAGCGTAATCCGGAAGTCCAGAACTATATCTGCGATGTGATCCGTTTCTGGGTTTCTGAATTTGATGTGGACGGAATCCGACTGGACGCTGCCGATGTCCTGGATTTTGATTTTATGCGTGCACTCCGCCGCACTGCCGAGGAAGTCAAACCGGATTTCTGGCTGATGGGCGAGGTTATCCACGGTGATTACAGCCGCTGGGTAAATGGCGAGACACTGCACAGTGTTACAAACTATGCACTGCATAAAGCGCTCTACAGCGGTCACAACGACCACAACTACTTCGAGATTGCTCATACGGTAAAATATCTCCAGAACATGGGAAATCTTGAGCTTTATAATTTCGTAGATAACCATGATGTAGAAAGAATCTACACAAAGCTGTCCAATAAAGCGCACTTTGCACCGGTTCATATCCTGCTCTATACTCTTCCGGGAGTTCCAAGCATCTATTATGGTTCCGAGTTTGGAATTGAGGGACATAAGGAGCGTACTTCTGACGACAGTCTCCGTCCTGCCCTTAATCTTGATGATTACGAAACTGCTCTCAGTGATAATCCATGCACTGCTCTGATTGCAGCTCTTGGTGCGATCAGACAACATACACCTGCGTTAAGTTACGGAAGCTATGCAGAACTGCAGCTTACGAACCGTCAGTTTGCTTTTGCACGTGATCTGGACGGTGTCCGCGTGGTTGTAACTGTCAACAACGATGACAACGATGCGTGGATGAATCTCCCTGCCGGAAATGTAGCCGAATATGTCGGCACTCTGACCGGTCAGAGAGTTTCTGTAGAAGGTGGACGCATCAATGTATGTGTAGGTGCAAACAGCGGCGAGATCTGGGTACCTGCCGGAGATCTTGAAGAGTATCAGCCATTCAAAGCCGAATTTTCAGTGAAGGAAGAAACGAAAGAAACAGAAGCTGTAGAAGAAGCTCCTGTTGCTGAGACAGCTTCTGAAGATAAGAAAGCTATTGCTGAAGAAGCAGCTGCCACTCAGAAAGAAGTCAAAAATGAAGAAGCAACTGAAACTCCTGAAATTCCAACAGATAAAGAGTCTGTCAAAGTCGATCCGAACAAGTCCCCGGAAGACATGACTGTCGAAGAACTCCAGGCTGCTATCCTCGCAAAGATGGCTAATAACGGACCTGTCACCGACCAGATGAAAAAGACCGTTTATGACAACATCTGGCATGGCTCTCTTGTGAACTGGCTGAAGAGTTTCCGATAAAACCTCAAAAAAGAGGAGCGCCACGTAAACTCGTGTGATGCTCCTCTTTTAATTTCTTTTTATTTTTTACACTGTTCTGTTATGCACATTCCCCATCAGTCTCTGTCTCAGTTCTCCACCGAGCATTGTCACAAATACACTGACTACAAATACAGAAATGCATCTGTCCAGATAATCTGTCAGGAACTGTACTGCAAAAATACTTCCGGTTAGACCAAGTGGTGTTTTTGAAAGAAGTTGTACCAGAATGGAGGATCCTGATGAAGTCACACCTCCGAACAGTACCGCATTGATCACTGAACTTACGATAGTTCCCGGAACCGTGATCAATACTGCTGCAAACAGCACTTTTACTTTCTTTACAGATAACTTACGAAAAACAAGTCCACTCATGATACCGGTAATCATTCCCACCGGTGCAAAATACAGTGAATAAATATCCACCGTCATTCCCATGAAAATTCCACTGATCAGGTTTGGCAGCATACCGAACCATGGTCCCAAAACTGCACCTGTCAGAATTGTTCCAATGCTGTCCAGATAAACAGGCAGCTTCATAAACAGTGCAATCTGGCCACCAATGATATTAATTCCTACTGCCAGTGCCACCAGACAGATCTGGTACACATTTATTTTTTTGTCATTTTTTACTGTTCTGTCATTACTCATTTTCATGCCCTCACTTTACAGCTCATAAAGAAGTTTAAACTCGTCCTTCTTCCATCTGCTTCCGTCTTTTTTTCTAAGTACTCGTTCCATAAAGAATGCAAAAAATTCATCAGAATCTGTCTCTGTAAGAATTCTGCTGTTCGGTTCTTTTTTCCAGAAGTTCATGGAGTCTACAACCGTCTGTCCACGACAGAGTCCATCGGTTGCGACCGCTGTAAAGCTGTCAAATCCATCGCACATGGAGCGGTCAATAAAATATGCCACTGCCAGCGGATCATTGATCACACAGCCAATAATGCCTTCCTGTTCCCAGTGAAAATCCATATAAAATCCTGTGATCTTTCGAATAAATTCGCCCATCTCCGGATCCAGACGGCACATATATTCCAGTCTGTTCGGTGTCAGGACAATCTCTCTCGTTACATCCAGTCCGATCATATGAATCTTACTTCCTGCTTTCGCAAAAAGATCATATACAATTGCAGCTGCATCCGGATCACACCAGTAATTATATTCCGCTACCGGTGAGCAGTTTCCATGACTCTTAAAACTTCCGCCCATGGATACCATCTCTTCCACATTACCGATCAGCTCCGGTCTCGCAGAAAATACTTTTGCCAGATTTGTCATCGGTCCAAGTGCGATAATGGAGATTTTCTCTTTTTCCAGAAGTTCTGTCAGGAAATCAACCGCATTCTGCTTCTCACATTCACCTTCTACTTCCGGGAGAAAACTTTCTCCAAGTCCATCCATTCCGTGGGTGTCCTTCGCATCGATGTATTTTTCCCGAAGCGGAACTGCTTCTCCGATATAAACCGGAATATCCAGTCTTCCCAGCTGCTTTAATACTTTTCTTGCATTTGCAGCTCCCATATCGGACGGCACGTTTCCGGATACTGTTGTGATTGCCAGAATTTCAAACTCCGGGGAATTTGCCGCAAGCATGATTGCAAGTGAATCATCGATTCCCGGATCACAGTCTATGATAATTTTGCGCATAAAAAAACTTCCAACCTTTCCTTTTCCTATGTG
>CAVFJK010000057.1:9450-12381 GCA_963622815.1 Ruminococcus bicirculans (ex Wegman et al. 2014)
CTTTTATTCAAATAATTTCTTTACCATCTCTGCATCAAAAGTTACAGAAGATACATGATTGACTTCAATCTGATACAGGGCATTTGCAGCAATATGTTCTGCTGCCTGCTCAAGGTCACGGATACCGGTCGTATCAGCAAACTGCTCGATCACTGCATCAAGACCATCCGGTGCTACCACGCACTCCTCTGCTTTAAGGCTCATACGTTTCAGGACCTTCGGAAGTGCAAATTTTGAGAAGATGACCTTTTTCTCTTCTGCTGTATAATCCGGAAGTTCAATGACCGCAAAACGGGACATCAAAGGAGCACTGATCTGTGCTTTATCGTTCGCTGTTGCAATCGGATAAACGCCCACAGTCGGAACCATACATTCCATATAGTTGTCTGTAAATCCAAGGTTGTCGAGGAGCGTCAGAAGCACATCAGCCGGGTTTCCGTTTCCTTTTCCGTTTGTGGCCTTATCAAGCTCGTTGATGATAAATACAAGGTTTGACTCACCTGCCATGGAGAATGCTTCCATGATGATTCCAGGCTTCGCGTTTGCATAAACACGGGAACTTCCGGTAAGCTGTTCCGGATCATTGATAGAACTCATATCCAGTGTTGTCCACGGAAGCTTCAGGATACGTGCTACCGCATAGGCAATCTGAGATTTACCGGTTCCTGCCGGTCCTACCAGAAGCAGTCCGTATGCCGGAAGTGTATGCGTACGGTTAATCTGGATAATCGTCTCAATGATTCTCTGTTTTACCTTTTCCATTCCATAAAGTTCTTCATCCAGAATGCGTCGTGCCTCTACCGGATCAATGGATTCAAAATAGTTGTTTTTCCACTGAATGTTCATCATAATGGACAGTGCTCTCTGCGCATGTCTGCGCTCTTCCTGAGACACTTCATGGGATCTTGCAACAGCGAGGTTTCTTCTCGCCCAGAGACGGATATTATCCGGCATGGTTCTTCCCGCACAGGTCATGAAATCGGTAATACTCTGAATGCTTGTCAGCTTCATATCATCGCCGTCTTCATCTTCCTCGTCTCCTTCCGGAAGTTCTGTTGGTGCATTGCTTGCCAGAAGACGCTCGATCATAAACTGCAGGAAGCCATCCTCTGCCGAAAGCTTTCCTCCACCGCCAAAAGCAGTCTCACGAATCTTATATACCGCATATCCTTCTTCTGTATTCTGTCCGGATAATCGTACACTGATATGGTTTTCACCAAGCCATTTCACAAGACTTACAAAACGTGCATCAATCTTAAGGATGTCTGCCGGGAATACCCCATCCTCTTCTTTAAACTCAAAAGAAGACTTCTGATTTGGATTAGAAAAAACGCCACAGGAATGATGTATCCACTGGCGGCTCTTATTCTCAATAATCAGGATCGGTTTCTCCGGTGACGGTACTTTTTCGTTTGACTGAAATGTGGTGTAAGTACATTCCGGGTCTTTCTTTTCTGTTTTACTGTTGCTGAAATCAAATACTGGCATAATAAAATTCTCCTGTTCTAACATCATAAATTCCCCGCGGGGTAATACGGATCTCCGGTATAACCGGAAGTGCCATAAAGGACAGTGTAATAAATGGTGCCATCTCATCCGGGACACCCATTTCGTGAGCCTTTCGGATCATGCGCTCCAGCTTTCTGTGGCTGTACTGAAAGCCGGCATCGCTCATCAGACCCATCACCGGTAATTCCAGTGTATCATAAACCTGATGATCTGCTACCAAAGTATATCCGCCCTGTGTGCGAATCAGTTCCTGCACGGCAAGATACATGTCTTCGTCATTATCTCCAATCACGATGATATTGTGAGAATCGTGAGAAACACTGGATGCAATCGCACCTCCCTGAATTCCAAATCCACTCACAACACCGACACCGGTCTTTCCGGTTTCCTTATGCCGTTCCACTACTGCTATCTTCTGATACTGTGCATCCGAAACAAAAGTTCCCTGTCCCGGCAGTATCTGTACCTTTTTATGGACAGTGGTAATCTCACCTTCCTGCATGCCAATCACATAAAACATTCCATCTGGAGATTCCAGTCTGAGATCTTCCTGTGAAAACTTTCCTACATGAACCGTATTTTTCAGTTCCTCCGGACATTCTCTCACATTGATCTCACTGTCCTGATCGACTCTTTTTCCTTTATAATAGACATCCTGAATCGTCATCTTTTCGAGATCATCTATTACCAGCAGATCTGCCTGATATCCCGGTGCAATCGCTCCAAGATGATTCAGACCATAACATTTCGCAGAATTGACGGTTGCCATGCAGATTGCATCGACCGGATTCATTCCAATCCGGATAGCCTTACGTACATTATGATCAATATGCCCTTCTTTTTCAATATCTTCGATATGTTTATCGTCCGTACAGAAGCAGAAACCTTCTCCATTCATCTGGTTCTGCACAATTCCCGTAACGATTGCCTTCAGATTTCTTGCAGCACTTCCCTCACGGATATGTACCGTCATGCCATTTCGCCGTTCTTTCATCGCATATTCAAAATCTGAGCATTCATGGTCTGTCGTAATCCCCGCCATCGCATATGCCTGCAGATCCGTATCTGAAAGAAACGGGGCATGTCCGTCACGGACTTTATCACGGAACAGTTCCAATTTACGGTGCATCTCCTCATCACCATTTACCACGGATATATAGTCCATGACTTCACCAAGACCCAATATTCTTTTTTTCGAAAGATACGGCTCCATATCCTGTGCTGTAAGCGTGCATCCATTATCATCTATAGCCGTCGCCGGAACACAGGACGGCATCATCACAAATACATTTGCTTCTACATCTTCTGTCTGATTCAGAATATAATCAATGCCCTTTAAACCGGACACATTCGCTGATTCATGCGGATCTACGATAAATGTTGTCGTTCCATGTCTCGATGCCACGGTCACCAGCTCTGCCG
>CAVFJK010000057.1:12391-16555 GCA_963622815.1 Ruminococcus bicirculans (ex Wegman et al. 2014)
TCTGCCGGTGTTACAAGGGTAGACTCCAGATGCAGATGACTGTCTATAAATCCCGGGCAGACATATTTTCCGCCCAGATTAATTTCTTCCCCCTGATAGCTGCCGATTCCGACGATCATTCCATCAGATATGGCAATATCGCCCTCCAGGATCTCTCTGGTAAAAACATTCACAATACGGGCATTTTTCAGTACAAGTTCTGCTTTTTCCAGTCCACGGGTTACGTTTGAACATTTCTGATACTTCTGTAACTTCATAAAGCCCACACTCCTTTTTATGATTGTTCTAATCCAGTTTCAGTCCGGCAAGTGCCTGTGCAAATGCATTATTCACCGGCTCTGCCGCCTCTTTCTGCTGCTTTTTCAAATATTTCTGTACATCTTTTTTATTTACACCTGCGCCTTCTTTTGCTCTTCGTGCCTGGAAAGAAGACAGCTTCTCTTTATATCCACATGCACATACAAAGGTCTCTTCTTTCCCTTTAACCAACATTTCCATACGCTTATGGCACTTTGGACAACGTGCATTCGTTGTACGGGAAATCGTCTCTCTGTATCCGCATTCACGGTCCTGGCACACCAGCATCTTACTATTCTTGCCGTTCACTGCAAGCATGCGTTTTCCACAATTCGGACAGATCTTATTCGTAAGATTATCATGACGGAAGGTACCGGTTCCTGCCTTGATCTCGCCAACGATCTCTTCTGTGTATTCACGGATTCCATCAAGAAAAACTTTCTGTTTCAGTTTACCTTTTGAAATATCGGAAAGTTTTTTCTCCCAGTCTGCCGTCAGCTCCGGTTTCTTCAAGTCTTCTGGGACAAGTTCCAAGAGCTGTTTCGCCTTGGACGTCAGATAGATCTCGTTTCCTCTTTTTTCCATAAGGAAGGTATGGAAAAGTTTCTCGATGATATCAGCTCTGGTCGCAACCGTTCCAAGACCGCCGGTCTCTCCCAACGTTTTTGCTGCCTGTGCATCTTTGGATGACATGTATTTCACCGGATTTTCCATAGCTGCCAGAAGCGTTGCTTCTGTAAAATGTGCCGGTGGTTTTGTTTTACCGGATGTCATTCTAATACTGTCTATCGGAAGTTTTTCACCCTGTTTCAATACCGGAAGATTCTGGTCTTTCAGTGCCTGCTCTTCTTCATCATCGTCCGTATTTCCGCCTTCGTAAACTTCTTTCCATCCGGCACTCACAACCGTCTTTCCGCTTGCCACAAAACTCTGTCCTGCAGCCTTTGCTTCCATAGAAGTCTGCTCGTATTCAAACGGTGGATAAAGGACACTCAAAAATCTTCGCACGACCATATCATAAATCTTACGTTCTTCATTCGTCATGTGATCCAGCTGTACAAACTGCTCCGTTGGAATGATTGCATGATGGTCACTGACCTTTTTATCATCCACAAAGCTTCCATTCGTGTGAATCGGTTTACTGATCAGTACCCCGGCAAGTTTCCGATACGGACCCGTACCACAGGCTTTCAGGCGCTCTTTGATCGTCGGAACAACATCCTTTCCGATATAACGGGAATCCGTTCTCGGATAAGTCAGAACTTTATGATTTTCATAAAGTCTCTGCATGATATTCAAAGTCTCTTTTGCAGAAAATCCGTATTTCTGGTTCGCTTCTCTCTGAAGAGTCGTCAGGTCATAGAGTCCCGGTGCCATTGTTTTCTTAGGCTTTCTGGCCACAGATGCAACTTCCAGCGCTGTATTCGAAACTTTCTTCTGGATTTCCTCTACCCGCTCTTTCTGGAATGTCCGATAACTGCCACTCTTCGTATCTCTCCAGGTCCACTGTACGCCGCCAGCCTGCAGTGTCACGCCAAAATAATCTTCCGGCTGAAACTTCCGTATCTCTTCTTCTCTTCTTGCAATGATTG
The DNA here is from genome assembly GCA_963622815.1 of Ruminococcus bicirculans (ex Wegman et al. 2014). Classification (GTDB taxonomy): domain Bacteria; phylum Bacillota; class Clostridia; order Lachnospirales; family Lachnospiraceae; genus Blautia_A. The sequence continues at coordinate 14,281 of CAVFJK010000057.1, forward strand.
CAAGCGTCGGTGTCTGTACGCGTCCACAGGAAAGCTGTGCATTATGCTTACAGGTCAGTGCTCTTGTTCCGTTAATACCAACCAGCCAGTCAGCTTCAGCTCTGGCAACTGCCGCGCGATAGAGATTGTCATAGTCCCTGCCGTCCTTCAGATTGTGGAATCCATCACGGATTGCTTTATCCGTTACAGAAGAGATCCATAAACGACGGATTGGTTTCCGGCATCCGGATTTATCCAGGATCCAGCGTGCAACCAGTTCTCCCTCTCTTCCGGCATCTGTCGCGATAATGATATCCCCGATATCTTTTCGAAACAGCTGTGTCTTAACTGCCTGATATTGTTTAGAGGTCTGTCGGATCACGACCAGTTTCATCTTCTCCGGCATCATCGGCAGAGTTTCCATATCCCATTTCGTATATTTTTTATCGTATTCTTCCGGATCTGCAAGCGTTACCAGATGACCAAGCGCCCATGTCACAACGTATTCTTTCCCTTCCAGGATTCCGTTACCCTTCTGGGTACAGTGGAGCACTCTGGCGATATCTCTCGCTACAGATGGTTTCTCTGCTATTACCAATGACTTCATAATTCTGCCTCTTTCTCAGTTACTGTTTGCAGTAACCTCAATTTTACTTTGATGTGAGTATATCATATCCCAACAAAAAAAGGAAGGTAAGCCACCTTCCTTTATCGCAAATTACATTGCAAACAGGTTACCCTGTTTCTTCTATTTTCCGATCTTATATCCTACTCCACGTACCGTCTCGATCAGATTTCCCGCTGTTCCAAGCTTCTGTCGAAGTGTCCGGACATGAACATCCACCGTTCTGCTCTCTCCATCAAATTCATATCCCCAGATCTGATTCAGAAGCTGTGTCCTTGACAAGACCATACCACTGTTTTTTAACAGAAGCGTAAGCATCTCATACTCTTTTAATGTAAGATTTACCGGTTCCTGATCTACTGTTACAATATGTTTTGACGGACACAGATAGAGATTTTCCAGATGATATTCTTCTGCTCCTTTGTCTTCTGTACGACGCAGCCTTGCCTTAATACGTGAAATCAGCTCCATCATTCGAAATGGCTTTGGTATGTAATCATCTGCTCCGCTGTCCAGTCCCATGACCACATCATATTCCGTACCTTTTGCAGTCAGCATGATTATCGGAAGTTTACGGGTATCCGGTCTGGTGCGCAGCCTTCGTAAAATAGAAATTCCGTCTTCTTCCGGAAGCATGATATCCAGAAGGATCAGCGCCGGTGTTTCTTTTTCCAGTTCTTTCCAGAACAGAGACGGACGTTCAAATCCTTTTGCATCCATTCCCTGGCTTTTTAACGTATATACTACAAGTTCACGGATACTTTCGTCATCCTCTACAAGATAGATCATTTATTTCCTCCTGCCTGTTCTTTTTCACAACCATTCTGAACAGATCATTTTTTATCTTTTTGCAAAGTATACGGAATGAACGTTAAATTTCCGGTCAGCCCCGTGTTAAATGTTTGTAAATTTATGTCGAACATGCTATGATAAAAAAGAACATTACGGAGGAAATCATGTATTATTTTATTGTAAATCCAAACTCCCGTTCCGGCAAGGCAGCCCTGATCTGGAAGGATCTTGAAAAAGTCCTGCAGGAGCGGAATATCGAATATAAAACATTTTTCACAGAATATAAAGGTCATGCTGCACTTCTGTCAGCTTCCATCACTGCTGATCTACCGGCGGACACTTCGCTCAGACTGATCACTGTTGGCGGAGATGGCACGATCCAGGAGGTCTTAAGCGGAGTCAAAGATCTTTCCCGCATTACTTTCGGATATATTCCGACCGGTTCCGGAAACGATTTCTGCCGCAGTATGAAACTTCCCCAGAACCCAATGGAAGCGCTCGATCTGATTCTTTCAGATAAACGCCCGCACCCTATGGATGTTCCGCATATTTCCTGTGGTTCTAACAGCAGCCGCTTTGCCATCAGCTGTGGAATCGGTTTTGACGCCGCTGTATGTCATGAAGTCGGTGTCACACCTATGAAAAAAGTCCTGAATAAAATTGGTCTCGGTAAGCTGGTCTATCTTTTTGTTGCCCTGAAACAGCTGCTTTTCCTGAAACCATCACCGATGACACTTACTATGGATGGCGACCGGGTGGAAAAATTTTCAAAAGTATATTTTACTGCCGTCATGAATCAGAAATACGAGGGCGGCGGCTTTAAGTTCTGCCCGGATGCAAGTCCTTCTGACGGTTATCTGGATGTGATCGTTGTAGATC
>CAVFJK010000057.1:16565-24996 GCA_963622815.1 Ruminococcus bicirculans (ex Wegman et al. 2014)
TTGTAGATCATTTAAGTAAACCGAAAGTTTTGTGTTGTCTTCCGACTGCATTTTTCGGAAAACATACCCATTTCAACGGCATCCACATTTTCCGCTGCAAAAAAATCGATATCCACAGTGATGCCCGGCTGGCAGTACATAAAGACGGCGAATCTGCCGGACTTCTGCATGATTTTTCTGTATGCATGGAGCCAGAGCAGCTCAATATGATTTCCTGATTTAAACTCTATTACATAAAAAAGACTTCTGGTGTTTTTTCAGAAGTCTTTTTTGATTGATCATTATTTATTATCGCATTAGTTAAATCCATAAAATTTCTGACAAACCTTATAAGCTGCTACGAACATCTTACGGCCGCCCTTACCAGGAAGGTTTGCCGCACGTCCCAGAATGCTGTAACGAAGCTTATGATACAGCCAGAGATCCTGCTCGCGGATATATTCCAGTAATTCTTTCTTCTTATCCAGGGCTTCCTGTGTACCGGCACGTACCAGCATAATGGAAGAGATCGTTGTGATGATATCCAGATAGCTTAGCATGTATTTCTTAAGATGTTTATTATCAAACTGACAGTTGTGGAAAGCATCTGCCATCAGTTTATTGACACGGATCTGCTGGTCGATTCTCTTAATCATTACTTTTTCATTGACAGACTGGTCATCTCTTCCGATAAAGTAACGATAAAAATTCACATCCAGATAATACATATTCTTCACAGACGGAAGCGGCTCAAATGCAAACAGGTTATCCACATAGAACGTATGCTTCGGCAGCTCTAATCCACATTCATGAAGAAGTTTTGTACGATAAATGATCGAATGCATCAGCAGGTATTTTCCTTTTGGCATATGCACGCTGTCCCAGCCGAAGATCTCATTAACCGGAAGGCAGTGTCTGTACTGCATGACTTTCTTTCTGGTTGCTCCCTGTTTCTCATAGACAAAGTTACTGATCAGCATGTCCAGAGTTTTTGGTCCACGTGTCAGTTCTTCGAGCGTTCTTAAAATTTGCCTGTAAGCTTCTTCATTTACCCAGTCATCGCTGTCAACGACTTTAAAATAAAGACCTGTTGCATTACGGATTCCTGCATTTACTGCTTCTCCATGGCCACCGTTTTCCTGATGGATAGCTCTGACGATCGTCGGATATTTTTCTGCATAAGCATCCGCGATTTCTGCGGTTCGATCTGAAGATCCATCATTTACTACAAGAATCTCCACTTCTTCTCCACCTTTTAAGAGTGATTCTATACATTTATCCATATATGCTTCTGAATTATAACAGGGAATTGCTATACTTAACAATTTCATTTTCCTGATTCCTCCTTCATGTATTTTACATAGGCTCTGAACGCAGACGGAATCGCGTACTGCTTTTCAGATTGTTTCTTCTCAGCAAAAATAAACGGCAGTTCTCTTTCTGTATCCAGAGATGCCACTCGGATCAGATAACCGGTCATTCTCCACTCTATATGAGAAAAAATATGCTTCGCATCGGGAAGTTTCTCAATATAAAGCGGCTCCAGCTGCATGCCCTTCACTTTCTCCAGAGCTTCCTCCCGGGTAAGATGTCCTTCAAGATTCGGAAGTTCATATAATCCCGCCAAAAGTCCTGTCTCAGGTCGTTTCTGTATCACAGTGTGCTCTCCGTCCTGAATTACAAGGACTGTCCTGTTTTCCAATGTACGCTGCTTCTTCGGTGCTTTTACAGGAAGTTCTTCTACAGTCCCATGCCGGTAAGCCAGACAGTTCTCCGCTACCGGACATGCCTCACAGCGGGCCGGTCCGTTCGGTACACAGACAACCGCTCCAAGCTCCATCAGCGCCTGATTAAAATCTCCCGGGGCATCCTCTGGCATCACTTCCAGAAGTCTTTCTTCCACCTGACGGCGTACGGACTGCTTCATGATATCCTGCCTGTCCTCTGTGATTCTGGATATTACACGCAGTACATTTCCATCTACCGCCGGTACCGGAATATGATAGGCGATCGATGCGATCGCTCCTGCCGTATAATTTCCGATTCCCTTAAGACTCAGCAGATTCTCATAAGAAGCAGGTAGTTTCCCGCCATATTCGCCAACTACTGTCTGCGCTGCCAGCTGCATATTACGGACGCGGTTATAATATCCCAGTCCCTCCCACAGTTTCATCAGCTTCTCTTCCGGGCATTCCGCAAGAGCCTGAACATCCGGCAGTTCTTCAATAAATCGCCGGAAATATGGCTTTACAGCTTCTACCCTGGTCTGCTGCAGCATGATCTCCGACACCCATGTATAATAGGCATTATTCTGGTCACGCCACGGAAGAATTCGCTTATTCTGTCTGTACCAGTCTGTCAGAGGTTGCACAATCTCAGCCAGTCCACTTATATTGTTTATCTGATCATTTTTCATGTTTTTTCCTCAGTATGTTTTAGTATAACATAAATTCCGTCAAATGACAGTTGATTTTTTGTATTTTACCATATAAAATGTTACCGATAGTAAATTCTAAGATTCAGTATTTTAAGCAATTCATTATTTTGATTATTTGAAAGGATCATATTATGGACAGTATCATTTTTGATGTTGACGGAACTCTGTGGGATTCAACCGAAATCGTAGCCGAATCCTGGACCGCCTGTCTTCATGAAAAGGAACATATAGATATTACACTCACATCCGCTCGTCTGATGACTCTTTTTGGTCAGCCACTGTCTGATATTGCGCGTCAGATTTTTCCGGAACTCCCGGAAGCCGAGCAGCTGCGCCTGATCGATGGCTGCTGTCAGGCTGAACACGAGGCACTTCTGAAGAAATGTGCACCTCTTTATGAAGATCTCGAAAAGATGCTTCAGATCATGTATAAAAAATATCCTCTCTATATCGTCAGCAACAGCCAGAGTGGTTATATCGAAGTTTTCCTTAAAACTTCCGGACTTGGTAAATATTTTAAAGGTCATCTCTGCAACGGCGATACTGGACTTGATAAGGGTTCCAATATCCGTCAGGTTGCTGATACTTATGGTCTGAAAGCTCCGGTCTATGTCGGAGATACTCTCGGTGATTATCAGGCATGCCAGAAAGCAGGCGTTCCTTTTATCCTTGCAGAATACGGTTTCGGAGAAGTTCCTACACCGGATGCCCGTATCAGTAAACCGATGGATCTTGTCAATATTACATTCTAATCAAAAAGCATGGAAGATTTTCTCGTCTTCCATGCTTTTATTTTACGCTTATTTCGTTATATTTATTTCTTGGCACATTTATATTTCAGATAAAGCACCAGTCCTGCAAGAATCACCAGTAAAACAATGATGTATCCGACTTTTGCTGCAAGACTTGTTGTGTAGGAATCAATAAATGTAAAGATTCCAATCAGGATCAGCGCTACTCCGGATCCCAGTGACATTTTTTTCTCATCGTATTTTTCTTTTCGAAGTTTTACGTTTCCGCCTTTCAGAAAAATATCTCCATGTCCTGTCAGAAGCATGATTCCGACGATAAGTGCGGCTCCTGCAAGGATAAAATCAAATGATCTGTCCATTTTTATCTCCTGTAAATATATTATTTAGTAAAAGCATACGATCGGCACACCATACTGTATGATGTCATACAGAACTGCGGCATTCTCCGGTGGAAGGTTTATACATCCGTGAGAACCATCTGTAAGATAAATATCTCCACCAAACTCATCCCTCCAGGATGCATCATGGAATCCGATACCACCATCAAACGGCATCCAGTACTGAACTTCCGATTCATACTCATAAGTTCCGTCCGCCTTCATGGTTCCTCTCAGAACATCCGGACTCTTCTTATAATACAGAGTAAAGATACCTGCATGTGTCTGGCGGTCTGCATAACTCATATTACCGGATACAAAATCTGATTCAAAGATATCTGAACCATTCTGATAATAGTACATATGCTGCTCGCTCAGGTCTACTTCAATATAAGTATTACCCAGGTCATTCACACCATAAGCATTCGCTGTCTGTGAATAAATCGGATCTCTGGTCGTCTGTGTACCGGACTGAATCTCCTGGCTAAGCTGCGCTGCTTCTGCTGCCTGGTCGATCTTCCAGCCGTATACAGAGCTGGATACATATACGGTTCTTCCACTTGTGGTCTGGAACTCGCGCTCAGTACCAACTGTATCATAAGTTGCAGCAAGCTGTGCTACGTAATCCGCCACATGCTGCTGGAAGGAATTGTCGTCCCAGACAAGCTGCCCTTTCTCATCAAACTGTAACCAGTCTTTAATCGTATCGCCATTCAGAGTTGTTGTCTGACTTCCAAACGTATACGTAATGCTTGCTTTTGTATAGTTGTTACAAGCTTCCAGTGCAGACTGCAGTTCCGAACTGTCGCTGGTCACATCTGCGTTTACATATGCTTCTGGTGTATCGCTGAAGTTTACAGAAGTCTGGCCTGCATCTACTGCTGCGTCCAGAATCTGGTATGCAGCTTTAATATTCAGCTTACTTCCAACTGTTTCCGGCACGATTACAAACTGACCGTCCTGATATGCAACATATGCATTTTCCGGTTCAACCTGATTCTCTGCCTGTGCACAGCTGAGAGATTTCAGCTGTTCCTGTAACTGTGTACGATTATATCCGGTATTCTCAGATACTGTATAGCTCTTCTGTTCATACAGTCCCTTAATCCATTCATACGGTTTCTGCTGTTTCAAAAGCTGCAGTACTTCTCCGGTAGAAAGGTACTGGTAGCTGATATCTGCACCTGAAATTGTCTGCGCCGCCTGGTCTCTCGCAGATACCTCAATGGAATAATCCTGGAATTTCTGTTTAAAAAGCTCTTCCACCTGTGATGCGGTCATCTGCGAACAGTTTACGCCATTGATCCAGGTCCCTTCAAAAAATCTGTCTGCAAAATAATAACTCGCGGCTGCATAAGCGCTTCCGCCCAATACAATGACCATCAACAGAATAAGCCCAAAGATCCTTGCACCTTTATGTTTCTTCGGTGTTTCGGAATTCTGATACTCCGGTTTTGCCGATTTACCTTTCTGAGCTTTCGGCTTTTGAGTCTTTTTGGATTTTTTCTTTCCAGACTTCTTCGGATCCGGCATCTCCATATCATCTACCGGAACATATACTACCGATCCCGGTCTTGCGGATTTATGGTGGTGTATTACCGGCTGCGGTTCTTCTTCGTATTCTTCAGATTCCTCATAGTCGTTCTCATCTTCATCATCTGAATCGTCTTCGTATGCGTCATCTTCATATACTTCTTCCGCATCGGTTTCTTCGTATGAATCCTCCGTGTCAGCTTCCTCATCTATGGATTCATCTGGTACTTCCGCCGACTCTTCTACTGAATCATCATAATCTCCAAGATCATCGAGGTCCTCATCTTCCGACTCCGGTGGAGCTATGATCTTGTCCATGGCCGCATTGATCTTATCTTCAATATCTGTATTTCCGTCCGGTGCCCCTGTATCACCTTCCGGCATACCGCCATTTATTTTCCTGTTACTCATCTAATCTACTCCCTGAATATAAACAATAGAATACAAGTATACATTTATTCTAGTTTTTTCCTGTAACGTTTCCATTATAACATACTTCTGTAGTTTTGCACCTTAATTTATAGCTTTTTTATATTCTTTTTCCGGACCGTTTATGTACAGAAAACCTCTGAATCTTTTCAAGACCCAGAGGTTTTTAAAATTTTGATTTTATTATTTCTCAACGAGAAGGCTTTCACCTGTCATGTCTGCCGGCTGTTCCATTCCCATCAGCTGAATCAGGGTCGGGATGATGTCTGCCAGGCATCCGTTCTCTCTCAGAGTGTATTTCGGATCTGCGTTTACAAGGATGAACGGAACCGGGTTTGTTGTATGAGCGGTCCATGGTTCTCCTGTCTCGTAGTCGATGAGCTGTTCTGCATTTCCGTGGTCAGCACAGATAAACATCTGTCCGTCAACTTCTTTAAGAGCTTCTACTGCTCTTCCAACGCATCCGTCAACTGTCTCGATTGCTTTAACTGCTGCTGCCTGAACGCCGGTATGTCCTACCATATCCGGGTTTGCGAAGTTGATGATGATCACATCATATTTATCAGATTTGATCGCATCTACCAGTTTATCGCAAACTTCCGGTGCGCTCATTTCCGGCTGAAGATCATAAGTAGCAACCTTCGGAGATTTTACAAGGATTCTGTCTTCGCCCTTATTCGGTTCCTCAACACCACCGTTGAAGAAGAATGTAACGTGAGCGTATTTCTCTGTCTCAGCAATACGAACCTGAGTCATATCATGAGCTGCAAGATATTCGCCGAATGTATTCTTAAGAAGAACTTTGTGGAATGCAACCTGTTTGTTCTGGATTGTCTCATCATAGTCTGTGAAACATACATAGGTAAGATCCAGTTTCTTAGCTCTCTCGAATCCTTTGAAGTCGTCATCGCAGAATGCTCTTGTGATCTCACGTGCACGGTCAGGACGGAAGTTGAAGAATACTACAGAATCTTTATCCTGAACTTTAGCAACCGGCTGTCCGTCTTTCTCGATAACGGTCGGAAGTACGAACTCGTCTGTCTTGTCATTGTCATAGGAAGCCTGAACTGCTGCAGCTGCGTCTGTACCCTTAACGCCTTCGCCTTCTGTCAGTGCTTTATAAGCAAGCTCTACACGATCCCAGCGGTTATCTCTGTCCATTGCATAGTAACGTCCGGAAATAACTCCAATCTCTCCAACACCGATCTCTTTCATCTTAGCTTCAAGCTGTTCAACGAATTCTTTACCGGATGCCGGCGGTGTGTCACGTCCGTCAAGGAAGCAGTGTACATAAACTTTTTTAAGTCCTTCTCTCTTAGCCATCTCAAGCAGTGCATACAGGTGTGTATTGTGGCTGTGTACACCACCGTCAGAAAGAAGTCCCATGAAGTGGATTGCGGAATCATTTTCTTTTGCATTCTTCATTGCTGCAAGAAGTGCTTCGTTTTTGAAGAAATCGCCATCGTTGATTTCTTTTGTGATTCTGGTCAGTTCCTGATATACGATGCGGCCTGCACCCATATTCATATGACCAACTTCGGAGTTACCCATCTGTCCATCCGGAAGACCTACTGCCAGTCCGCTGGCATTTCCCTTTACAAATGGATATTCTGCCATTAATTTATCCATAACAGGAGTTTTTGCTTCATAGATTGCATTTCCCTCATGTCTGTCATTCAGACCATAACCATCCAGGATCATTAATACGGTTGGTTTCTTACTCATAATGTTCTCCTTTTACTGTATAGTTTTTCTGCATATTTCAGCAGTATTTACTTGTATCATTTCCTATTATATAGTACCAAAAATTTAGAATTTTTCAAGGATTTTATCAGAAAAGCTTAAAGGCAAAACAGATAACTTATCCTTTGTATCCGCCTGAAGCTGTTCGAGCCATCCGCCGCAGATTGCGACCAGGAGTTCCTGCATCATTCCATGGGATTCCGGAGCAAACTTTTCTACACGCTTCACCATTGCAGCGAGACTTTTCAACCCTCCGGACTGTACTTCACTTAAATTCTCGTAGCCGGATGCCTGCAAAGTTGCAAACAGATCCTCGATCAGAACTTTTTTCTGCTCCATCTCCATGCCATCGATCCATTTATGCAGAATCTCAATAAAACGAAGTGCATTTTTATTCAGACTATCCCTGCGGACCAGCGAAGGACCTTCCACTTCCCATGAAAATCCATCATGCTGAAGCAGCCCTTTACTGGAACTTGCAACAATGACCGGCTCTTTTTCATGTTCCAGAAGTGTACCGATGATGGAATACTCCGGAATGATACGAATGATTTTTGGCATCATTTTTTCTGTTTCCGGCAGTTCCTGAAATTCTTTCGAAAACCCGGGACCGTCGTTAGAATAAATCTCCAGAATCTTATCGTGTGCATCTTTACACATCACTGCACCATAAATCGCAAGATTTCCACCCTTTGAGTGTCCGCCGACTCTCAGCATTCCGGAAGTATTTTCTGAAACTCTCTGCATATATTCTACAGCACACTCCTGCGCCGGTACAACACCTGTACTCAGGTTGAAATCTTCTTTCCATCCAATAATGGTATCATCCGTTCCCCTGAAAGAAACATAGGAAGTTCCATCTTCCAGTACGATCTCCACTGCCGCAAACTGCTGTTCCGCCTCTGTCACGATCTCATTGACATAATTACAGATCACACTTCTTCCAAAACGATTCGTCTTCGCCATTTCCAGCATCATAAACGGAGCCAGGCGGATAAATGATTTATCCGCCTCCAGTTCTTCCATCGTATGAAGTTTCATGAATTCCTCAGCCAGATTTCTCAGCTCGATTCCTTTCTGCTCTTTCACTGCCGGAATCCCGTCCAGATTTACGTAAGCAAAACAGGCCAGAATCAGGTTATCGACCTCATTGAACTTTGACTGTTCAAAAGAAAGGTCAC
>CAVFJK010000057.1:25006-30157 GCA_963622815.1 Ruminococcus bicirculans (ex Wegman et al. 2014)
TCTTCCATTGCTGTACGGAAGTCTCCCTCACGAACTTTTGCTGTAATAACAACGACCTCTGCACTGCCTTCTGCACGGGCAGCTTTCTGGATGATCTGAGCCACACTGACGCCATATTTTGCAAAGACAGCCGTCATCTCAGCCAGAACACCGCAGCGGTCCTCTACGATCAGTCTCATAAAGTAACGGTTATAAGTATCTGCCATCTTCTTGACCGGAAGTTCTTTATAGCAGGTACAGCCAATACGTCCACCGCATCCTGCACCGATGTTTCTTACAATCTCAAAAAGGTCGCCGACTACGGCACTTGCTGTCGGAAGCTCTCCTGCTCCACGCCCATAGAACATTGCATTCTCTACTGCATCACCATTTACAAAAACAGCATTGTAGGAATCATTGACCGTAGCAAGCGGATGATTGCTCGGAATCAGCATCGGGCAAACATATGCTTCAATTCCCTCTTCTGTATTCTTTGCAACTCCAAGAAGTTTTATGTCACAACCCATTTCTTTTGCGTATTTGATATCTTTCGCTGTGATCTTGGTGATTCCCTCGATATAAACATCATCAAACACAACTCTGGAATTAAATGCTACAGATGCAAGGATTGCTACCTTACGTCCGGCATCCAGACCTTCGATATCTGCGGTCGGATCTGCCTCTGCATAACCGAGTTCTGTTGCAAGTGCAAGAGCATCTTTAAATTCCATACCTTCCTGAGTCATCTTTGTCAGGATAAAGTTCGTTGTACCATTGACGATACCCATAACTTCCGCCATGTGATTACCTGCAAGACATTCTTTCAGCGGACGAATAATCGGAATTCCACCTGCTACTGCTGCTTCAAACAGGAAATCCACATGATGTGCTTCCGCTGCATCGAGAAGTTCTTTACCATGCACTGCGATCAGGTCCTTATTTGCTGTTACAACATGCTTACCGGCATTCAGAGCTGCCAGTATATAACTTCTTGCCGGTTCAATTCCACCGATCAGCTCGATCACAATATCAATGTCCGGATCATTTACGATCTCATCCCAGTTATTTGTCAGGATTGCCGGATTTTCTACTTTTGCTGCTGCTTTTTCCAGATTACGGACCAGAATCTTCTTAATCTCAATCTGGCTTCCAAGCTTCGGAATCATATCTTCTTTCTGCTTCTGCAAAACCTTATATACACCTGTTCCTACTGTACCAAAACCCAGAAGGGCAGCACGAATCACTTTTTTCTCCATTTTAAAATGGCTCCTTTCTCCTCGTCCCTCATCTCTCAGGGAATATTTTTCCACTTAGGTTTAATACTATTGTATAAAACAGTTTTTGTCAAGCACGGACATTTGTGCGTCTCTGAAAATATACAAAAAAAGCCAGACACCCACAAACCTGAATGGTTTTAAAGTATCTGGCTTTCTGAATGATTCTTTTAATAATTATTTTTGATAATTATTTGTAGCAAACGATCTTTCCGAAGTCTGGTTTCAGGGAAGCTCCACCAACAAGACCTCCATCGATGTCAGCCATAGCAAACAGTTCTGCTGCATTTCCTGCATTTACAGATCCGCCGTACTGGATACGGATAGCTTCTGTTGTATCTGTATCGTAGATTTCAGCTACGCACTCACGGATACCTTTGCAGATTTCCTGAGCCTGTTCGCTTGTAGCTGTTTTACCTGTTCCGATAGCCCAGATTGGCTCGTAAGCGATAACCATAGTCTTAGCCTGGTCTGCTGTTACGTTCTGAAGACCAACTTTAACCTGCTGACGGATCCAGTCCATTGTGATGCCCTGTTCTCTCTGCTCAAGAGATTCTCCACAGCACATGATTGGTGTGATGCCGTGTTCGAAAGCTTTCAGAACTTTCTTATTAACATCTTCGCTTGTTTCTCCGAAGTAATCTCTTCTCTCAGAATGTCCAAGGATAACATATTTAACACCAGCGTCTACCAGCATAGCCGGAGCAATTTCACCTGTGTATGCACCTTTTTCTTCGAAGTACATGTTCTCTGCTGCTACAGCGATGTTTGTGCCTTTGCAAGCTTCAACAACCGGAACGATGTCGATTGCCGGAACACCGAATACTACGTCTACTTCGTCGTTCTGTACGAGTGGTTTCAGAGTTTCAACTAATTTAACTGCTTCGCTTGGAGTCATGTTCATTTTCCAGTTTCCAGCGATGATTTTCTTTCTTGCCATTTTAAATATCTCCTTATTATTTGTCGTTTGCTGCTGCTACGCCTGGTAATTCCTTTCCTTCCAGGAATTCCAGGGATGCTCCACCACCTGTAGAGATGTGAGTCATCTTGTCGCCATAGCCAAGGATGTTAACTGCTGCTGCAGAGTCTCCACCACCGATGATTGTTGTAGCGTCTGTCTCAGCAAGTGCTTTTGCAACTTCTTCTGTACCATGAGCGAAGTTCGGCATTTCGAAGCAGCCCATCGGTCCGTTCCAAACAACTGTCTTAGCATCTTTTACAGCGTCGCAGAAAAGCTGCTCTGTCTTTGGTCCGATATCCATTCCTTCCCAGCCATCCGGGATGCATCCACGGTCTACAACCTGGATATTGCAGTCGTTGGAGAAGTCATCTCCGATTCTATTGTCAACAGGAAGAAGAAGTTTCACGCCTTTTTCTTCTGCTTTCTTAAGCATGTCTAATGCATACTGAAGGTAATCATCCTCGCAAAGAGAATTTCCGATATGTCCGCCAAGTGCTTTGGAGAATGTGTAGGACATACCACCACCGATGATCAGAGTATCAACTTTGTCAAGAAGGTTGTTGATAACGGAGATCTTGCTGGAAACCTTAGCTCCACCAAGGATAGCTACGAATGGTCTTTCCGGATTTTCTACAGCATTTCCGAGGAATGCAATTTCTTTTTCCATCAGATATCCAACTACTGCTGTATCTACATATTTGGTAACACCAACGTTGGAGCAGTGAGCTCTGTGAGCGGTACCAAATGCATCATTTACGAATACATCGCAAAGGGAAGCCAGATCTTTGCTGAATTCATCACCGTTCTTTGTTTCTTCTGCACGGTAACGTGTGTTTTCAAGAAGGATAACTTCTCCATCTTTCATTTCATCTACAGCTGCTCTTACAGTGTCGTCAACAACAACCGGGCTCGGAACGAATTTAACTTCCTGTCCGAGAAGCTCTGTGAGACGTTTTGCAACAGGTGCAAGAGATAATTCCGGTTTTGGTTCTCCCTTCGGTTTACCAAGGTGTGAGCAAAGAATGATTTTTCCGCCATCTGCGATCAGCTTCTTGATTGTAGGAAGAGCTGCTACCAGACGGTTTTCATCTGTAATCTTACCGTCCTGCAGAGGTACATTAAAGTCACATCTTACCAGAACTTTCTGGCCTTTTACATTGATATCATCAACGGATTTTTTGTTTAATCCCATGCTAATATTCCTCCAAATTCAAAATAATCAAAACGGATAGGTCCATTTCAAATAAAAAATGGGTCCGGTCCAAATCAGACCGGACCCTGACTGAGTCTATTTATGCTACTGCTCAAATGCAATAACAAACTCCACACTCTAACTTATAAACTTAATTAAGCGTTCAGAAGTTTTCCAAAGTGTTTGATTGTACGAACCATCTGGCTTGTGTAGGAGTTTTCGTTGTCATACCAGGAAACAACCTGTACTTCTGTTGTGCCGTTCTCAAGTGGCAGAACCATTGTCTGAGTAGCATCGAACAGAGAACCAAATCTCATACCAACGATATCGCTGGATACGATTTCGTCTTCGTTGTATCCGAAGGATTCGTTAGAAGCTGCTTTCATAGCTGCGTTGATCTGCTCTTTTGTAACGTTTCCTTCAACAACTGCTGTAAGGATTGTTGTAGAACCTGTTGGGGTTGGTACACGCTGAGCGGATCCGATCAGTTTGCCGTTCAGTTCTGGGATAACAAGTCCGATTGCTTTTGCAGCACCTGTGCTGTTAGGAACGATGTTAACTGCAGCTGCACGGGATCTTCTCAGATCGCCCTTTCTCTGCGGTCCGTCAAGTGTCATCTGATCACCTGTGTAAGCATGGATTGTGCACATGATACCAGATTTGATCGGTGCAAGATCGTTAAGAGCCTTAGCCATTGGTGCAAGGCAGTTTGTTGTGCAGGATGCAGCGGAGATAATCTTATCTTCGTTTGTAAGTCCTTCGTGGTTTACATTGTAAACGATTGTTTTAAGGTCGTTTCCAGCCGGAGCGGAAATAACAACGTGTTTAGCACCTGCATCGATATGAGCCTGAGCTTTGTCTTTGGATGTATAGAAACCTGTGCACTCGAGAACTACGTCTACACCGATTTCTCCCCAAGGAAGTTCTGCAGCGTTAGCTTTTGCATAGATTTTGATTTCTTTTCCGTCAACTGTGATGGAATCTTCTCCTGCTTCTACTTTGTCAGCCAGAGCATATCTTCCCTGAGTTGAGTCATATTTTAATAAGTGAGCCAGCATTTTCGGGGATGTAAGGTCGTTGATAGCAACGATTTCAAATCCCTCTGCTCCAAACATCTGACGGAATGCCAGACGACCGATACGGCCAAATCCATTAATTGCAACTTTTACTGCCATGATAAATTCCTCCTATGAAATAAATGGTTGATTATGGCGTTTGTTAAAGAAACGTCAACCTATTGCATATTGTATCGAATCTCGTACAAAAATTCAAGTGCATTTTATAAAAAACATTAGAAATTTCTATTTAAATGGAAACGAAAGCATAGCATCTGCGTTTTTTGCATGGTATAATAATGTCAGTCCATACAAAGGAGGATACAAAAATGTCAAATCAGATCTTATGGGACTGCCATATGCATTCTTCTTTTTCTGCTGACTCAGACACATCTATGGAAGATATGATTCGTGAGGCGATCCGCCGGGGTCTTTCCGGTATCTGTTTTACAGAGCATCTGGATCCTGATTACCCACCCACACCGGATAATGAAACTTTTGAGCTGGATCTTGACGGATACAGAGAAACGCTTTTCAGACTCAGAGACCAGTATCAGTCTCAGTTAAATGTCCGTTTCGGCATTGAGTTCGGGCTTCAGCCACATCTGAGCAGCTATTTTCATAACCTTCTGGAATCGGTTCCTTTTGATTTCGTGATCGGCTCTTCTCATGTGGTCCACGGATATGATC
>CAVFJK010000057.1:30167-42292 GCA_963622815.1 Ruminococcus bicirculans (ex Wegman et al. 2014)
GTGAAGAATCCGAATGCTACAGAGAGTACTTTGAATCTATTCTTGAAAATCTGAATGCATTTTCAGAAATGGATGTATATGGTCACATTGATTACATTGTCCGCTATGGTCCGAATCAGAATAAATATTACACTTACGAGCGTTACCAGGAAGTTCTGGATGAGATTCTGCGTACAGTCATCTCCAAGGGCCGTGGAATCGAGCTGAATACCGGAGGTTTCCATTACGGACTGGGTGAGCCTAACCCATGCCGCGCCGTCATCCGCCGTTACCACGAACTCGGTGGTGAGATCGTTACGATCGGTGCAGATGCACATGCACCGGAAAAGATCGCCTACGCTTTTGATAAAGCTGCCGCAATACTTGCAGACTGCGGTTTTAAGTACTATACTGTATTCCAAAACCGTAAACCTGAATTTATAAAACTATAATTATCATTTTCAGATAAAGACACTAAAGGAGGCTATTTATTATGGCAAAAAAACGTCTTCAGAAAAAGCGTGAAGCTGCCAAAGCTTCTGCTTCCCAGGCCGCTGCCGTAAAAACAGAGGCGCCAAAAGTAACCACAAAAAAAGTGGAACCAATTAAGGTTGAAACGAAGAAAGAAGAACCAGTTAAGGTTGAGACAAAAAAGACCGAGCCGGTTAAAGTCGAAACTGTAAAGACTGAACCTGTTAAACTGGAAAACAAGCGTGACGATGAGCACATCTACTGTGAACGTCTTGCACGTCATCTGGATGAGCTGAAATGGCTCTACTGTGAACTATATCAGGATAATCCTTATGTCACCATGCACCTGAATGATCTTCTCAAGGTTCTCAAGAAATTCTATGACCTGAGAAACGATTCACTGAAAGAATCCGATCTGAAACGTGAAAAAGATCCGACCTGGTATAAGCGAAATGACCTTACCGGTATGATGATGTATGTTAATTCTTTTGCCGGTACTCTTTCCAATCTGGAATCCAAACTGGACTATGTACAGGAATGCAACGTCAATTATCTGCATCTGATGCCGCTTCTTGATTCCCCGAAGGGCCGCAGCGACGGTGGTTATGCAGTGGCTGACTTCCGTAAGGTTCAGGAAGAACTCGGAACCATGGATGACTTTGCATCACTGACTGCAGCCTGCCATAAGCACGGCATCAATGTCTGCCTGGATTTCGTTATGAACCATACATCCGAAGACCACGAATGGGCAAAACGTGCCCGTGCAGGTGAGAAAGAATATCAGGACCGTTACTTCTTCTTTGACAACTATGATATTCCTTCTTTATATGAACAGACCTGCCCGGAAGTATTTCCGACTACTGCACCTGGCAATTTCACCTGGCTGGAAGATCTTCATAAACATGTTATGACTACCTTCTATCCATATCAGTGGGATCTGAACTACCGCAACCCAATCGTTCTGAACGAAATGATCTTTAACATGCTGTACCTGACTAACCAGGGTGTGGATATCATTCGTCTGGATGCTGTACCGTATATCTGGAAGCAGCTCGGAACAAACTGTCGTAACCTTCCTCAGGTTCATACGATCGTCCGTATCATGCGTATGATTTCCGAAATTGTATGCCCTGGTGTACTTCTTCTCGGAGAAGTTGTCATGGCTCCTGAGAAAGTTGTTCCATACTTTGGAACTGTTGAGAAACCGGAATGCCATCTGCTGTACAATGTAACAACTATGGCAAGCACCTGGCACACAGTTGCAACAAAAGATGTTTCTCTGCTTCGTCGTCAGCTGGATATCATTTCCGAGCTTCCGAGGGATTATGTATTCCAGAATTATCTCCGCTGCCATGATGATATCGGCTGGGGACTGGATTATGAATATCTTGAGAATTTTGGTATTCAGGAAGTTCCACATAAGAAATATCTGAATGATTTCCTTACCGGTAAGTATCCGGATTCTTTCGCACGAGGCGAACTTTATAACGATGATCCACGTCTCGGTGATGCAAGACTCTGCGGAACAACTGCTTCTCTCTGTGGTATTGAACGTTTTGGATTTGAGGGAAATCAGGAAGGTGTGGACAGAGCTGTCCGTTACGATATCACACTGCATGCATTTATGCTCTCGCAGTCCGGTATCCCTGTGATCTACAGCGGCGATGAGATCGGTCAGGTAAATGATTATACTTATAAGGATGATCCGGAAAAAGCTGACGACTCCCGCTATCTTCACAGAGGAAAGTTCGACTGGAAACTGGCTGAAAATCGTCATGATCCTGCCACTGTACAGGGCAAGCTCTTCCCTGCTCTTGATAAGCTGGAACACATCCGTACCAGCCACAGCGTATTTAACAGCAATGTACCGTTCCGTACCATTGATACATGGGATAATTCCATTCTTGCTTTTATACGTGAGAATGATGAAGAGAAATTCATCGGAATCTACAACTTCAGTGAAAACGACAAAGTTGCATGGATTGATGAAGAAGACGGTATGTACACAGATCTCATCTCCGGCCGTGAGATGGAAGCAAAAGGCGTACAGATTCCTGCATTCGGATGCTACTGGCTGTGTAGAAATAAGAAATAACTTTTTCAGAACTACGAAAGGCCCCGGTCAATCGACCGGAGCCCTTTTTTAGATTCTTATTTTTATTTACGAAGTTTATCGATAAATGTAGTGAATTTACCCGGATTTTCCTTATCCAGTGAACGTGCATAGATACCTTTCAGCCATACAGTAATGACGTCAATCAGTACCGGTGCAAAAGTCATCAGGATAAATACCAGAATGATCATTCCGAAATCCAGAGATCCCAGAGACAACAGTTTCTGGAAAATGACCGCCGCCGCAAAGAATATAAACTGCATACCGTAAATAATTACTTTACGGTAAGTATTCAATGGTGCATAAATAGTCTTTAACGCTGCCATATAATTCCATCCTGTTACAAGGACACAGGCGGTATTGAGCATTGCCATTGAATGATATACATTCTGACATACTAGCATGACCGCAAACACACAGGATGTAATTGTGATCGCTGCCGGAAATGCATTAATAAATACATGTCTCAGGAATGTATGGTCAATCTTCTCGTAGTTGTTTTCCTGGGCAAGCAGGAACGTCGGGATACCTACCGCACATGCGCTGATCAGAGACATCTGAATCGGCTCGAACGGATACGTATTTCCAAAGAAAATCGTCAGCAGGGACAGCATAACAGAAAACATTGTCTTAATAAGGAACATAGATGCTGCCGTACGAATGTTGTTTACGACTCTTCGTCCCTGATTTACAATGTGCGGCATGGATGCAAAGTTTGAATCCAGAAGGACCACATTTGCGATATTCTTTGCCGCATCACTGCCCTGTGCCATGGCGATACTGCAGTCTGCTTCTTTCAGTGCCAGAACATCGTTGACACCATCACCAGTCATTGCAACCGTATGTCCCTGTGACTGCAAGGCCTGTACCATTGCTTTTTTCTGCTGTGGTGTCACACGTCCGAAAACACTGTACTCTGCCACTGCATCCTGAATCATCTCATCAGAGGTCAGTGTCGTTGCATCCACATATCTGTCCGCATTCTTAAGTCCGGCACGTTTTGCGATTGCAGAAACAGTCACCGGATCGTCACCGGAAATCACTTTCAGGTCAACTTCCTGACTGTCAAAGAATGTCAGCGTATCCGGTGCTTCCGGACGAATCACGTCAGTCAGAAGCATCAGTGCAAGAGGTTCCAGACCTTCCGGAAGTTCTGTTCCTTCTGCCATTTCCGGACTGTGTGCCAGTACCAGCACTCGAAGTCCATCTTCTGCATATTTCTGGCATCTTTCAGTTAGTTCCTGATTATCTTCCGGAAACAGGAACTGCGCAGCGCCCATCAGGTAGGTACCTTTTTCTTCAAAAACAGCACCACTGTACTTTCTGTCGGAAGAGAATGGAATCACATGTTCCAAGGGCATGCCCTGTTTTGCCGGAAAACGTTTACGCAGTGCATCGATCGTCGCATTCTGATCTTTCAGTACATACATCATATTGCACATGATGTCACTGATCTCAGTCATAAATGCCGGATCTTCTGCCACCTCTTCCGGTTCTGTCGAAATCGAATCCTGTTCCGGTTCGTTTTCAGCAGCTTTCACCTCAGCCTGTACAGCTTCTACGGCAGGTTCTTCACCCTGTGGTGACTGTATCACCACATTCTCTGTCTGAGCTGCATCATTTACATCATTCTCAACGTCTGTATTCCCACAAGTTCTGTAAGGTTCCACACGTTCTACACACATGGTTCCTTCTGTAATTGTACCGGTCTTGTCCAGGCAGAGTGTATCAACTCTGGCAAGCGTCTCAATACAATAAAGTTCCTGCACCAGAGTTTTTTTATTCGCGAGAACAAGCGCTCCAAGCGTTAACGCAACACTGGTCAGAAGAACAAGTCCCTCCGGGATCATACCGAGAACACCCGCTACCATGCTCACTACAGAATCGCGGAATGTATCTCCTACGATATAATACTGCTTATAAAATAACAGTGCTCCAAGCGGTACGATGATGATACTGATTACTTTCAGAATCGCATTCAGCGAATTCTTCAGTTCAGAATTATGACGTTTAAATTCTTTTGCTTCACTGGTGATCTGAGCTGCATAATTATCCCTACCAACATGAATGATCTGACAGCAGGCTTCACCGGAAGTCACAAAACTTCCGGAAAAAAGCTCATCGCCCACGTTCTTGGGAAGGTTGTCTGATTCACCGGTCAGCAGAGACTCATTTACCTCTACGCTGCCTTCCAGTACCTTCGCGTCCGCCGGCACCTGATCGCCGGTCTTAAGACAGACCACATCATCCAGTACCAGTTCTTCTGTCGGAACGGTCCATTTCTGTCCCTCACGAATAACAACTGATTTTCTCGCAGTAAGAATCGCCAGCTTATCAATTGTCTTCTTGGCACGAATCTCCTGTGCAATACCGATCAGCGTATTGATCACAATGATACATACAAAAAATGCATTCTTATATGATCCGACCATCAGTACCAGCACCAGAAGCACCAGGTTCAGAAAGTTAAAAAAGGTCAGCGTGTTTTCTTTAACGATCTGCTTATAGGTACGGGTATTCGGATTCTCATCCGCATTGACCTTTCCCTCCGCAATTCGCTCGTTTACCTGTTCGTCTGTAAGTCCTGTCAACATTTCACCTCGCAATCGCGGTTTCTTAGTATTCTTCTTCCTCTTCGCCTTCGCTGATGTCGGACTTCGGTTTGTCCAGACCTTCGATCACAATGCCATGTTTCTGTGCATAGTCCCACAGAGCTGCATGGATTGCTTCTTCTGCAAGCAGTGAGCAGTGTACTTTTACCGGCGGAAGTCCGTCCAGAGCTTCCATAACGGCTTTATTTGTGATCTGCATTGCTTCTTCGATGGTTTTTCCTTTTACCATTTCAGTAGCCATACTGCTTGTTGCAACGGCTGCTCCACAACCGAATGTTTTAAATTTACATTCTTTGATGATATGTGTTTCGTCATCAATATCAAGGAACATTCTCATGATATCTCCGCATTTTGCGTTACCAACTGTTCCTACACCACTTGCATCTTCAATTTCTCCTACATTTCTTGGATGCTGAAAATGATCCATAACTTTTTCGCTGTACATAATATGAATTCCTCCTGTTATTATCTTTTGTCTACCATAAATATATTTAAAATGTTATTCAGATTCTGTTATTTACTGCTGCTGTTTTTTCATGAAATCTTCATACAGAGGAGACATGCTTCTCAGATATGGTACGATCTCTTTCAGTTTTTCTACTGTGAAGTCAAGGTCTTCTTTTGTTGTCTCTTCACTTAATGTAAGACGAAGAGATCCATGTGCAACTTCATGCGGTACGCCGATAGCAAGAAGTACATGAGACGGATCCAGAGAACCGGATGTGCAGGCAGATCCACTTGAAGCGCAGATGCTGTTCTGGTCAAGCATCAGAAGCATGGACTCGCCTTCGATGAACTGGAAGCTTATGTTTACGTTGTTCGGAAGACGTTTTACTCTGTCACCATTCAGTCTGGAGTACGGAATCTCAGTAGTAAGACGGTTGATCAGATAATCTCTCAGCTCAATTTCTTTATCTGTACGTTCTTTCATGTTCTTCATTGCGCGCTCTGCTGCTGCACCGTATCCTACGATTCCAGGAACATTCTCTGTACCTGCACGACGTTTACGTTCCTGTGCACCACCGTGTACGAAGGATTTGATCTTAACGCCTTTACGGATATAGAGGAAACCGATTCCTTTTGGTCCGTTGATCTTATGTCCGCTGGAACTCAGCATATCGATATTACATTCATCTACATCGATCGGAACCTGACAGAATGCCTGAACAGCGTCTGTGTGGAACAGGATGCCGTGTTCTTTCGCGATACGTCCGATTTCCTTGATCGGCTGGATAGATCCGATCTCGTTATTAGCAAACATTACAGAAATCAGAATTGTTTCCGGTGTGATTGCTTTTTCCAGCTCATCCAGACGAACGATACCATTCTCATCTACATCAAGATATGTGATCTTTGCTCCTCTTTCTTTTTCAAGATATTCGCATGTATGCAGGATAGCATGATGCTCGATCTTAGTTGTAATGATGTGATTACCTTTTGATTTATATGCTTCAAAAGTAGCTTTCAGTGCCCAGTTATCAGCTGTCTTCCCTTTGTTACTGCTTCTTTGCTCTTCTGAGCAAAATCATAAATACTGGAAGGGTTTCCGTAAAATTCAGAAAAATACGGAAGCATTGCATCAAGCACTTCCGGTGCAGTTTTTGTTGTTGCTGCGTTATCCAGATATATTAATTTACTCATAATTTTTCCTCCTGCTAAAAAATGAAATTTTACATTTTTTCTTTTTGTTTTTTCCGGCTTTCTTCGATCAACTGATCCAGCATCATGGTGTCTACCGCCTGTGTGATACTGTCGTTGATTCGTTTCCACACATATTTCGTCACGCAGATATCGTGATTCTCACAGGTGCTCTCATCTTCCATTCCGGAGCACTGTGCCGCCTCCAGACTTCCTTCCAGCACCCTCAGGACATCTCCTACAGAAATCTCTGCCGCCGGGCGTCCCAGCCGGTAACCACCGCTGGCCCCTCTGGTACTCTCCACCAGCCCAGCTTTCTTGAGTTTCGCCATAAGCTGCTCCAGATAGCTGTCTGAAATATTCTGTCGACTTGCAATACTCTGAATGGAAACGGCTTCTGTTTCACAATGCAGACCCAGATCAATCAAAGCTTTGAGACCGTATCTTGCTCTTGTTGACAGTTTCATCCACTCACCTCTTTAATTCCTAGTGTTTTTGTCGGATTTATATCAAGTCATACTTTAACAGAATCCCCCTGTTCTGTCAAGGAGGTTTTCTGCATATACTGACAAAAAAGCCTCAGGACTTTTTCCATGTCAAAAGAACGCTTTTTCAGGGGAACTTTTCTTCTGACCGCCGCCGGTCTTTTTAGTCGTATCATGGGCTTCTTTTATAGAATATTCCTCTCCCATACCATTGGTGCAGAAGGAATCGGACTTTACCAGCTGGTCGTACCACTCCAGCATCTGGTACTGGCCATGACCACTTCCGGTATCCAGACTGCCCTTTCCCGTCTGATTTCTTCTCACACTGCACTTGGAGAAGAAAAAGAAGCGCAGGACAGTTTCCGGATTGGAACGCTTCTTGCCCTGTGTCTGTCCGGTGCTGCCTCCTGGATCTTTTTTACATTTTCTGATTTTTTTGCGGTACAGATTTTAAAGGAAACTTCTACAGCCCCTCTGATTCGGCTGCTTTCCTTAAGTTTTCCATTTGCTTCTATTCATGCCTGCATTAACAGCTATTACCTCGGTCTGAAAAGAGCATCTTTTCCCGCTGCCATGCAGATTCTGGAACAGGCCGTGCGTATTTTTTCATCCTGCCTGCTGTGGCAGATCTGCCTTGCCAGAAATATCCCGGTCACAGCAATAATCGCTGTTACGGGCAGTTTTCTCTCTGAACTCGTCGTTGCTCTCTGTGCTTTTATTTTTGTGAGTCTTAAACATTCCGAATCTGCACATTATATAGAAAGACCGCTTCAGAAAATTTCTGAGATCAGCCATACGGCTCTTCCATTAACCCTGAACCGTCTCCTGCTCTCTGTACTGGCAGCCATCGAAGTCGTCCTGATTCCTCAGCGTCTTCGTATGTATGGTCTGTCCCAGTCCGAAGCCTTAAGTCTGTACGGCATCTTTACCGGTATGGCTCTGCCCTGCATTCTTTTTCCATCGACCGTGACCAGCTCCGCATCTGTCATGCTGATGCCGTCTGTTGCGGAAATGCAGGCACTGGGTTACAGGAAACGGATCCGTTATATCACCCGGCATACCTGTACCGCCTGCATACTTCTTGGTAGTTTATGCACTGCCGTTTTTTATTTCTTCGGAAATTTTGCCGGGACTGTACTTTTTCATAACGCTGGTGCCGGCCTCTACATCCGTACGCTCTCATTCGTCTGTCCGTTTCTTTATACAAATATTGCACTCACCAGCATTCTGAATGGCCTTGGTAAAACGGGTCTGACGCTCATCCACAGCATCCTCGGGATTCTTCTTCGAATCTCTTTTGTAGTATTTGCCATTCCTGCGATCGGTATACGCGGCTATCTGTATGGACTTCTCCTCAGTGAGATCTGTCTCAGCCTTCTGCATATTTATGCACTGTATCATATACAACGGTAATTTTCCTATCGACAAGTACTTTTTAATCGTTTATAATAAATCCGATATGTCCGATATTGTCGGATAAACGGAGTTCTGCTCCGAATATACCAATATGTCCAGTAAAAACCGGACGCGAGGAGGAAATTATGGGATTCACTTTTTTAAAGAAACTGCCTACACCTGCTGAAATCCGTAACCAGTATCCCATCGATGCTGCGATCCAGGAATTAAAAGCCAAAAGAGATCAGGAAATCCGTGATGTCTTTACAGGTAAATCTGATAAATTTCTTGCTATCATCGGTCCATGTTCTGCTGATAACGAAGATGCGGTATGCGATTACCTTCTTCGCCTGCGCAAAGTGCAGGAAAAGATTGCAGACAAGGTTCTGATCATTCCACGAGTTTATACAAATAAGCCGCGTACTACAGGCGAAGGCTATAAAGGTATGGTCCATCAGCCGGACCCGGAAAAAGCACCTGATATGCTTGCCGGACTGATTGCCATCCGTAAGATGCATATTCATGCGATTCAGGAAAGTGGTTTTACCTGCGCAGATGAAATGCTCTATCCGGAAAACTATCGTTATCTTTCCGATATTCTTTCTTATGTCGCTGTCGGTGCTCGTTCTGTTGAAGACCAGCAGCACCGCCTTACCGTAAGTGGTATGGATGTTCCGGCCGGAATGAAAAACCCGACCAGTGGTGATTACAGCGTTATGCTGAACTCCGTTGTTGCCGCACAGGGTTCTCACCGCTTCATCTACAGAAGCTGGGAAGTTGAGACAGCCGGTAATCCGCTTGCACATACGATCCTTCGTGGTGCCGTAAATAAACATGGAGAAGCTATCCCGAACTACCATTACGAAGATCTCCGTCTTCTGTGGGAAAAATATCAGGAAAAGAATCTTCAGAATCCTGCAGTTATCGTAGATACAAACCACTCTAACTCCAATAAGCAGTATGAGCAGCAGGTTCGTATCGCAAAAGAAGTTCTTCACAGCCGTATGGTTGATCCTGAACTTCACAAACTGGTAAAAGGTCTCATGATCGAGAGTTACATCGAACCCGGAAATCAGAAGATCGGTGGAAATCATATTTATGGAAAATCCATCACAGACCCTTGTCTTGGATGGGATGAGTCCGAAAAACTGCTCTACACGATTGCAGAAATGTGTTAAGCGTCCAGCAGGACAACATTTGCAGATAAGATACATACCTAAAAAGACACAGCCCTTTATGTGGCTGTGCCTTTTTTAATGTCTTGGATGTGCTTTCATATAGACGTCTCTCATTTTTGATACATTCATTCCAAGATATATCTGGGTAGAAGAAATATCCGAATGTCCAAGCATTTCCTGAACACTCTTTACATCCGCTCCATTCTGAAGCATATGTACCGCAAAGGAATGACGCAGTGTATGTGGTGTGATATCTCTGTAAATTCCTGCATCTTCCGCATATCCTTTCAGTACTTTCCAGAATCCCTGTCTGCTCATCGTTTTACCTGAACAATTCGTAAACAATGCGGATTCCGTCTTATTTTTTACCAGAAAACCTCTCGAATGCTCCATGTACTGCAGGATTGCATTTCTGCTCACATTACCGATCGGAATGATTCTTTCTTTATCTGAATCATGGCAGATCACATATCCCATCTGCAGATTGATGTCCGATACCTGCAGATGGATCAGTTCGCTCACTCTCATACCGGTCGCATACATCAATTCCATCATCGCATTATCCCGGATTCCCTTCGGTGTATTCAAATTCGGCTGTTTCAAAAGTCGGTCTACTTCTTCTACCGACAAAATCTCCGGCATTTTTTTCTCTAATTTCGGTGGCTTCAGAGTTTCCGACGGATCTTCTCTCATTTTATCTGTTCTGACCAGATAGTGATACAACGCCCGGATGGACGCAATATTTCTGGAAATCGTGGACAACGCCAGATTTTCTTTCTGTAATTCCTGCAGGTATCCCTGCAGATCTGTATTCGTAACATCTGTAAAACTCTGAATCTTCTGACTGCGAAGATATCGAACCAGCTTCTTCAGATCACGCTCATATGAAATTTCGGTATTCTGCGATGTGTTCTTCGACTCATGCATATACGCAATAAAATTCTCAATTACTTTTTCCATCCCTATTACTTCCCGTACCTTATTAAGAATTCATCTTCCCCAAATGTACCTGTATTATACTTGCAATTTTACATAAAATCAAACCTTTTTTCTGCTTAAAAAGCCTGTAAAATCAATGGTTTTCGCGTTTTCTACAAAATAACGGCGGTTTATTGTAAACCAATACCATATATAGTAAAAATACCGTTAAAAAATTTTTAAATTTCGTATCAGGATTTCGGTTATCATCGGGTTACAATATACCTCCAGCAGGATTCCCAATCCCAAAAACACGCTACAGATCAGCATTTTCAGTATGTAGGAGGAAATCTGTCCGGGTAAAAAATTTCTGCTTTTCCATATTCGCATCGAGTTTTCATAGATGATTCCACATGCAATCAGAAGGCACGGTAGATAAATCATAAACTGCGGAAACAAAAGCCCTGCTCCCACCAGACCTCCCTGCAGCCCAAATTGGATTACAGACATTGTCAGCAGCATAGATATCACCATTCCAAGCAAAACCACGCCTCCCACAGCAATCGGAACACCAAATATCGTCAGGCCGCTCCCTGCTGCCAGAAGGAACAGCCCGCCCCGCATTCGTATAACTTTCCAGAAATACTCTATGCTTCCTTCTCCCGCATAAATTCCCATCAGATACAATGCAGACGCGGTATCCTGTCGCCACTGCATTTTATGCATCAAATTCGGAAGCACAGTTCCAATAATAACCCCAAGCAGAAAAAGATAATATCCAGGAAATTCCCTGCTTTTATGTACAGACAGTTTTTGCCTCATTCTCTCACCCCATATCAGTCTACGGGATATTGTCCAAAGTTAGAACGAAAAAAAGAGTATGACACTTCTCTGTATCATACTCTTTTAATATTTTTCTTGAACTTCTATGTTTCAGAAAGATTATTTCGCATAATCTACTGCACGGCTCTCACGGATTACATTGACTTTAATCTGACCCGGATATTCCAGTTCAGCTTCAATCTGTTTTGAAATATCTCTTGCCAGAAGAACCATATCAGCATCTGTAACCTGTTCCGGCACTACCATTACACGAATTTCCCTGCCTGCCTGAATAGCAAATGATTTGTCGACTCCCTTGAATTCGTTTGTGATGTCTTCCAACTGTTTCAAACGATTTGTGTAAGTCTCCAGTGTTTCTCTTCTTGCACCCGGTCTTGCTGCTGAAATCGCATCAGCTGCCTGTACAATACATGCAATCAGAGATTCCGGTTCTACATCGCCATGGTGGGAAGCAACTGTATTGATAACAATCGCTGATTCTTTATATTTCTTA
>CAVFJK010000058.1:0-14964 GCA_963622815.1 Ruminococcus bicirculans (ex Wegman et al. 2014)
CGAGGAGGGTGGCACTGGGGCCTCTTTCTTTTATACTTAATGACAGTATAAAGGGTAATCCCATGACAGGCAAGTGATTTAAAAACAGGTCAGGTTAGGCGGGCAATAACAACTGATGTACCTGGCGACTATATCAAGAAACCAATGAAAGACTGCACCGGTAAAGAGATTACCGAAGAATGGCTGTACCATCTCGGCGTTCCGGAAGATCAGATTGAAGAACTTGCAGAACACAGTGCAGTATGCGTACCGACCATGATGCCTTATATCACAGCATTCTTCATGCCAAGAACCAAAGGCGACCGCCCGGACGTCATCCCGGATGGCTGTGTAAACTTCGCCTTCCTCGGTCAGTTCGCAGATACTCCGCGTGATACAGTCTTCACCACAGAATACTCTGTCAGAACCGCTATGGAAGCTGTTTACGGACTCCTCGGCGTTGACCGTGGCGTACCGGAAGTATGGGGAAGCGTTTACGATATCCGTGAACTCTTAAGCAGCAGCGTGAAACTGATGGATGGTAAATCTCCTCTGGAAATTGACATTCCTGGAGCAAACCTTATCCTGAAACCAGTCCTTCATTTTATCAAGGGAACTGTGATTGAGAAAGTCCTGAGAGACTATGATGTGCTGAAAGATGGGATGTGATCTTAAAATTCTATAAAATGTGCAATATTTCTATAATATGCGCTACTGCATACAAGAAACATTTGTGATACCTTAATATTGCACACATATTCAGTGAAATCCTGGAACGGGCTACAAGACCTGCTCCAGGATTTTTTAATTTGACAAAGATTCTATTTTTCATCTGCCGGAAATGTGATCCCACACTGTCTTCTCATCTCATCCATAAGTTTCATGGCATTTAAAGAGCGTTCCATATGTGGGGCTGCATCTTCCTCTCCGCGGATCATTTTCAGGAAAAGTTCGAGTTCATATCTCATATCATTCAGATGTTCTCTCTGATAAATCATCTCTTCGCTTCCGTCTCTGTAGACAATCTTTACATTTTCCGGGCTGTTGATCGTTCCCCAGAAAAGAAGCATGCCATTCTCGCCCTGGATTTCACTCGAAAGAGCAGAATCGGTAATCTTAGAATAAGATACTCCTGCAATCTTATCCGGATATTTTGCAAGGAAATCTCCCTCTCCGTCGATATCCCCGCGAAGCATAACAGAAAAGCCATGAATCTTTTCCGGCATTCCAAGGAGATCAAGTAAAACATGCACACAGTAAACACCGATGTCCATCAATGCCCCCGCCGAACATTCCCTGCGGAAAATATTATGCTCCTGTCCTTCTTTGAAGCTATCATATCGGCTGGAATACTGGCAGTAGCGGATATCTGCCCGGCGGATCGTGCCAAGTTTCTGCATGCCCTCTTTAACGGTCTGCATTCCCGGGTCATATACCGGTCTCACCGCTTCCAGAAGTACCAGATTCTTTTCTCTTGCTGTCCGGATCATCTCTTCCGCTTCTCTGTAATTAGAAGCAATCGCTTTCTCGCAGATCACATGCTTACCGGCTTTCAGAAGTTTCATGACATGCGCATAATGCATGTAATTCGGGCTGGCGATATAGACCGCCTCCACATCCTGATCTGCTGCCAGTGCATCCACACTGTCATAAAATCGCTCTGCTCCCTGTTCTTCGGCAAACTGCTCTGCTTTTCTGATATCACGGGAATACACTGCCACAAGCTTAAAATCTTCACATTCTTTTGATGCATTCAAAAATCTCTTCGTGATCTTGCTCGTTCCGATCGTTGCAAATCCTGTATTTTTCATTCTTTTCTTCTCCTGTGCTGTCTTATTTTCTTCTATTTTATTATGTATTTTATTATTTTTTACCGTACGCTACATTCATTCTTACTTCTGATTTTAGCAATTTTCATTTATAATAGCCAGCACTATCGTAAAACATTCTGAAAAATATTTCTCTGCATGCTGCGGGTGCCCTCAACCATTATTTTTGTCTATCTTTTATTTTTGAGAGGAATTCGTAAAACTTTTCATCATCCGCTCCGAAATTTTCACGCTCTTTTTTTCGGGATGTGCGGTTTTTGTTCATATAAGACTTAAATGCTTCTTTTGTCTCAGCCCAGAAGGTCAGTAGTGAAACACCATTTTCTCTGTCGTGCTTTGACGGCCATAATACGTAAAGTAACAGGGTGATCAGCACGCCACAGCCAGTATCCAGAATGCGGGCTATTGTGTAGGGGAGTACCCGCTCCGTACCTACTGTATAGATCACAACAAAGTAAATCACACTTCCAGGCTGGATTGCCGAGTCCGCACCCAGTGCAAAATTGCACCAGATTACGAGACACAGGCCCGAAACAAGCCATATCCAATCAGGAATCCCGAAGGGCTGACTGGTATACAATTCATAAAAAGGAATCACCAGAAGACCGCCAACCAGAGTGCCGATCACCCGGTTGATTCCGTTGTGGAAGCCTTCTTCAAACTGGCTTCCAACCGCGTAGACCGCACCGATCAGTGCAAAACACGGATTTCGTTTGCTTAGGAGGTATTCATAAACTACGGCAGTGATCAATACTGCCAGAGCAGTACGCCACATCCTCGCCCGAATCCGGGGAGAATTGAAATTCTTAAGTGGCGTAAGCTGCCATTTGTCCGGCACCTGTGCTCTGTCCAGCATTTCCTGCGGTCCAAATCCAAATGCCATAACAATATCAGTCCCTTATTACAGTCTCTTATGGCAGGTACGTGCGATAACGTCAAGCTGCTGTTTCTTTGTCAGGGAAATGAACTTAACAGCGTATCCGGAAACACGGATGGTGAAGTTCTGATATTCTTCTTTTTCCGGATGTTCCATTGCGTCGATCAGTTTCTCAGTTCCAAATACATTGACATTCAGATGATGCGCATCCTGTGAGAAATATCCGTCAAGGATGTTCACCAGATTTTCTTTGCGCTCTTTTTCTTCATGTCCAAGTGCATCCGGGTTGATAGTCTGTGTATTGGAAATACCATCCAGTGCCCAGTGATACGGAATCTTTGCAACAGAGTTCAGGGAAGCAAGAAGTCCGTTCTGCTCTGCACCGTAAGACGGTGAAGCTCCTGGTGCAAATGAAGTATATGCTTTACGTCCGTCCGGTGTAGCTCCTGTAGCCTCTCCATATACTACATTTGAAGTAATGGTCAGGATAGAAGTACTCGGTTTGGAATCACGATAAGTGTGACGACGGCGGATCTTGTCAAAGAAGGTACGCAGAAGCCAGGTTGCGATCTCATCTGCACGAGGATCATCGTTTCCGTAGCGTGGGAAGTCACCCTCGATCTTGAAGTCTTTTGTGATGCCTTCTTCGTCACGGATAATCTTAACTTTGGCGTATTTGATCGCGTTGAGGGAATCTACAACATGTGAAAATCCTGCAATACCTGTTGCGAAGGAACGCTCACAGTCGTTGTCGATCAGGGCCATCTCTGCTGCTTCATAGTAGTATTTGTCATGCATGTAGTGGATCAGGTTGAGCACGTTTACATAGATGTCTGCGAGCCAGTCCATCCACCAGTCAAATTTCTCGACAACTTCGTCATAATCCGCATATTCAGAAGTGATTCTTGCCATTTCCGGTCCGCACTGGATTCTGTGTTTTTCATCGAAACCACCGTTGAATGCGTACAGCAGTGTTTTTGCAAGGTTTGCACGGGCACCGAAGAGCTGAATCTCTTTACCTGTCTTTGTCGCGGAAACGCAGCAGCAGATAGAGTAATCGTCTCCCCATTCCGGTTTCATGACTTCGTCATTCTCGTACTGGATGGAGCTTGTATCAACAGAAATCTTGGCTGCATATTCTTTGAAAGCTCTCGGAAGTCTTGGGCTGTAGAGAACAGTCAGGTTCGGCTCCGGGCTCGGTCCCATGTTTTCCAGCGTATGAAGGAAACGATAGTCTGTCTTTGTAACCATGTGTCGTCCGTCCAGGCTTGTTCCGCCGACTTCCAGAGTTACCCATGTCGGGTCACCGGAGAATAACTGGTTGTATTCCGGAATACGTGCGAATTTTACCATTCTGAATTTCATGGTCATGTGGTCGATCAGTTCCTGTGCCTCATCTTCTGTGAGGATTCCTTTTTCGATATCACGCTGAATGTAGATATCCAGGAATGTAGAAATACGTCCAACACTCATTGCAGCACCGTTCTGTGTCTTGACTGCTGCCAGATATCCGAAGTACAGCCACTGAACTGCTTCACGGGCATTCCTTGCCGGTTTGGAAATATCATATCCATAGATCTCAGCCATCTTCTTCATCTCATTGAGAGCTTTGAGCTGCTGGCTGATCTCCTCACGCATACGGATAACCTCATCGTACATGTTTCCACATCCTGCGCGGTAATGAGCTACTTTTTTTGCCTCGATCAGACGGTCGATTCCGTAAAGAGCCACACGACGGTAATCACCTACGATACGTCCACGTCCATAAGTATCCGGGAGACCTGTTACAACATGTGTCTTTCTTGCAAGACGCATTTCCGGAGTGTATGCACCAAAAACAGCATCGTTGTGAGTTGTCACATAGGTTGTGAAGATTTTCTTGAGTTCAGGATTGATCTCATATCCGTAAGTCTCAGCAGCCTGAACCGCCATACGGATACCACCGTAAGGCATGAATGCACGTTTCAGAGGTTTGTCTGTCTGTAAACCTACGATCTGCTCCAGATCTTTCATATCATCACTGATATATCCAGGGCCATAAGCGGTCAGACCGGAAACAACTTCTGTTTCACACTCCAGGACACCGCCTTTTTCTCTCTCTTCTTTCTGCAGCTTCTGTACATGGTTCCATAATTTCTCAGTTTTCTCAGTCGGACCTGCCAGAAAACTTTCATCTCCATCATATGGTGTGTAGTTTTTCTGGATGAAATCACGGACGTTGATCTCTTCCTGCCAGATTTCTCCGCGGAAGCCGTCCCATGCTCCTTTGCTGTCAAACTTTCCAGGTTTTGTCATTGGCATTGCCTGTATCCTCCTTCTTTATTTTGTGTTTCCTTTGTTGTGCTTATTATAACCAAAGAACCGCGATAACAACAAATTAATGATATATATGGTACTATAGGAAAAACTTATGGACTTTTAGATGAACAATCCGTATTTTAATAAAACGGAAACATCAGTGGCATCAAAAAGATTGTCATTAAAGCCAAAATCAGTGCCAGCGGCGTTCCGCATCTCAGATAGTCTTTAAACGTATAGCCACCTGGTTCAATGATCATGATCTGACACGGTGCTGCCATCGGAGTCATAATTGAGATACAGCTTGCAGTAAGGACACCGACAACTGCTGCTCGTGGATCTACGCCAATTTTGAGGCAGGCAGATGTGACCAGCGGAATAAAGATCGTCAGCGTTGCAAGATTTGACATTACCTGTGTAAGCAGGAACGGGAGCATAAAGAATACAGCCATCATAATATATGGATTTGCTGTATCACCAAGGATTCGGATCATCAGATCAGCCACAAGGTCACCTGCTCCGGTTACTTTGATCGCATCTGAAAGAGACAGTACCCCTGCAAACAGAAAGATTGTCGGCTGATGAATCGAATTCAATGCTTCCTTTTCGGAAAGGACCCCGGTAAGTACCAGAAGAACCGCTCCAATGCATGCGATCAGATACATTTTTATACCGATCACATTCTCAAAAAGCATCAGGATAATTGTGCCAAGAACAATGATCAGTGCAAGTTTTTCTTTAAAAGGACTCAGTTTTTCAGACGCTTCTGCTCCATGTACGGTATCATTAAATTTGCTGTTATCAATATCCGGCATCAGTTTATGACCAACAAAAACCATGTAGGCGATTGCAACAACAAGCAGTGGAATTCGCGCAATGGTAAAATCCCATACATGCAGTGCATGTGGTGCGCCGCCTTCCATCATGATATCGTTCCAGGTCATATTGCTGGCACCCTGTCCAAGAAAAGTCATGGATGTAGCAACATTTGCACATGCCATAGCCGGAAAAAGAAGTTTGCTGCGGCTGGTTCCGATATCGTTGGCAATTCCGACAAGAAGCGGGATCATAATGGCAGCGGTTGCTGTTGCATTTGTGATACACGCCATAAGAGATGCAGCCAGACAGGATAAAAAGATCAGCATGCGGGGATTCTCTTTATAACGGATAACAAGATTCTGTGCATGATCGATCAGCTTTGTTTTGGTAAGTCCCGCACCGATCACAAACATTGCAACAAACATAACAACATTTGTGTTAACAAATCCGCTGAATGCTTCTTCGGGGGTTCTGACTCCTGTCAGAATAAGTGCGATCATGATTCCGGATGAAATAACTGCAATCGGAATTTTGCCGGATGCAAAAGCAATGATCGTTACCAGCAGGATCACTAAGGTAATTTGTAAGGGTGTCATACTTTTCTCCTTTGCATATGATAATATTTTAACAATAAATACAATCATATCTCAGGACTTACCCAAAGTACAGTTCGCTTTTTTCAAGATATCTTTCGTTTCATTCAAGATTATCTGACCTGTTTGCAGATAATCTTATACAATTTCTGAATTTCTTTCCGGAAAACCGTGTCTTTCATAAAAACCAGATTCAGTTCTGTATGCAAAGGCTTTTCGCCGATGGAAAGGGGAATGATCCTGTCCGAAAAAAGGCTGTTAAAGATCATATGATCCAGCGTGATCATAACTGCCTGATTACATGCAACACAGGCAAGTCCTGTGCGGGTTCCGCTGATCTGATAACCGATATTTGGAATTAACTCATTACGGGCATAAAGTTCATCCGCTTCCTGACGAAATGTCGTACCCGGGAGCTGCATTACGTTTTCTTCTCCTGCACATTTCGACAGTTCAATCCATGGATATCGAAATTCTTCACGTGATACAGCCTGTGTTATGAGTGGATGATTTTTTTCCACCGCAATAACAGTTTCACAAGATTTTACAAGCTGATATTCATAGTCAGAATCTCTCTTATCCGTCGTAGCAAGAATCACATCCACTTCCTGTCTGCAGAGCATTTCCATAAGATTTGCTGCGGAATATTCCTGAAGAACGATTTTCATATCCGGATAGACCTTT
Organism: Ruminococcus bicirculans (ex Wegman et al. 2014); assembly: GCA_963622815.1. Lineage (GTDB taxonomy): Bacteria > Bacillota > Clostridia > Lachnospirales > Lachnospiraceae > Blautia_A. The sequence continues at coordinate 7,080 of CAVFJK010000058.1, forward strand.
CTGAACGCTGGAAGTACTTTATCCAGGACTACTGTAGAGAACGAAGGCTGTACACCTATCTGTATCACTTTATTACTGATATTGGCAAAATGCTGCATCTGCTGATCAAGTTCCAGATGAAGCTGTTCTATTTCCTGACATTTCTGAATGTAGTATTTCCCAGCTTCTGTCGGAACAAAACGTTTCCCGACCCGATGGAACAAAAGAACATTCAGCTCACTTTCTCTTGCCTGCACAAATCTGCTCAGTGCTGAAGGAGTGATATAAAGTTTATTGGCAGCTTTTGTAATCCCACCACAGCGTGCAACTTCCAGAATATATTGTATATTTTTATCCATGAGAGTTCCTCCTGACAACTTTTCCGTTCATTCTCTATTTTCTCTTTTTTCTTTTTACCTGCTGCACCGTCAATTGTCAATCCGTCATTGTCAGGTAATCGCGATGAACTGAAAAAAAGAACAAAAAAAGACACACATCTCTGCATGTCTCTCTCTTACTTATCTTATCGAATATTCTCCGGATATTCCACGCCCTCCGGAAGCGGCTCCCATTCATTCAGACCAAGACTCTGTTTAAACTTCGCCTGTTCAATCGTAAGCCTCGGAAGGTCATCCTTAAGGTAATCCATCAGTTCCGGTATTCCCTCACGGGTCACATTGTTTACTTCAAAGATTCGCTCACAGCCCATATTATGCATCCACTGCCGGACCATCGGAAGGTTCGCATACGGGGAATCTACTTTTGTAATAATACCAATCAACGGGCGTAAAAGAAAATTCCTGCTGCCATCACTGAACAGGTTAAACGGTTCATCTGCCGCCTGTACCATTGCTACAACATCTGCCTCAAAGGAAAAACAGGCGAGTCCAACAGCAAAATGCTTAGATTCCGCATATTCTCCCGGAGAATCGATTGTATCATCATTTGAATTTGTGTACTGAGTCTTATGATAATGCAGCTCTTCCCCCTTTAATGCCTGGGTCAGAGAAGTCTTACCAGCCTCACTTCGTCCCATTAAGAAAATTTTCTTCATTTTGACTTTCTGTCCTGTTCTGTTATATCCTGTCTGTTTCAGCTCTTGTGGATCTCACATACATTAAAATGCAGCTCATCACGGAAAAATCTCACAACTTCTTCTACTGCGGTCATTACCTGGGAAAGTCCGCCCAATATGATCAAAGCACCACTGAAACGATCCATAAAACCAACTTCAACATCTGCTGCCTTCACTGCCACATCCGTTGCCACAACGATTGCTTCCCACGGTGTCATACGAATGATACCAATGGATTCTCCTGTATGATCCTCTCCCTCATGCACGCCGATATGAAGTGCAAGATTCTGATAAACCGAAGGATCTGAGGGGGTGATCACATGTGCAAAATCAATCGACTTACCAGGAACTCTTACACGTGTCAGACGAAGTTTCTTTCCTTTCAGATTCTCATAATCATCATGAAACAGTCTTTCGAGAAATTCTTCTCTCGTCATTCGTTCTTCCATGCTTTACTTCCTATCTCTTGGTAATATTGCAGACTACATATCCCAGAGTGTCCCGGAAATAATCGACAACCTCTGTCATTGCGGACATAACGTCTGAAATCTCGCCTGTAATGATCATGGTACCTGTAAAACGATCTGCAAATCCAAGGTAAACGTTACCGCTCTTAACTGCGATATCAGATGCGATGACTGCGGATTCTGACGGAGTCATGTTCATGATTCCAATCGCGGATGAACGGTAATCCACCTGCGGGTTTAATCCGAGTTTCTGATATATGATCGGAGCCGGTCCGCCCATTACATGCGCAAAGGTAATCTCCTTACCGGCTACAGTCTCCTGCACGATTCTGATCTGATCTTTATGTTCATCTGCCATTAATAGCTCCTCGCTTTCAATTAGTATGTATATTAATGCAAATTAATCCTTATCCAATATTATTTATTGTACTATTTTGTATACATAATGTCAAGGCGATTTTCTGTCAATTCAGCAGGAAACAACTATTTTTTCAAAAGAAATCCACATAAAACAACATCCTGTTTTTTCTTTGTAATTTAAAACGCACAAAAAAACAACTGTCCCGGATTTCTCCAAAACAGCTGTTTTTCTTTGAAGCATATTTTATTCCATATTCTGAATCTTTTCGGATATCTTAAGAAGCGGTTCTGACCCTTTTCCAAGAATACGGACCGCCGCATCACCACTTGCGATCCTTGTCACACCGCCTTCAATCTCCGGAGTTTCATCCAGAAGTTCCCTCACATCACTTATCCAGGATTCTGATTTTTCTATATTAAAAAATACCAGATTCAGAAGATGTGTAAAACCTTCATACATTCCGGTTCCACTCATCTCAAAGAGCTTCGGATCATACCGGGTATTGTCCAGATAGATCAGATTTCCTTCTTCCCGGACAGTCACATGATTGTGATAGAACCGATAGGCAAATGCCTCGCCGCAGGCAGCTCTTCCGCAGGAAAGTATTTCCTGAAACAGAAGTCTGGATGATTTTTCTTTCAACTCGATCTCCAGGTGATTCTCAAATGCGGAATCTTTGAACGGAATTGTCGGAAGTGGTGCATATTTCAGATAAGCATCCGGCTCCACCACGATCTTTGTCTCGCGGCGTGCCATACCATCTTTCATTTTGTGGATTTTTTCGTATGCCTGCGACAGATATTCCAGGCTGGTGCCCGGCTTTACATGGATGTCAAATTTCTGCACATCTCCTTCCATGATTCCTGCGGATGCGGAAAGCACCATCACCTGCATATAATCCTCGCGAAGATAGAAAGGAAGCATTACCTTGAAAGGAGCTGTAAAGAACACATCACTCAGAACAGCTTTTCCATCTCTCAGTTCGGTTTCCAGTCTTACCTCTGATATCTTGCCAAATTTATTTTCTGCTGTCACGCTTTAACATCCTTCCAGAAGTACATTTTTCCTGATCCAGTCGATCACGGCATCTGTGCCGTCAAGTCCACGGATATTGGTGAAAAGGAATGGTCTGTCACCACGCATTTTCTTTGAGTCTCTTTCCATAACAGAAAGATCTGCACCGACATACGGAGCAAGGTCAATCTTGTTGATAACAAGAAGATCGGATTTGGTGATTCCCGGACCACCTTTACGCGGGATCTTATCCCCTTCTGCAACGTCAATGACAAAAATAGTTGCATCTACGAGCTCCGGGCTGAAGGTTGCAGAAAGGTTGTCACCACCGCTCTCGATAAAAAGCAGCTGAATGTCAGGAAATTTTTCCATCATCTCTTCTACTGCTTCCAGGTTCATGGAAGCATCTTCACGGATTGCAGTGTGCGGGCAGCCGCCGGTCTCTACCCCAGTGATCCGCTCGCGAGGAAGAACAGAATTTTTGCTCAGGAATTCTGCATCTTCCTTTGTATAAATATCATTGGTAATTACACCAATGCTGTATTCAGAAGCCATCTGTCTTGTAAGACATTCGATCAGGGCAGTTTTTCCGGAACCAACCGGTCCTGCCACACCGATTTTTACGTATGACATAATATTCCTCATCCTCTCTGATTTAATCGATACCTGCGGATTGTCCCGCAACAAACTTATTGAACTTTTCGCCCCGATATCAGGACATATATATTCTCGAATATAAGCCTTCATGCTGCATACAGCGAAGGTTAAATCCCGGTCCGGAGAGTCCGATCCATTCTTCCCCAAGCTCTGCAACATCCTCAGTCAGTTTCTGGAGAAGCGGATAACATCCGCTTAAGAGCTTCTGTCCGGAAGACTGACTTAACGGAATTGTTTTTACACAATTTGTAACCATTGCTGATGTCTGTGCATACAGAAAATGCTCCAGTGTCTCTTCTCTGGAAATCCCTGCCGCTCCGCAGAATACACCATATGCAACCGCATGATGCACGCTTTTGCCTTTTCGAGACTCCCTGTACTGCTGAAAAATACCATTCTTACACGGCAGCTCAAGTGCAGACAGTGTTTTAATAAAGCGAGATCCGAGTTTCCGGCTTGCTTCTCTTGTTTCACGTGGGATCTTTCCAGCCTCCATGATCTCTTCCAGACGGGAAATTGCTTCCAGATCACCATTGACTGCGTACTCCCATCCAAATCTCACCGCCAGGAATTCATTATATAAAAAATTATATGCAAGCCGCCTGTGGATAAATTCTTCTGCACTGTCCTCATCGTGAACAAGTCCCTTCTGGATATAGGTTTCCAGTCCATAGGAATGAGAATAGCCGCCGATAGGAAACAGTGCATCATTCACCTGAAGCAGAAAAAATTTCGCTGTTCCTTCTGTCATAGACGTACCTCCTAATGGGTATGTGAGTGTACAGAAGCAGAAATCCTCCGCTCAAAATCCAGCCTGGATTCTTTTACCTCTGTGGTAACACCATGAAGTTTTTCCAGCATTACACGCATCGGTTCGTTATATGGCGTAATAAAGGTACCCTCTTCTGCCCCCCAGAACAATGGTGCATGGCGGTTTCCAATCTCATAGCATACCTTTGCCACCATATGCGGGTGATGTGCGTCAACAGCAACAACGATCACTTCACATGGAGGGATGTTCACCGCATACACGGTGTCATCCTCCACTGCAAGAACATCGTCCTGATTCAGTCCTCTGGTCAGTACAGAATCATCCAGGCGAATGCCGATTTCTGTACCTCCCTGGCTTGTTTTTCTGTGAAGTTTTTTGAATGCCTCATCCCAGTGGATGTCCACGTAATCCACCTTTTTTCCTGAAAACGCTTCGTCTGTCAGTTTTCCAAGGATTTTTTCACAAATCATCGTATGTTCCTCCTCGTGGAAATTTTTTACCACTTTCCTATCAGCATCAGCACACCAGGGATCCAGGCGGTCACGATGCCTTCAAATACCTGCAGTGCCGGTACAAACTTGCCGAGCTTTTTGCCCATGATATCCTCAACGAAGGATGTTCCCCAGAGGATCGCCCAGAGATACCAGATCGCAGCCCAGCGGATATCCGGCTGGATGCCAAGGGCTGTGCTTCCGGTAAATCCCTCCAAGGTTCCAAATACCACTGCATTGATCGCTACAAATGTGGAAAACCATGCGAACGGAATGCCGCTCAGTTTAAAAATGTTGTTGACCGCTACAAATAAGTATGTGAAGCAGAACAGAAGTCCGGTTCCTGCCGCGTAATAATTTCCCTGAACAAGATTTACAAAATTGATGAACAGAGAAAGTCCTCCTGTAAAAATGTTCATCACGGCAAGGGATTTTCCATCTACTTTATAAAAATTACAAATACCATTGTTGATCAGAACAATTCCTACAAATAATAAACAAACACCTAACATTTATGCCCTCCTCAGTAGATCATCAGAATAAATTATACAGCTGTGTAAGTGGAAGTTTCTTAGCCGGTTTTGATGTAATGCTGATTCCGTCGGCTTTTACCTCATATGTCTCCGGATCTACAGTGATCTCCGGTGTCTTGTCGTTAAATACCATGTCTTTCTTTCCAATATTTCGGCAGTTTTCTACCGGAACAACGTTTTTCTCCAGACCGTATTTTGCTTTAACATCTTCATCCATTGCAGCCTTGGAAACAAATGTCAGGCAGGATGCATATTTTGCTTTTCCGTGTGCGGCAAACATTGGCTGATAGAAAACAGGCTGTGTAGTCGGGATAGAAGCATTTGCATCACCCATCTTGGATGCAACGATCATACCGCCTTTGATGACCATATCCGGTTTAGCTCCGAAGAATGCCGGATTCCAGAGAACAAGGTCTGCGAATTTTCCCGGTTCTACAGATCCTACGTATTTTGAAATACCGTGTGTGATCGCCGGATTGATCGTATATTTGGATACATAACGTTTTACACGGAAGTTGTCATTTCCGTGACCTTCGTCTTCCGGAAGTGCACCTCTTTCGTCCTTCATCTTGCTTGCGGTCTGCCATGTACGGGTGATAACCTCACCGATACGTCCCATTGCCTGTGAATCAGAACTCATCATGCTGAATACGCCCATGTCATGAAGCACATCCTCTGCTGCAATCGTTTCAGGACGGATACGTGAGTCTGCAAAAGCAACATCCTCCGGGATTTTCTTGTCCAGATGGTGGCATACCATCAGCATATCCAGATGTTCATCCAGAGTATTTACGGTAAATGGCATTGTCGGGTTGGTAGAAGATGGAAGGATATTCGGAGTAGCCGCTGCTTTGATGATATCCGGTGCATGTCCTCCGCCGGCACCTTCTGTATGGTATGTATGGATTGTCCTTCCTCCGATGGCATTGATGGTATCCTCTACACATCCGCCTTCGTTCAGGGTATCTGTATGGATAGCAACCTGCACATCATATTCATCTGCAACGTTCAGGCAATGGTCGATAACCGCCGGAGTTGCTCCCCAGTCTTCGTGGATCTTAAGTCCCATCGCACCCGCTTTTACCTGCTCGATCAGAGGTTTCTCATCGGAGCAGTTTCCTTTTCCGAGAAAACCAAGGTTCATCGGATATTCTTCGGCTGCCCTGAGCATCATTTCCATGTTCCATGGACCAGGTGTACATGTAGTTGCGTTTGTTCCGTCTGCCGGACCAGTTCCGCCGCCGATCATGGTTGTTACGCCAGAATACAGGGCACAGTCAATCTGCTGCGGGCAGATGAAGTGGATATGTGTATCAATACCACCAGCTGTAACGATCATTCCTTCGCCGGCAAGAGCCTCTGTGGAAGCACCTACGGTCATACCAGGTGTCACACCGTCCATAACACTTGGATTCCCTGCTTTACCAATGCCTTTGATTTTGCCGTCCTTGATACCGATATCGGCTTTGACAATTCCTGTACTGTCTACGATCAGTGCATTTGTGATGACAAGATCCAGGTCACCGTCTGCGCTTGTTGTCTTGACAGACTGTCCCATACCGTCTCGGATCGTCTTGCCGCCGCCGAATTTAATTTCATCACCATAGGTGGTATAGTCTTTTTCTACTTCAATAATCAGATCTGTATCTGCCAGACGTACCTTATCTCCAGTTGTCGGACCATACATCATTGCATATTTTTCACCGGAAATTTTTACACTCATGAATCTGTTTCCTCCTTTTTTTGTAAACTTATGCTTTTGGCATGAAGCCCTTCGTGCGGGCGTTGTTAAGAGCTGCTTCTTTGTTGACTTCTGAAATCTGCGCACAGGTCAGATCGTTGAGACCGAAGACTCTCTTAGTTCCACCGATAGCGGTAAGCTGAACTTCTTTTTCTTCACCTGGTTCAAAACGAACAGAAGTTCCTGACGGAATATCCAGATGAAATCCATATGCTTTTTCTCTGTCAAACTTAAGGTAGCGGTTTACCTCAAAAAAATGGAAATGTGAACCAACCTGAACAGGACGATCGCCGGTATTTGCCACCTTGACCGTTACAACAGGTTTTCCTTCATTTAATGTAATCTCTCTCTCCAATGGAATGATTTCACCAATTTTCATCGTTATCCTCCTTTACTGAATCGGATTATGCACTGTCACAAGTTTTGTTCCATCCGGAAATGTCGCCTCAACCTGCACTTCATGTACCATATCTGCAACACCATCCATAACGTCATCTTTTGTCAGCATCTTCGTACCAAGCTGCATCAGTTCCACAACTTCTTTGCCGTCTCGTGCCAGTTCCAGAAGCTCTGAACTGATATAAGCAACCGCTTCAACATAATTCAGTTTTACGCCTCGTTCCTTTCGCTCTTTTGCCAGATTTCCTGCCATATGGAGCATAAGCTTTTCCTGTTCCTTTGGATTTAAACGCATTACATTTCCTCCTTTTGTTTTTGAAATAAAAAAAAGCAGACGAAAAAGTCCATTTAGACTTCTTCGTCTGCTTAATTCTCTACGAACAGCAGTATTATAAC
>CAVFJK010000059.1:0-3652 GCA_963622815.1 Ruminococcus bicirculans (ex Wegman et al. 2014)
CGGAGATCCTGGTAAGAAACTTCATACAGGAAGAAGCCGTAATGACCAGGTTGCCCTTGATATGAAACTGTATGTACGTGATGAGATCGAAGAGATCGATGCGGAACTGAAGAAACTTCTTGAGGCGCTGCAGACGATCATGGAAAATAATGTGCATACTTATATGCCTGGATTTACCCATCTGCAGAAAGCACAGCCTGTCACTCTGGCACATCATGTAGGCGCGTATTTTGAGATGTTCCGAAGAGACAGAAGCCGTATGGCTGATATCCGTAAACGTATGAATACCTGTCCGCTCGGAGCAGGAGCGCTTGCAGGAACGACTTACCCGCTTGACAGATTTTATACCGCTGAGTTGCTTGGATTTGATGAGCCGACCAGAAACAGCATGGATTCCGTATCTGACAGAGACTATGTGATCGAGCTTCTTTCTGCCATGTCTACGATCATGATGCATCTGAGCCGTTTCTGCGAGGAAATCATCCTCTGGAACTCAAATGAATATCGTTTTGTTGAGATCGATGATGCCTACAGTACAGGAAGCAGTATCATGCCGCAGAAGAAGAATCCGGATATCGCAGAGCTTGTAAGAGGTAAGACCGGACGTGTCTATGGCGCGCTGACTTCTATCCTGACGACTATGAAAGGTATTCCGCTTGCTTATAATAAAGACATGCAGGAAGACAAAGAACTCACATTTGATGCAATTGATACCGTGAAAGGCTGCATCGCTCTGTTCACCGGTATGGTATCTACCATGGAATTCCGTAAGGATGTCATGGAGGCAAGTGCAAAGAATGGCTTCACAAACGCTACAGATGCCGCGGATTATCTGGTAAACCATGGGGTACCGTTCCGTGATGCACATGGTATCGTAGGCCGCCTTGTACTGACCTGTATTGATAGGGGAATTTCTCTTGATGAACTTCCGCTTGAGGAGTATAAAGAGATTTCTCCTGTATTTAAGCAGGATATCTACGAGGCGATCAGCATGAAGACCTGCGTGGAAAAACGTGAGACATATGGTGCTCCGGGTCCGAAGGTGATGGAGAAGATCATTGCAGAGAATAAAGAATATTTGAAAAATAATTAAAAAGCACTTGCATTTTTGAGTGAAGTGTTATAGTATGTACAAAGAAAACAGATGTGTGCCACACAAAGACACATACGAAATATATGTATGAGGAGAAGAAAGATTATGAGTGAAAAACTGAGAGTCGGCATTTTAGGTGCTACAGGTATGGTAGGACAGAGATTTATTTCTCTTCTGGAGAATCATCCGTGGTTTGAGGTGGTTACTCTTGCAGCCAGCCCGAGAAGTGCCGGAAAAACTTATGAAGAAGCTGTAGGCGGAAGATGGAAAATGGATACTCCGATGCCGGAAGCAGTAAAGAAGATCGTGGTTATGAATGTCAACGAAGTAGAAAAAGTTGCTTCCACAGTTGACTTCGTATTTTCTGCAGTAGATATGTCAAAAGACGAGATCAAAGCGATCGAAGAAGAATATGCCAAGACAGAGACTCCGGTTGTATCCAACAACAGCGCACATCGCTGGACACCGGATGTACCGATGGTAGTGCCGGAAATCAACCCGGAACACTTCGATGTTATCCAGTATCAGAAGAAACGTCTTGGAACAACAAAAGGATTCATCGCTGTTAAACCAAACTGCTCTATCCAGAGCTACGCACCGGTTCTTACTGCATGGAAAGAATTTGAGCCATATGAAGTTGTGGCTACTACATACCAGGCAATCTCCGGAGCAGGAAAGACTTTCAAAGACTGGCCGGAAATGGAAGGAAACATTATTCCATACATCGGTGGAGAAGAAGAGAAGAGCGAGAAAGAGCCACTGAGACTGTGGGGCAAGATCGAAGACGGTGTGATCGTACCGGCTACAGAGCCTGTTATCACCTGCCAGTGCCTGCGTGTTCCGGTACTGAACGGACATACAGCAGCTGTATTTGTTAAATTCCGTAAGAAACCTACAAAAGAGCAGCTGATCGAAGCACTTGAGAATTTCAAGGGACTTCCGCAGGAACTGGAACTTCCGAGTGCACCGAAGCACTTCATCCAGTACCTTGAAGAAGACAACCGTCCGCAGGTTAGCGAAGATGTCAACTACGAGCATGGAATGGGAGTATCTGTTGGCCGTCTTCGTGAAGATACCGTTTACGATTATAAATTCGTAGGACTTTCCCATAACACCGTAAGAGGAGCTGCCGGTGGAGCTGTACTTTGTGCAGAGACACTGAAAGCAAAAGGATATATTACAAAGAAATAAAAATCGTTTTAAATAATGATATTTAACCGGAACTGTCCTGACAGGAAATAAAAACTGTCGGGGCAGTTTTTTATCGACTTTTTCTATCAAAAAAAGACATGGAGAAAACGAAAGATTTATGTTATCATAGATAAACAAGTTACTGTGAAGATAAAACAGACAATAACGACGGTACTATTATGACAGAAAGGAAATACAGCAGAATGGAAAAGGTATATCTTACAAAGCTTGCACCGAACTGCGGCTGTGCAGCCAAAGTGGGGCCTGGAACATTGGAAGGTGTGCTCTGCGGGCTTCCAAAATTTCATGATCCGAATCTTCTGGTCGGAACAGAAACTTCGGATGATGCAGCTGTTTATAAGATCTCAGATGAGCTTGCAATGATTCAGACTCTTGATTTCTTTACACCGGTGGCGGATGATCCGTATGATTTTGGGCAGATTGCAGCAGCCAATGCGTTGAGTGATGTTTATGCGATGGGCGGAGAGCCGAAGACTGCGTTAAATATCGTTGCTTTTCCGAAAGATATGGATACGGCGATCCTTGGCGAGATTCTGAAAGGCGGAGCAGATAAAGTACTGGAAGCAGGTGCTGTTCTTGCAGGCGGTCATACGATTCAGGATGACACACCAAAATATGGCCTGAGTGTGACTGGTTTTGTTCATCCAGATAAATTCTGGAAGAATTTTGGGGCACAGACAGGAGATAAACTGATTCTGACGAAAATGCTTGGAACGGGTATTGTGAATACAGCAATCAAAGCTGACCTGGTGTCCGAAGAAGCAAGAGAAGCTGCCCTGAAGTCCATGAAGACATTAAATAAATCTGCCCGTGATGTATTAAAAAATCATACGGTCCATGCATGTACGGATGTGACCGGCTTTGGGCTTGGCGGGCACGGAACCGAGATGGCAGAGGGCAGTAATAAGACGCTTGTGATCGAGACAAAAGAATTACCGATTCTTCCGGACGTAGAAGAATATGCTTCTATGGGACTGATTCCGGGCGGTGCATACCGAAACAGGGAATTTGCAGCAAAAGCAGGCTATATCAGTACAGCCGAGCTTTGGAGAGAGGATCTTGTGTTTGACCCGCAGACATCCGGGGGACTTCTCGCAGCAGTTCCGGCAGAGGAGGCAGAAGAGATCCTTCAGGAATTAAGAAAAGTTTCTTTATCGGCTGCAGTAATTGGAGAAGTGATTGACAGAGAAGAACCTGCTTTAGTTATTCGATAACTGACAGCTATTAGAATTAATTGAAAATTTGTTATAAAAATATCAAACCTAGCAGTAAATATATTGAGAATTATTATCAGAAATGTTATAATTCAAGAATACAATATGTGGAGGGGACAAGGGCCTACAAGAT
>CAVFJK010000060.1:0-1370 GCA_963622815.1 Ruminococcus bicirculans (ex Wegman et al. 2014)
CCAGTGTATGTGCCATGGAATGTGCGATTCCAAGACCTACATTTGAGAATCCCATACCTGCGATATACTGTCCAAGAGCCATTCCCTCACGGCCTTCTTTGGTGTTTTCGACAGCTCCGCGAAGAGAATTGGAGATCAGTTCAATTGCTTTGAGATGGAACATATCAGTCATCTCCCATGCAGCTTTTGTTGTATATCCCTCGATTGCATGAGTCAGGGCATCCATACCTGTAGAAGCGGTCAGTCCTTTAGGCATAGAGGACATCATTTCCGGGTCAACAACTGCGATGATCGGCATATCATGCGGGTCAACACATACAAATTTACGTTTCTTTTCTACATCTGTGATAACGTAGTTAATGGTAACTTCTGCTGCAGTTCCTGCTGTTGTCGGAACAGCGATAATCGGTACACAAGGTTTCTTAGTTGGTGCTGTACCTTCCAGACTTCTTACATCCTCAAATTCCGGGTTTGCAATAATGATACCGATTGCTTTTGCTGTATCCATAGAAGAACCGCCGCCGATTGCGATGATGTAATCTGCTCCGGATTTCTTAAATGCTTCTACACCATGCTGTACGTTCTGGATAGTCGGGTTTGCTTTAATATCGGAATAAATTTCATATTCCAGTCCTTCTTTTTCAAGAACATCTGTTACCTTACTTGTTACGTTAAATTTGATCAGATCCGGGTCAGAACATACAAAAGCTTTTTTGAATGCATGTGCTTTTGCTTCATTTGCGATCTCTGCGATTGCACCTGCTCCGTGATAAGATGTTCCGTTTAAATTGATTCTGTTTGCCATGATAAATACATCCCTTTCTACATTGTCTGTGAGTACTTTTTGTCTGTTTCTCACAACTTTTGTCTTTCAAGTTGTTATTATATTAACAATGTTTTTATAAAAAAGAAAGTTACAGAATTCGTCAAGTGTAACGTTTCCTGTAACTTTCGTGATATGTTCCAAATTTATATATTCATATTCAGCAAATATTACTATATGTATCCAGTCCTGCAAAGAGAGACTCTCCAAATCCCTTTTATTTTCGGTATTTTCAGCTTATTAGTTTAGAATACCAAGCCCTGTAAATACCTCGGCAAGTTTCCCCGGCATGCCATCTACCAAAGTAGCTGCCAGTCCTTCCGGTGTGCATGTCACATCTCCTGTCACCCATTTCACAGTCATATAAATTGAGCTCTGACAATACATTTCCAGTAAAAAATGAATGTTTTCTTCCGGTATTTTGCCAGTTTTTTCACAAATCAGATTTTCATAAAAAGCCAGGATCAGCTCAAAGTCATGTTGCCTGAGAGAATTCTGTTCATCATATCGAAAGGCTGCCGAAAAAAACTTCTGCTCTTCCTGAATA
>CAVFJK010000060.1:1380-2636 GCA_963622815.1 Ruminococcus bicirculans (ex Wegman et al. 2014)
TTTTTGACCAAAGCATCATAAACGGTTTTTCCCTGGCCCATATGTTCAAAAGATTTTACCAGAAGCTTATCAAAATACCAGTTGATCAGATCGTATTTGTCCAGAACATTCCGGTAAAAAGTCTGCCTGGTCAATCCACATTCTTCTGTAATCTGCTTCACGGTAATATTCTCTACAGACGTAGTTTTCATGCATTCCTTCATGGCTCTTGCAAGTCGGTATTTTGTTTTTTCTCCCTTTGTCAGATCTCTCTGGTTGCCTGTTTCAGCCATTTCTTTTCTTCCTCGTTTAAATATGGTGATATTGTTTTATACACTTTCTGATGATATTCATTCAGGAGTTTTCGCTCACGTTCTGTCATCTCCTGCGGATTAATTCCTTCCAGGTCAAATGGCACCATCGTCAGTGGTTCTAAACACATAAACTGCCCGAAAGATGTCTCTTCTGCCTTCTTACAGAGAACAAGATTTTCGTGGCGGATTCCGAATTCATTTTCCAGATAATATCCCGGTTCATCCGAAGTGATCATGCCTTCTTCCAGTACCGGAGCCGGATTTCTCGGAAGATTTTTCCATCGGAAACTGTTCGGTCCTTCATGTACATTCAGAAGATATCCCACACCATGTCCTGTACCATGATTATAGTCCTCACCCAGTTCCCAGAGCGGTCCTCTGGCAAGATAATCAAGGTTTAAGCCGGTACATCCATACTTAAATTTCGCCGCTGCAAGGTTCAGATTGCCCCGAAGAACTGCCGTAAAATATTTCTTTTCTTTTTCTGTGATCGGGCCAAGAACGATGGTTCTTGTGATGTCTGTTGTGCCTTCCAGATAGTGTCCACCGGTGTCTGCAAGCACCATTCCTCTGGCTTCAAGAGGAATATCTGACTCCTCTGTCGCGCTGTAATGTACGATTGCAGCATGTGTTCCATAGGCTATGATCGGATCAAAACTATCCCCGATAAAATGCTCCTGTTCACTGCGAAACTGATACAGTTTTTCTGCTGCACTCAGCTCTGTGACCGTGCCTTCCGGCACATTTTTCTTAAGCCAGTAGATAAATTTTGTGACCGCCACACCATCCTTTATATGTGCAATTCTCTCGTTATCCATCTCTGTTTTATTCTTGATTGCCTTTGGTAAAAGAGTCAGGTTTTTCTCATCCAGAATCGTCACTTCAGCCGGAATGTTGCTTACCAGACAACTGTTGACATTCGCTTTGGAGAGCAGAACTTTCTTATCAGAAGATATCGTTTGG
>CAVFJK010000060.1:2646-10236 GCA_963622815.1 Ruminococcus bicirculans (ex Wegman et al. 2014)
GAATAAACCTCATCATATGGATAAATTTTTATTCCATCTGCTTCCAGATTGCTGCGAATTTCTTCTGAAAAAGCAGCTGCATTTGCATACAATCTAAGCTCATTATCCGTCATAACAAGATAAGAAAGAACTACCGGACAACAGTGAATATCGTTTCCGCGGATATTTAATAACCATGCAATATCATCCAGAGAAGTGAGGATGAAAACGTCTGCTTCTTTTTCTTTCATCTGCTCACGAATCTCTTCGATCTTATCTGCTCTGGATTTACCGGTCCATTTCACATCAAGTTCCATAACCGGCTCGCAGGAAAGAGCCGGACGGTCTTCCCAGATCTCACCGACCAGGTCATTATTTACGGAAAAAGTAATATCTTTTTCTTTCAAAAGTTCGCCTAACTGCTCCGCTTCTTTTGCACTGACCGTACGTCCGTCAAAGCCCAGACACATACCTTTTTCCAGTTTTTCTTTCAGAAACTGATGTACCGTTGGAACTTCCGGTTCACCGGATTTAAACAACTCAATTGTACTGCCACGAAGCTGATCCGCCGCCTGAATAAAATATCTTCCATCGGTCCACAGACCTGCCATGTCCTGCATGATCACAGCTGTCCCCGCAGAACCCGTAAAACCTGTAATATATTTTCTGCATTTAAAATAATCACCTACGTATTCCGATCCGTGGAAATCATCCGTCGGCACCAGATAGGCGTCTATCTTTTTTTCTTTCATAATATTGCGAAGGGCTTCCAGCCTTTCTTTTACTGTCATATATAAGCCTCCTGCCATCCTGATAATCTGTAAATCTGTAGTCCATGTTAAACAGATTCTTTCTGTTTGTCAACTGCGAAGGGAACTTCCCTTGGACCCGTCATTACGATGGCATTTTTTATGGTTGCTACCCTAAGACCCTGTGTATATTTGGAAATATTAGAAAACCGTCAAGGGACTTAAAGCCAGTCCCCTGACAACCCCTCGGCGTAAAAGATATAAGATTTCTTGGTTCATCAAATATGAAATGCACACAAAAATACCAGAACGCTTCTCTTTCGTATGGAGAAGATATCCTGGTATTTTATCATTCTACTAACTAATTCAAATCTTTCTTTTCAGCGTGGCCAAAAAGGGGGAGTCTGAGGGGGACAATCGGCCTTCGCAACTATGAGATAGTCCCCCTCAGGGTTTTCTATTTGCCAAACTGGCGGGCCGCTGGGCAGTTCCCAGCAAACGCAACTTCGAGATAGTCCCCCTCAGGGTTTTCTATTTGCCAAAATAATTGGCGGGATTGAGGGAAGTTCCCTCAGAAACTTAATTCTTAGAAAAGTCCTGTAATCTTTCCGTTTTCATCCACATCAATTCTCTCAGCAGCCGGTACTTTCGGCAGTCCAGGCATAGTCATGATCTCGCCTGTCAGGGCTACGATAAATCCTGCGCCTGCGGAGATCTTCAGATTACGTACGGTAACTTCGAAGTCTGTCGGTGCACCAAGTTTTGTCTGATCATCTGTCAGGCTGTACTGTGTCTTAGCTACACAGATCGGGCAGTTTCCAAATCCAAGTGCTTCGAGCTGTTTTGCCTGTTTCTGAGCGTTTGCTGTCAGAACTACTCTCTTACCGCCATATACTTTCTGAACGATCTGGTTCAGTTTGTCTTCGATGGAGCCTTCCAGTTCGTATGCATAGGAGAAGTCATTTGGTTCTTCAACAAGACGGAGAACTTCTTCTGCAAGTTTGATTCCGCCTTCGCCGCCTTTTGCCCATACTTCGGAAAGGGCTACGTTTACGCCTAGTTCTTTACATTTTGCTTCTACGAAGTCAAGCTCTGCCTTTGTGTCAGTCGGGAATGCATTAATAGCAACTACACAAGGAAGTTTATATACATTCTTGATGTTGCTTACATGTTTCAGAAGGTTCGGGATACCTTTTTCCAGTGCTTCCAGATTTTCATTATTAAGATCAGCCTTTGCTACACCGCCATTATATTTCAGGGCACGTACAGTAGCTACGATAACAACTGCACTTGGATGCAGGTCTGCCATACGGCACTTGATATCCAGGAATTTCTCAGCACCAAGGTCTGCACCGAATCCAGCCTCTGTAATTGCATAATCAGCAAGTTTCAGAGCCATCTTTGTAGCTGTTACGGAGTTACATCCATGAGCGATGTTAGCAAATGGTCCGCCATGAACGATTGCCGGAACGTGTTCCAGTGTCTGAACAAGGTTTGGTTTCAGGGCATCTTTCAGAAGAGCTGTCATAGCACCTTCTGCATGAAGGTCACCAGCTGTTACCGGTTTCTGCTCGGATACTTTTCCATATGTATATCCGATGATGATCCTGGAAAGTCTTTCTTTCAGGTCTTTGATATCACTTGCGAGGCAAAGGACTGCCATAATTTCAGATGCAACAGTGATGTCGTATCCGTCTTCACGCGGCATACCGTTTGTTCTTCCGCCGAGGCCATCTACAACGTTACGAAGCTGACGGTCATTCATATCTACACATCTTCTCCATGTGATCTTTCTCGGGTCGATGTTCAGTGCATTGCCCTGGAAGATATGGTTATCGATCATTGCTGCAAGAAGGTTGTTTGCTGCTCCGATTGCATGGAAGTCACCTGTGAAATGAAGGTTGATATCTTCCATCGGAACTACCTGTGCATAACCGCCACCTGCTGCGCCACCTTTCACACCGAATACCGGTCCAAGGGATGGCTCACGAAGAGCAACCATAACACTCTTTCCAAGCTTCTGCATACCATCTGCAAGACCTACAGTTGTAGTAGTCTTTCCTTCACCTGCCGGTGTCGGGTTAATAGCTGTTACAAGAATCAGCTTGCCATCCTTTTTGTCACTTTCTTTCAGGAGATTGTAATCAATTTTAGCTTTGTATTTTCCGTACTGCTCCAGATATTTGTCATCAATACCTGCTTTTTCTGCAATCTTTGTGATTGGCAGCATTTCGCACTCCTGTGCAATTTCGATGTCACTTTTGAATCCCATAATTGTCTCTCCTTTCATTGTGGGTGCCCCGTCCCTTTTAACCAATGCCCTCTACACATATTCATAAATCTCATGAACACCATTTGTCACCATAGCGTCCTGAATACTTTTATTTTGGTTAAAAAAAAGCAGCATCTGAGAAACTCTCAAATACTGCCCAGACGGTCGGCTTTTCAAATCTCTGATTCCCATGTGGTGATTTCCACTACTCCGCCAGTTATCAGAGATTTTTTCGATTGATGAGAAAATAGTATCATAAAAGATGGGGTTTGTCAAGAATTTATCAAATTTTTTCTTTTCTTTTTACAAAAGTACAAAGAAATCAAAATAAAATTTGTGCACTTTTAACATATCAAGGGAACTTCCCTTGGACCCGTCATATACGATGGCATCGTATAAATAATATCGCAGTATATAAAAATACCAGGATTCTTCGTTTTCTCATGCTGAAGATATCCCGGTATTCTGTCATTCTATTTGTTAAATTGTACCTTAACACCCTCTTTTTTATGTGAGCCGATTAGATATCAGAAAAAAAGAACTTCCTTCAATTCTTTTTTCAGCGTGGCCAGGTGGGGTGCGCGAGGGGAGAGCGGCCCTCGCAACTATGAGCGCCTCCCCTCGCATAAGGTTTTCTTATTTGCCAAACTGGCGGGTCCTAGGGCAGTACCCTAAAAGAGTGGTCTCAAGGCAGGGTATAACTCCTTGAACTTCTGATAACGTTCCTCATATTTAGCCACAAGTTCTTCTTCCGGCTCAACGGTATCAACAACATGAGCCATCTTCTTTCCGATAGTCTCAACATCCGGATATGCTCCGCATCCAACGGCTGCCAGCATTGCACCACCCATGGACGGACCTTCTTCTACTTCAAGGACATCAACCTTAAGGTTCATGACATTCGCAATGATCTTCTTCCACAGAGGGCTCTTTGCGCCGCCGCCACAGATCTTGGTGCGTTCGATCTTAATACCAAGTTTACGTGCGACTTCAAGGGAATCACGAAGTCCGAATGCTACGCCTTCGAGAACAGCCTGTGTCATGTCTGCTCTTGTAGTATCCATGGACATTCCGAAGAATACGCCTCTTGCGTCAGGGTTATTATGTGGTGACCTTTCTCCCATCAGGTACGGAAGGAAGAATACATTGTTTTCGCCAAGTTTCTCAATCGGCGCCTGCTCTGCTGCGAAATCTTTTGTCTTGAGGATTTCTTCTGCCCACCATTTATTACAGGATGCTGCGCTCAGCATGCAGCCCATCAGGTGATAGCTTCCGTCTGCATGACAGAAGGAATGCAGTGCATTATTTTCATCAACGCCGAAGTTTTTGCTGGAAATAAAGATAGTTCCGGAGGTTCCAAGGGAGATGTTACACTGTCCGTCACCAACAGTTCCTGTTCCAACAGCTGCTGCCGCATTGTCGCCTGCTCCTGCTACGACTTTGACATCTGCGGAGAATCCAAGTTCCTTTGCAATTTCCGGTTTCAGTGTTCCGACAACTTCCCAGCTCTCATACAGTTTCGGAAGCTGTTCTTCTTTTACATCGCAGATCTCCATCATTTCTTTTGACCAGCAGCGGTTCTTTACATCAAGAAGAAGCATACCGGATGCATCAGAAACATCTGTGCAGAAAGATCCGGAAAGTCTGTATGCAAGGTAATCTTTTGGAAGCATGATCTTTGCGATCTTTGCAAATTTCTCCGGCTCGTTTTTCTTCATCCACAGAATCTTTGGTGCTGTGAAACCGGCAAAAGCGATGTTTGCTGTATACTGGGATAATTTATCTTTTCCAATTTCATTATTCAGATATTCTGTCTCTTTCTGGGAACGCCCATCATTCCAGAGGATTGCCGGGCGGATGACATTGTCGTTTTCGTCCAGTGTTACCAGTCCATGCATCTGTCCGCCGAAGCCGATTCCTGCTACCTGTGAGCGGTCAATTCCTTCTGTCAGTTCTTTCATTCCCTCAACACTCTGGGTAAACCAGTCTTCCGGATTCTGTTCTGACCAGCCCGGGTGCGGGAAAAACAGTGGATATTCTTTTGATACGATATTACAGATCTTTCCTGATTCTTCCATAAGAAGAAGTTTTACTGCGGAAGTTCCTAAATCTACACCAATATAGTACATGTTTCCTCCTAACCATGCATTCTGCAGACATACCCGCAGATGCACATTCTGTCTGCTATTGTTATTGAGATTTTTTACTGATATTTTGCTCTTTACCACGACATCCCAGGAAAACTCCCGGGATGTCTGTATTGGTTTTATTTTATTTTTTCGAAATCAGATGATTAGCCCCATGGATTTTCTGTTGGGTATCTTACACCTGCCGGCTGGTTGTAACCAATCTTCTTTACATCCAGTCCAAGGAATTTCACTACTTCGAAGAACTGTTTTCCGTAATGTCCGAACATAACTGCTCCGTGATGCGGGAAGTTACCCTCGATCAGTACGTGGCGATAGAATCTTCCCATTTCGTTGATAGCGAAGATACCGATACCACCGAAGGATCTTGTCGGTACGTCAAGAACTTCACCTTCTGCAACGTATGCTACCAGTTCACCTTCAGAGTTGCACTGCAGACGATAGAATGTAATATCAGAAGCAGCGATGTCGCCTTCAAGAGTTCCTCTTGTAAAGTCCGGTTCAGATCCTGCTGGCTCAAGAAGTCTGTGCTGAATGAGCTGATATTTAACTGCTCTGGATTCGCACATCTTGCATTCCGGAGTATTTCCACAATGGAATCCCATGAATGTATCTGTAAGTTTGTAGTCATATTTTCCTTTGATATCTTCGTCGTAGATATACTGTGGAACAGAGTTGTTGATGTCAAGCAGTGTAACTGCATCATCAGAAATGCAAAGTCCGATGTACTCGCTGAGTGCTCCGTAGATATCAACTTCGCAGGATACCGGGATGCCTCTGGAGCCAAGACGGCTGTTTACATAGCAAGGCTCAAATCCGAACTGTGACGGGAATGCCGGCCAGCATTTGTCAGCAAATGCAACATATTTTCTTGCTCCTTTGTGAGCTTCTGCCCAGTCAAGAAGAGTAAGCTCGAACTGTGCCATTCTTGCATTGAGGTCTTCATAGTATCTTCCCTCGCCCATTTCTTTTGCCATATCTGCGCAAACTTCCGGGATACGAGGATCGTTTTCATGCTCTTTGAAAGCAACGAGAAGGTCAAGCTCAGAGTTTTCTTCGATCTCAACACCCAGTTCATAAAGACCTTTAATTGGTGCGTTACAAGCAAAGAAATCCTGCGGACGTGGTCCGAATGTAATGATCTTAAGGTTACGAACACCGATAACGGCACGTGCAACCGGAACGAAATCACCGATCATTTTTGCAATGTCATCAGCTGTTCCAACCGGATATTCCGGAATGTATGCTTCAAGATGACGCATCTTTAAGTTATAAGAGCAGTTCAGCATACCACAGTAAGCATCACCTCTGCCGTTGATCATGTCGCCGTCGCCTTCTGCTGCCGCAACATACATGCACGGTCCGTCAAATCTTTCTGCGATCAGGGTTTCCGGTGTTTCCGGTCCGAAGTTTCCAAGGAAAACAACCAGGGCGTTGCACTCTGCTTTATTTACGTCTTCGAGTGCTTTTTCCATGTCTTTCTCGTTCTCAACAGTTACAGGACATTCGTAAAGTTCTCCCTTATAAGCTGCTTTGATAGCTGCACGTCTCTTCTCAGAGAGCTGGATCGGAAAACAGTCACGGCTTACTGCGATGATTCCAAGTTTTACTACTGGGATATTGTTCATGATAAAAATTCCTCCATATTATATAGTAGATAATTTGTATTTTTTATTTTGTGTTCACGATCAGTCGATTCCGACGTTTTTAATCAATTCCAACATTCTCTCCTTTGAGTCCGTTGAATGCGCCTTCGATAGCAGCTTCTTCATGACCGATCAGCCATTTGTTCTTAGCGGTAAGGAGCTTGTCCTCTCCTTCTGCTGCTTTTTCAAAAGTCAGTTCTGTGTTTGTTCCTTTCGGAAGAACAACAACGCACTGGAAACCAGCTTCATTTACATGGCATGGTGCATAGTGAAGTGTTGTTGCATATACCTCGATCGCGGTTCCTGCCGGAACAAGGAATGCTTCTACTTTTGATGTGTCATATGTAAAATCTTTTTCTACATCCTGCTGATGTCCGATCAGCAATACCAGGTCCGTCACTGCAACATTGATCTCAGAGCTGCGATGGTATTCCAGACCATTTAATTTTTTATTATGTCCGTTGCAATATCCGATTTCGATCGGCAGACCGCCATATCCCTTATTCTGCAGTTCTTTTGCAACCGGCAGTGCTTCCATCTCTTCTACGGAAGGAACATAAGTTACATCCTCCGGCACCGGAGTATGTTTCATTTCCTTCAGGAGTTCCGTAAAATCATACCCCTCCAGTACTTTACCATATCTACGGAACGCGTCATCTGCTACATTCTGAATCCTCACCTGAAGTTACCTCCTTTATTTTTATGTTGAAAACATCATATCATTAAGGAGTTTTTATTTCGCCAGATTTTTTGTCCTCTTTAGTGCACTTTTTTGACTTTTCTATTTTGTATGTTTT
>CAVFJK010000061.1:0-2375 GCA_963622815.1 Ruminococcus bicirculans (ex Wegman et al. 2014)
ATGCTTACGAGATAAAAACAATCGATTCTCATACAATGGGAGAATCGACGAGGATTGTATATGATGGTTTTCCATATCTTCCGGGGGAAACTATGATGGACAAAAAGAAGTATCTTATAGAAAATTATGATTTTCTCCGGTCTGCACTGATGCTGGAGCCAAGAGGACACAGAGATATGTTCGGTGCACTTCTTACACAGCCGGTACACGAAGAGGCAGATTTCGGTGTTATTTTTATGGACAGCGGCGGCTGCCTTAATATGTGCGGACATGGAAGTATCGGTGCGGCATCCATGATAGTGGAAACAGGTATGGTTCCGGTCCAGGAGCCATATACTGAGGTGGTTCTGGATGCACCTTCCGGTCTGATACGTACCAGTGTGCATGTAGTAGACGGTAAGGCGACAGAGGTCAGTATTCTGAATGTTCCGGCTTTTCTGTACAAAGAAGATCTTGTGACAGAGCTGCCGGAGGTGGGAGAGATCCACTATGATATTTCTTTCGGAGGATCCTTTTTCGCACTGGTAAATGCCAGAGAGATTGGCGTAACGGTTGAACTCCAGAATGCAAAGAAACTGACTGAGATTGGAATGAAATTAAGAGATAAGATCAACCGGACAGTAGAGATCAGGCATCCATATCTGGATATTACAACGGTCGATCTGGTTGAATTTTATGATACAACAGACAATGAGAAGGCAGACTTGAAAAACTGTGTAGTATTTGGCGATGCACAGGTGGACAGAAGTCCATGTGGGACCGGAACAAGTGCCAAAATGGCAGCACTGTATGCAAAAGGAAAAATGAAGCCAGGAGATACTTTTATTTATGAGAGTATCACAGGCTCCCTGTTCAAGGGGGAGATTGCACAGGAGGTGGAGATTGATGGAAAGAATGGTGTCATTCCTAAAATTACCGGAAGTGCCTATATTACCGGAGTCAACGACTGGATTCTGGATGACGATGATCCGCTGGAATACGGATTCCTTCTGGGAATCATGGAGAAGCAGGAAGAAACCGTCCGGTCAAGAATCGTACGTGCAGCATGGAGTCTCTTTGCAGAAAAAGGATATGAGGCAACTACAGTAGCTGATATTATCAGTAAGGCGGAGATCAGTGAGAAAGATTTCTACGGGTGTTTTGCTGAAAAAGACGGACTGCAGGATACTCTTGGAGAACTGTTCGACCAGAAATATGCAGATCTGATGGTATCCATGAATCCGCATTTCACACAGTATGAGAAGCTTGTTTATCTGAATCAGGCATTGTTTGGGCTGATCGAAGAACAGGTTCCGTTCAACCTTGTCAGTCATGTTTATCTGGGATCAGATGAAGGCGGTCAGAATATGCTGGACAACAGCCGTTTTTATTATCATCTGATTCCTCAGCTGATCGAGGAAGGCCAGAAGACAGGTGAATTCAGCAAAGAAGATACACCGGAAAATCTGGCAGATAATTATGCTTCGCTGGAGAGAGGAATGATCTATGACTGGTGTCTGAAGGGAGGAAGCTATAGTCTGAAAGAAAAGGGAAAACAACTGCTTCCGATCTATCTGCGTTCTTTACTGAAGGCAGCATGATATTTACAGAAAGACTGGTGAAGATCAATAATGAAAAAGCCTTTGGTCACAAACATACAAAAATATTCTATTCATGATGGGGAGGGGACACGGACAACCGTATTTTTTAAGGGTTGTCCTCTCTCCTGTAAATGGTGTCATAATCCGGAGACACAGTCTTATAAGAAAGCAATCCTGTTTTATGAAGAACGATGCACGGGATGTTCCATGTGTGTGATGGAATGTACTCAGGGGGCGATATCTGTCAAAGATGGAAAAGCATTCACTGATGCGGCAAAGTGTATCGGTTGTGAAGCGTGTACAGACGCATGTGTGAACAATGCAAGGGAGATCTGTGGAAGAACCTACGAAGTGCAGGAACTGACCAGAGAGCTTCTGAAGGATCAGATCTTTTATGAAACTTCAAACGGAGGTGTGACATTATCCGGTGGAGAAGTCCTTGCAGGTAATCTGGAGTATGTTGAAAATCTGATGAAATGTCTGAAGATGAGAGGGATCAGAATCAATATAGATACCTGCGGAGAGGTGCCGTGGCAGGCATTTGAAAGAGTGATTCCATATACGGATGTTTTTCTTTATGATATCAAATTTATGGAGAGTGAAAAACATCAGCTTTACACAGGAACAGATAATCACAGGATACTGGAGAATCTGGTAAGATTATCGGATGCCGGAGCAAAAATCTGGGTCAGGATTCCAGTGATCGGTGGTGCAAATGACGTTCCGGAGGAGATAAAAGCTATAGGAGAATTTCTGAAGACCAAAGGCATTCATGCCTGTCAGGTGAATCTGCTT
>CAVFJK010000061.1:2385-14566 GCA_963622815.1 Ruminococcus bicirculans (ex Wegman et al. 2014)
AGCGGAAAGTATGGGAGAGCCGGAATGGAATATGAAGGTAAGAACTTTTATACGCCATCAGAGGAGGCAATGAGCAGTCTGAAGGAAATGTTGCAAAATTACGTGAATTATCCGGTATATATCGGCGGATAGAAGGGAGTATATATATGGAAAAAAGAGGTATGAATGAACGTGTTCAGTCTCTGCGTGAACGTAGTGTCAATACACAGGCATACATTGATATGGAACGTGCGAAATATTTTACAGAAACTTACAAACAGTATGAAGGAACAGTCAGTGTACCTGAACTGAGGGCACTGGCACTGAAAAATTATTTTTCAAAAAAGTCTCTTTACATAGGTGACGGGGAGTTGATCGTCGGTGAAAAAGGATGTGCTCCGCAGGCATCTCCTACATTTCCTGATCTCTGCTGTCACACTGCCGAAGATTTGAAGGTCATGAATGACAGAAAACTTATCAACTTTAAAGTAAAAGAAGAAGATTATGAGTTTCAGGCGAAGGAGATGATTCCGTTCTGGGAAAACCGTTCGATCCGTCATAAAATCCTGGCACATATGACACCTGAGTGGAAGGCTGCTTATGGTGCCGGTATTTTTACAGAATTTATGGAGCAGAGAGGACCCGGACATACAGTAGGTTCTGAAAATATTTACAAAAAAGGCTTCCTGGAACATAAGGCAGATATTAAAGCCTCCCTTGAAAGTCTGGACTACATGAATGATCCGGAGGCACTGGATAAAGAAGCAGAGCTGAAGGGAATGGATATCGCATGTGACGCTATTATGATTCTGGCAGAACGTTACGCAGAATATGCGACAGAGCTTGCCGGAAAATGTTCTGATGCGATCAGAAAAGCCGAACTTTTGCAGATTGCCGGGAACTGCCGTGTTGTGCCGGCTCACAGTCCGAAAACCTACTGGCAGGCAATTCAGATGTACTGGTTCGCACATCTTGGAGTAACAAGTGAGCTGAATCCGTGGGATGCTTACAGTCCGGGACGATTTGACCAGCATCTGATCCGTTTTTACAGAAAAGACGTGGAAGATGGAATTCTGGATGACTATAAGGCAAAGGAACTTCTGGAATGTCTCTGGGTAAAATTCAACAACCAGCCGGCACCGCCGAAGGTAGGAATCACACTTAAAGAAAGCAGTACTTATACAGACTTTGCCAATATCAATACAGGAGGTATCACGCCGGATGGAAGAGACGGTGTTAATGAAGTAAGCTATCTGATACTTGAATGTATGGATGAGATGAAGCTTCTCCAGCCAAGCTTAAATGTTCAGATCAGCCGTAAGACCCCGCAGAATTTCCTTAAGAAGGCCTGCGAAATATCAAGAAAGGGCTGGGGACAGCCGGCATTTTATAATACAGAAGCAATCGTTCAGGAACTTCTGAATGCAGGAAAGTCTATTGAGGATGCAAGAAAAGGCGGCACAAGCGGATGCGTCGAGACCGGAGCATTTGGAAATGAAGCCTATATCCTGACCGGATATTTTAATATTCCCAAGATCTTTGAGCTGACACTTTTTAATGGGTATGACCATATGACTGACAGCCAGCTTGGTCTGCAGACCGGATGGGGATATGAATTTGAAAGCTATGAAGAACTGTGGGATGCTTTTTGCAGACAGATACAGTATTTCCTGGATATCAAGATCAGGGGAAGCCTTGTGATCGAAAAGATTTATGCCGAGGAGATGCCGGTTCCATTTCTCTCGATCCTTACGAATGACTGTATTGCCCGCGGCAAAGATTATAACGCAGGCGGCGCAAGATACAATACAAGCTATATTCAGGGTGTTGGTATCGGAACTATCACAGACTGCCTGAGTGCTGTAAAATACAATGTGTACGATAAGAAAAAATTCTCGATGAAAGAACTTATGGATGCGATGGAAGCTGATTTCGAAGGTTATGAGAGAATTTACAATCTTGTGACAAACCGTACACCAAAATACGGCAATGACGATGATTACGCAGATGAGATCATGGAACAGGTATTTGAGTTTTATCGCAGGAGTGTGACGGGACGTAGGAATAACAGAGGCGGCAGCTATCGGATCAATATGCTCCCGACTACCTGTCATGTATATTTTGGAGATGTCATGATCGCAAGTGCGAATGGCAGACATGCACATAAGCCGGTTTCTGAGGGGATTTCTCCGGAAAAAGGAGCTGATACGAACGGACCGACAGCAGTTATCAAGTCATGTGCCAAAATGGATCATCTGTCCACAGGTGGAACTCTTCTGAATCAGAAATTTACACCATCTGTTGTCGCAGGAGAGAATGGTCTTGATCAGATGGCAAATCTGGTACGGTCTTATTTTAATCTTGATGGACACCATATCCAGTTTAATGTTATTGACCGACAGACACTGATCAATGCACAGAAGCATCCGGATGAATACCGTGATCTGATCGTGCGTGTTGCAGGCTACAGTGATCATTTCAGAAATCTTGACAAAGCACTTCAGGACGAGATCATAGAAAGAACGGAACAGAGTTTTAATTAAATCATAAGCAGACGTGTCAGTGAAGGCAGCCACAGGCTGCCTTTTCTGTTACCGGTGAGAGGAGGACATTATGAAGAAAGAATATATGTATGCGGGAACCTCGGTGTTTTGTTTTGGAACCGTAGCAACGGTTTCGAAGCTTCTTATGAACCAGCTGGATGCAGTTTATGTGCTTGCGTTCTCATTTCTGGCAGCGACGCTGTTCCTGGGAATTTACAACTGGAAAAAGGGATATCTGAGAGAATTACGTGAACTGTCCGTAAAAACACTGCTCCGAATGGTTGTGATCGGCTCCCTGGGAGTGTTTTTTTATAATTATTTTCTGCTTCTTGGGACAGACCTTCTGGAGGCACAGACAGCTTTTGTAATAAATGAGCTGTGGCCCGCACTGATCATTATCTTTTCATGCTGGATACTTGGAGAAAAAATGAACATTGGAAAAGCTGCGGCGGTTATTTTTTCTTTTCTGGGAATCCTGGTTGTGACAACGGATGGCAAACTGACGGATTTTTCTTTTGGAAGTCCCGGAGGAATTATGTATGCCTTACTGGCAGCTGTCTGCTATGGTCTGTACTGTACTTTAAATAAAAGAGAAACCTATGACAAGAATCTGAGCGTAATGGTTTCTTATGGTGCAGGGACTGTTACAGCCTTTGCGGTAATAATCCTCCGGGGAAAAATGGCAGTCCCGACGGGAGCACAGGCAGTGGGAATGCTCTGGAATGGCATTATCTGCAATGCACTGCCGTATCTTACATGGGCACTTGCCCTGGATATAGGAAACACTGCTGTGATAGCAAATCTGGCCTATCTGACGCCATTTGTATCACTTCTCTTCACACATTTTGTACTTGGAGAGAAGATTACGGTGTTTTCTGTTCTGGGGCTGCTGCTTATTGTTCTGGGAATTGTGATACAGATGGCAGCAAACAGGAAGTATAAATATCAGGTAGAAAGACAGTAGGCTGATCTTCAGATCAGGGAGTGAATCGCACCGTCGCGGCACTGGTTTGGAAAGAGTGCATACGGGAGATTCCGGGAGTCCATCATGTTGTGGCTTCCAAGAAATCCTGCCGGCTGGGTCGGAAACAGAGCTGTATCATACATGCAGCCAAGTCCGGAGACAATCTTTACGAGTATGATCTTAGGTTTGCCCGGACGTAAAACATCATAGAATTCTTTGCGTGTATACGGGAGCTGTGAGAAATCCTTCATGGCATCCCGTATTTCATTTACAATTCTGTCTGCTGCACGATGAGCAGCCTGGATTCCGCGGGCAGTGCGGCCTTCACCTTCCCTGAACGTAACATCAATATGAAGGATATGATCATCAGAAGCCGGGGTACCGGCCCTGTTAAAGACAACCTGGTCGGACAGAAATCCCTCGGAAGAGCCGATATTGGACGGCTGGAAACCGGAAGCTTCTTCGACACCCGTGAGCATGATGGTGATTCCTGACAGCAGATGTGTGCAGCCGGAGCCGAGGCGTCCGGAGATTTTGCACGCAATGGGTGAGAAATCAAGATTTGAATTGACAAAGAGACTGTGGTGTCCGGGCGGGAGAATCTGTATATGGATGTCACGGAGCAGAGGTTCCTGTGTGAGCACAGAGGCTTCTATTCCCTCTCTGATGACCAGGGAATTTCTGTCGAGAGATGTATGAGGACCAGTCAGTACATTCCGGACATGGTGTTCTTTAAAGATGAGCCGGTGGAGAAGCTGACTGTCAGGAGAAATATGACAGGACGACTCTGCCCTGCCTGTATCAGGAAATACGGGAGGATGCAGAGAAGTTAGTTTTCCGGTCTTATATAATCGGGATTTGAGGAGTGAGACAGCCTTAAAAGCATCATAACTGTTGAGATTATTCTGACCTACAACACATGATTCATAGCCGGAATCACTTTTGTTAAAATCCACAATACAGTCAACATAGGGATCTGTACAGACGAGTCGTCCCTGCTGACCGATGTAGCTTAATCCGACTGCCGGAATACCGCGAAGCCCCAGCTGTCCGATCACATTTACAAAGTCTACGTGGTGATTTCCCCATCCGTCTATTGCTACGACAGCTCCATCCGCGTGGAGTATTTCCGCAAGATCGGCTGTGCGTTCGGCAGTGTAGTACTTGTCGTCAAATACTTCGGAAACACCGTCAACAAGAATTCCGGTGAATTCAATATCCGGATCACTGGAGAGGATCCGGGTGACAGGGCAGCGGAAGTGGTGCAGGGTTGTCATTTTAATGCTTGGTCCAAGTCCCATAGGAGTACCTCCTTGTAATAAGCGTGGAGAAACTGTTCGGTTACATACAGAATAAAAAAGTTATCTCTGGGTATGAATGAGGAAAGGAGAGGATCGGATTCATACCCGGAGATAACCGTATCGAAATTAGTCAGATAATTCAGGAATAATCATGATCAGACATTGTGTCTGTACTCATAAGGAAGTACTTTTGTCTGGTTAAAGCTCGGGCAGTCACGAACCCATTCCAGAGACTCTTTGATGATAGCTGTCTGCATCGGAATGTTGTTTGGCTCACCGGCATTGGAACCGATCGGCACGTGTGGTGCGGTGATTCGCGGTGCACCCTGCTGTCTTGCGATAGGAGGAAGTGCGGCGATAACTACGCAGCTCATTCCTGCTTCTTCACAGCATCTGGTAACAATTGTTGCAGAACGGTGACAGGTACCGCATCCACCGGTGCAGAGGACGATATCAACACCCTGCTCTTTCAGTTTACGTGCGATTTCCGGACCGGTTTCGTTTTTGAATTTTTCGACGTTTCCGCCGCCGCCCATGAAGGTGTAGGTTTCCTTCGGAAGAGAACCGATGAAGCCTTCGTCTACAAGTTCATGAAGACGGTCGATCGGGAACATGGCATTAACGTCCTTGTTGATATCGGAGTTATCAAATCCACCATGTGTTACCATAAGCATGTCGGAAGGAGTATCAAAAGGAATAACTCTGTAAGAAAAGTCTCCTGATGTGTTAAATGGTGTCTGGTCTTTGCGGTGGATACCACCTGCTGTGATAAATGCTACTTTGCATTCACTTAATGGTTTCTTTAATTCAGTAAATACCGGTTTTGGTGTGATCGGTACAAAAATTTCTGACTGCATGCCTTCTACTGTAGTTAATTTCATAATAATTTCCTCCTCTTAAATGGATTCTATCGGAATATCTTTCTTGCCAATGACTTTCATACAGCTGAAATAAAATTCAGCTTCCTGTCCTTCTTCCAGAGTGACCGGAGTGAAGATCCAGCGCCGTGGTACACGGATGATACCGAGATCATTCATGATCGTGACACCCACGGCAGTATCATTGACTTCATTAAGGACTCCGCCAAGCAGACACGGTTCCGGTTCATGTTCAGTTGTCATATCTGAGCTGTCATAATCATAAGGATTTTCTACTACCTGGATGTAACTGAAGTAAAATTCCATCTCACATCCCGGCTCTATCGGAATATCACTGATGATCAGTCTTTCAGGAACTGTGATGACTCCCAGACGCCCATGTAAATGGACTTTCACGTTCCCGCTGGAAACTTCTTTTACAAGACCGCCCATTTTGACTGGATTGATATTATAATCGATCAATGAAGTGTTCCACTTTCTACAAGTTTTGTTTCAGGGAGTCCAAGAAGTTTGTTGTTTGCGTTGATAACATCATTGTTCCATTTCTTTTCAGCCGGTTTGATCTCAACACCTGCCATTTTGTTTTTGAGCATCTGGATAGCACGGGCAGCAACTTCAGGTGTAACACAGGAAGTTCCGGCGATGTCATTTTCAAATCCACCTTTGTCCATGTTTTCTTCAACCATTGCAGTAGCATATTCGTTACCTACAACAAGCTGTCCCTGATAAGCACAGAAGGAAACACCTACTACAGGGATGCCACGTTTTCCGGCCTGTCCGATATGCTGGATAAAGTCGATGTGGTTATTACCAAAACCTTCGGTTGTGATGATGACACCGTCAAGGTTCATTGTCTCAAGCAGAGAACCAAGTCTTTCAGATACCCACAGTTTTTCGTCATTTACCTGAGGAGAACCTACAAAGATAACACCGATCAGATCAAGTTCATTGTCAGCTGCAAGTCCTTCTACCAGAGGCTCTCTGATGTAGTGGCGGGTCATTTCTTTTGTAGCAGGTCCAATGCAGGTCAGTGCGTGGATAGAACCATCTCGTACCTGGTTTGGAGTAAGCATGATCGGAACGTTTCCACAGTCAACGTTTTTCTGGCCACCTTTGATTCCGCATGGTTCTTCAGGGCAGAGAACGTTGTCATGCATTGCACCCTGTCCCATGATCTCTTTGACAAGAGCTACACGAGGGTTGCCAACTCGTCTGACATCTTCGCAGATTTCTTCACGTACAACTTCACCTTCGTATTTTTTCAGTTCATTTCGTACAGCCTGGATAATGTAATCCTGGCATTTATGAGCTGCGAACGGGCCAGGTCTTGTCATACCGGACAGTCTTTCGATCACGGCATGGCAGCGGATGATAATATCGTTTTCGTCTGCACATCCAGGATGACCGAAGTACATTTTTTCATCAAGATAACCTTCGGAAGAACCGAATTCATGAACCTGTACACCATCTTCATCAACACCGGTCAGCATAAATACAACGCCATCAGCTACTTTTGTGACACCTTCACCAAGTTCACCCTCAACCTTTGTTGCGATCGGGCAGACATCCATGATTGTTTCTGTATAAAGATGTCTTTCACCTGGATGGATAACATCCAGCTTCAGGCTCTTGCAGAGGACATCTTCTTTGACTGCGTCATTCACAATGCTTTCATCGATTGTGATCACACCGTCCTTGATAGAAGTTGTGTCACCAAGTTTTACATCTGTGATCCTGATATGTTTTTTGACAAGACTTCTGATAACTGTTTTTTTGCCGGTTTCCTCTGCTTCAGGAGCTGCAGGAGCAGATACAGCCGGGGCAGGAGCGGAACCTCCAAATACCGGTACATCGAGTTTCAGACCTTCAAATTTTTCAGCTTTTCCAATTTCAATATGAATCATTCCATTACCTCCTGTGGTTGGTTCGGCTGCAGTTACCTGTACCGGAGCAGGTGCTTCGGAAGGCGCAGCAGGTTCTTCTTTGGATTCTTCAGCGACATCATTTACTTTGTCAAGTACATCAGGTGTGATAGGAGTCAGTGCTTCTACATCCTTTGTGAGGGTACAGCCAATGACCTGTTCGATGCGGAGACCGTCAGGACTTAATGTAAGAAGACCGGCATCCTGCATATCATCGAATAATCCCGGATCTTCGAGATCAGCGGCACCGATCACAAGTCCTTTTTCCCTTCTGCAGCAGAAAATAGCAGGATCTTTTAAATGTTTTTCCAGTGTTTCGCGGGTAATTGACATAATAATCTTCCTCCTCGTTTTAAGATTCTTTATGAAATCTTCTTATTAATTTATAGTTGACAGCCCTCAGAGCACCATCGGTACAGTGATAGACTGGCAGTTTTAACTGTGGGGCACATGACATTACCGTATTGGTACAGTCTGTGCAGTTACTGATAAGTACGGCTTTGGCACCGGCCTTTTTGAGATTCATGACTTTCTGAACCTGTCCTGGACAGCGACCCGGATTTTCGCATTTGCGGCTGGCTTTGACTTCTTTTGCCTGTTTGCAGTATTCCACACCGACGACCTCAGCTCCCATGCTGGCGGCCTGTTCCATGAGGCGTTCTTTGTTGGCTCCGCAGGCACAGACCAGAAGTCCGATCTTATCAGGTGCCGGAAGAAATTCCTCCGCCGCGATAATGCCGCCGGTAGTTTTGACAACCGGAGAATCCATATAGGTTCGTTTGCCGGTAAATGGACCACCCATGATAAGTTCTCCATATTCAGGTCCGATTCCGCCGACCTTATCAAGAACGTCAGATACCTTCATGCCGATCGGAATATCCTTCAGAATATGAATGCTTCCATCTTCTTTAAGTTTGCCGGCTACAGTCATATCTTTATCAATGAGAGGTTTTTTTAATTCCACTGCTTCGTAGATACGGAGAAGTGTTTCTGCATTGATAACGATTGCTGAGGCAGCGAGAGGAAGTTGTTCGGGACTCAGGAGAATTCCGAGGGTTTCACGGATCAGGGCTCTTTCTTCACCCATTGGATAAATGTTTTCCAGTTCAAAAATGGATACTCTGTCATCGGAAATATTCTTTTTAAGAGACTGGATGGCTTCTGTATGGATTCCCTTGATACCAATGATCCCTTTGGAAGCGTGTACCATTTCCATAACAATTGCGAGTCCTTTGAGGATTTTTTCAGGTTCCTGTTCAAGTCTTGCGATATTA
Source organism: Ruminococcus bicirculans (ex Wegman et al. 2014) (assembly GCA_963622815.1). Lineage (GTDB taxonomy): Bacteria > Bacillota > Clostridia > Lachnospirales > Lachnospiraceae > Blautia_A. The sequence goes on from CAVFJK010000061.1 coordinate 11,247, forward strand.
TGGGAAAGGATTGGTTCGCATTCCGCTGCATTGACGATCACGGTTCCATTTCCTTCGAAATCAGCATTCAGTTTTACGGAAGCAGGAAATCCTGCACCGCCGAGACCTACGATACCGGCTTCGTCTATCAGTTCATACGGTGTGTTTTTTTTTAATGGAACATATTTATCGAAGTCTGTATTCAGTTCTTCTATAATGATCTGATTTTCGCTTATGGATTTTACCTTTCCATCGACACTGGAATAAAGATAAGTTCCAAGTGCTCCGGCGGGCTTGGTCGCGATCAGCTGACCTCTTTTTACCAGCTCTCCTTCCTTTACAAGAGATACAGATGGAGCACCGACATTCTGTTTCAGTGCAAAGACGAATTCCATGGTCATTCTCTCCTTTCTATATTTCGAATAAAAAACGGGGGCAGCTCTTACTGGTTCATAAGAGTTACCCCCGTTGGTTGACCAAATTATAACGGATGCTTATGACCTTGGCAATACATAAATGACAATTTGCACATTACGATTCTGCATGATATTCATAAAACCCGCTTGGGATGCCACGGACATTACAAATTGTTATCTGCATTCCAAAAGACATAAAAAAACGTAAGGGTCATAAGTATTGACAATCACGAAAACCGCTGTTAAGATACTCAGCATAAACCGACTGACCGGAACAGAACAACGGCGTTCACTTAGACAAGTGAGCGTCTTTTTTTACTTTACAGGTAAATACGTCTGATCTGATTCCTGGTCACGTGGAAAATAAGGAGGACATTATTATGAACAGAAAAACAGTGAAGAAACTTATGGCAATTGGTTTATCAGCAGCTATGGCACTTGGAATGAATGCAACTGTATTTGCAGCAGATGACTCCTCTGATTCTGTAAAAGGTGCACTGGAAGGAGTAAAACTTTCTTTTGGTACAACCGCACTTTTTGCTCCGTTTACTTATTATGATACAGATGGAAGCACACTGATCGGATTTGACCTGGATCTGATGAATGCATTAAAAGATTATCTGGGATTTGAACTTGACGGAGATATCCAGGTAATGGATTACTCCGCACTGACAACATCTCTTGCAGAAGGAAAACTTGATTTTGGTATGGCAGCTCTCTGTGCAACAGATGAGAGAAAAGAAGTTATGGACTTTACAGATACTTATCGTGATTCCGGTCAGGTAGTTATGATCAACAAAGAAACTTCTCCTTCTGAAATTACAGACATTGATACACTTGTAAAAGGAGATTATAAGATCGCAGTAGAAAAAGGAACCGCTTCTCATCTGTACTGCACAAACAACGGTGTTTCCGATGACCGTCTTGAAGTACATGATACGATCACAACTGCATATGAATCTCTGGAACAGGGCAAGGTTGACGCAGTTATCCAGGATGGACCGAACGCTTATTACTATATTAAGACAACAGACGGAACAAAACTGGAAGTTGTAGGTGATGAGTTCAATCAGGGCCAGGCACCATATGCAATTGCAGTTTCCAAAGACTGTGTTGAGGCAAATGATGGAATTATTGATACATTTAATCAGGCGATCAAAGATCTGACAGATGATGGAACAATTGACAAACTGGTAACAGAGTGGCTTGAGTAATTCCAAAAAGAAAATAAAGGAAGTTGCAGGGGTTGTCGGTCAGATAATGGCGGGCATCTCCTGGCATTTCCGGAAAGAAAGAGGGGGATTACCCTATGGATTTAAGTTTTTTAAGTGTCTTACTTCCTATGTTATTTCGTGGGTTAAAAGTAACGATTTATATTGCAGTAGTTGGTATCTTACTGGGATTTCTGCTGGGTGCTCTGGCTGGATTTGCACTCCAGACAAAATGCCGTATTGCCAGAGCAATTGCAGGCATATATATATGGATCATCCGTGCAACGCCACTGATCGTGCAGGCTCTGTACGTATATTTTGTAATTCCAAAAATGACAGGCGTTGATCTGAGCAGTAATACAGCCGGTATTATTGTTATTACGATCAATTCAGGGGCATTTATTGCTGAGATTGTAAGGGGTTCTCTGGACAGTATTGATCCGGGACAGAGAGAAGCAGGACTTTCACTGGGACTGACTCCGACACAGACACTGGTGCACCTGATCATTCCGCCGGCTTTTCGTTCTATGCTTCCGGCACTCTTTAACCAGTTTATTATTTCTGTAAAAGATACGGCACTTCTGTCTGTTATTGTCGTAAATGAGATCACCAAACAGATCCAGAACTATGCTGCCATCAGTTTCAAGACCATTCAGGCCTATACAACAGGAGCTGTTTTTTATGTTGTGCTGATTTCTGTTCTTATTATTTTGCAGAAGCAGGTAGAAAGAAAGATCAGGGGGTAATGGCATATGATTAAAATATCTAATTTGCAGAAAAGATTTGACGATCTTGAGGTGCTTCGTGATGTAAATATTGAAGTGGAGGAAGGCGAAGTTGTATGTATCATCGGACCTTCCGGCTCTGGAAAGAGTACTCTTCTTCGATGCATCAATCAGCTGGAGACACCGACAGCCGGTGAGATTGAATATGACGGAAAAAGCATCACAGGCGGCGAAATGAAGCTTCGAGATTTTCGTGAAGAAGTTGGAATGGTTTTCCAGCGTTTTAATCTTTTTCCAATGAAAACAGTTCTGGAAAATGTAATGCTTGCTCCGGTGCTCACGAAAAAGAAAAATAAAGCAGAAGCAAAAGAAAAGGCGATGGAACTTCTTGGCAAGGTAAATATGGCAGATAAAGCAGGTAATAAGCCGGCAACCCTGAGTGGTGGACAGCAGCAGCGTGTAGCGATCGCGAGAGCACTTGCCATGGAACCGAAAGCTCTTCTTTTTGATGAGCCGACATCAGCACTTGATCCGGAGCTTGTCGGAGAAGTACTGAATGTAATGAAGGATCTTGCAAAATCAGGAATGACTATGATTGTTGTTACACATGAGATGGGATTTGCACGTGACGTTGCCGACCGTGTCATTTTTATGGCTGATGGATATGTAGTTGAAGAAGGAAAGCCTTCAGAAATGTTTACAAATCCTAAGAATGAAAGAACGAGAACGTTCCTTTCAAGAATTCTGAATAGTTAGGGATGGGGTGAGCTGTTATGGCAGAAAAGAAATATATCGTTACGATCACAAGAGAATTTGGAAGCCTGGGACGCCCGATCGCCCGGGAAATGTCAGAGATACTGGGAATCGAATATTATGACAGGGATATTGTGGAGGCAACTTCTAAAAAAATGCATCTTCCGGTATCCAAGATCAGTGAACATGAGGAAACATACAGTACCAGTCTTTTTTCCATGCTGCTTCCGTTAGGT
>CAVFJK010000062.1:0-6505 GCA_963622815.1 Ruminococcus bicirculans (ex Wegman et al. 2014)
GGCCATAAAACGTTTCCATATGCGCACCCATTTCTGTTCCAAGGCGGGCAATCTCAGCAATACCTCTGGTAATAAGAGCTGCCTTCGTATTATCGCCGTATCCAAGTCCATCCGCCGTACCAGCCGCAAGTGCAATGACATTTTTAAGGGAACCACCAAGTTCTACACCAAGCGTATCCGGTGTTGTATACACACGGAATACCGGGCTCATAAAGATTCCCTGGAGGTATTCTGCTGTCTCTCGTTTCGGTCCGCTGATCACACAGGTAGTCGGAATTCCTCTTCCTACTTCTTCTGCATGGCTTGGTCCGGAAAGCACATAGACAGCTGCTGTCGGAATCTCTTCACTGATAATATCCGTCATAGTCATCAGCGTCTTTTCCTCGATTCCTTTCGCAACATTGACAATGATCTGTCCTTCTTTTACATAAGGAGCCATTAATTCAGAAGTACTTCTGATATAAGGGGACGGTACCGCCAGAACATCCTCTTCTTCCTGGAATCTGGACCAGAGACGTACTTCGTGTCCATTATTATTCAGAAGAATCGAAAGTGCAGTTCCCCAGCTTCCAGCTCCCAATACACTGATTTTTGCCATACACGCTACCTTTAACCTTTCTTTGATTTTCCAAGAAATACTTTATTTTCTGTTCCATTCAAAAGGCGAACGATATTCGCTCTGTGTCTCCAGAATGCCAGTGCTGTCAGAAAGACCATCACAAGATACATTTCTGCCGTATGACTTCTGTCCATACCGTAGCCGCCCATCTCTCCACGCACGATCATCGCGATCAGCGCAACCAGATAGCAGCTTAAAGAACACAATGAAACATAATGTGTACCAAAGAACAATACGAAAAATACGATTGCACAGAGAACAAACAGTCTCCAGTCAAATGCGACCAGGAAGCCTACGGAAGCAGCAATTCCCTTACCGCCACGGAATCCAAGCGTTATCGGAAAATTATGCCCAAGCACGCATCCTGCAGCCGCATAGACAGAAAGCAGCGGCAGAACATCCGCACCCTTTTCTTTAAAGATCAGACGTACTGCAACAATCGCAAGCACACATTTCAGGCAATCACCCAGAAGCGTCATTGCCCCGGCCTTTTTACCGAATGTACGAAGTGCATTTGTTGTGCCCGCATTCCCGCTTCCATGTTCGCGGATATCTGTCTTATGCATTTTTCCGATAATATATGAGGTCTGAAACAGTCCAAAGATGTAACCGACCAGAATACAGATCAAACGCTCTATCATTTCAATCAGCTCTTTTCCCCGCGTTCACGGATAATAAATTTCAGAGAAGTTCCACGGAAGCCAAACGCATCGCGGACTTTATTCTCGATATATCTTGTATATGAAAAATGCATCAGTTCTTTATCATTTACAAAAATGACAAATGTCGGCGGCTTTACTCCAACCTGCGTCATATAGAAGATCTTAAGACGTTTACCTCTGTCTGACGGTGGCTGCTGCATGGCAACTGCTTCAGAAAGAATCTCATTAAGTACACCTGTCTGTACACGAAGTGTCTGATTCTCGATAACTGCATCGATCGTCTCAAACAGCTTCGGAAGTCTCTGTCCGGATTTTGCAGAAATGAATACCAGCTCTGCATACGGCATGTATGCCAGAACTTCGCGGATTCGATTTGTGTGCTTATAGATTGTCTTATCATCTTTCTCAACTGCGTCCCATTTATTGACTGCAATGATAACGCCTTTTCCACGCTCGTGTGCAATACCCGCGATTTTTGCATCCTGCTCGGTAACGCCTTCTGTCGCATCGATCACAACAACCACAACGTCCGCACGCTCTACAGCAGTTACGGTACGGATCACGCTGTAACGTTCGATTTCTTCTTTAATCTTACCTTTACGGCGAAGTCCTGCTGTATCGATAAAGATATATTCTCGGTCTTTCCATTTTACTTTTGCATCGACTGCATCTCTGGTAGTTCCTGCAATGTCAGAAACGATCACACGGTCTTCTCCCAGAAGTTTATTAATGAGGGAAGATTTACCCACGTTAGGCTTACCTACAACTGCAACCTTCGGAATATCGTCATCTTCTTCCGTATCTGCATCTTCCGGAAATTCTTTTACGATCTCATCAAGCATATCGCCGATACCGGTACGGTTCGCAGCTGAGATTGGAACCGGTTCTCCGATTCCAAGATTATAAAATTCATATACGTCCATCATGTATTTCTGAACGCTGTCAACTTTATTTACGACAAGAACGACCGGTTTCTGGCTTCTGCGGAGCATATCCGCAACTTTTGCATCTGAATCCACAAGTCCCTGCTGTACATCAGTAATAAATACGATAACATCGGCTGTGTCGATTGCGATCTGCGCCTGTTCTCTCATCTGTGACAAAATAATATCTCCGCTGTCCGGCTCAATACCACCTGTATCGATCAGTGTGAAGGACTTGTCCAGCCATGTCACATCTGCATAGATTCTGTCACGGGTAACACCCGGTGTATCTTTTACAATTGATATCATCTCGCCTGCCAGCGCATTAAATAACGTGGATTTACCTACATTAGGCCTGCCCACTATTGCCACTACTGGTTTGCTCATACATTTGTCTCCTTATCTGTTTTTTATGTCCAATCGGATCCAGCACAGCCGAAACAAGATCTGCTCCACCCGGATCCACTACTATAAGTTCTTTTCCAAGTTTCTCTGAAAGTTCTGTTACTGTAATATCATCCAGAAACACATCTTCGCCGCTTCGCAGCATATTGCACGGAATCAGAAGCCGTTCCCCCAGTTCCCGTCCGGAAAGCTGCTCTATCAGATCCTGCCCTGTAATAAGTCCGGAAACCGTTATTTTCTCTCCAAAGAAGTTATTCTTGATCGCAATTACTTCTGATGTGATATTCGGATATTTTTCCCGGATCACATCTATACAGCCTGCTATATAAGGAGCAGCAAGTCTTCCTGTCGCGACCGTGATCGAAAGCTTACGGTCATCTCCTTCTCGTTCTGCAACTGCCTGCCGAACTTCTGTATCCAAAAGTCGAAGCATACCCACACCATTTTCCAGCTGCAGATAGCCATCATAACTGTTCTCTTCCGGAAGTTCTTCTCCTGCCAGAATATACCATTCATCAGAAGCATGGATAAAGTGGATACCATGTTTCTCATACATGCTCTTCTGCCAGCGGTGAATCTGCTCCAGAACTGCCTTAGCATCTTCTTTTGTAAAAGGCTCCAGCGGATAAAGACCATCACGAAATTTCGTCAAGCCTACCGGAACGATGGATACGCTCTGAAGCACCGGCGCATATTCTGCCATTTTCTGAAGACTGTATTCCAGTTCTTCACCATCATTGACCCCTTTGCAGAGAACGATCTGACCATTCATGGTAATTCCCGCCTCATAAAGCTGATCTACTTTTTTAAGCGCATCTCCAGCAAAGCGATTATGTAGCATCTTGCATCGCAGTTTCGGGTTCATCGCCTGAAAAGATACATTAATAGGCGAAAGATGATATTTAATTACACGGTCAATATCTTCCTGGCTCATATTCGTCAGTGTTACATAATTTCCCTGCAGGAAAGAAAGTCTGGAATCATCATCTTTAAAATACAGGGTTTCTCTCATGCCCGGCGGCATCTGATCGATAAAACAAAACATGCAGCGATTGCTGCAGGAACGATAATCGTCCATCAGTCCGTTCTCAAATTCGATGCCAAGATCTTCATCGTAGTCTTTTTCGACTTCCAATTCCCAGATCTCGCCATTCGCCTTCTCGACCAGCAGTTCTATATATTCATCATTCATGAGATAACGATAATCAAAGACATCCTCCACCGGCTGGTGATTGATCTCTGCCAGCACATCTCCCGGTTCCAGTTCCAGTTCTTCTCCGATACTTCCCGGAAGAACCTTGGAAATCACATGTTTCTTTTTTTTCATAGAATTCCTTTCTAACTTTACCATATCCGGATCTTCGAAAAATGCGCATAGTAATCCCCTGTGCATAGTGACCCAGATATTACTACTATAACAATTCTGTAGTGAAAAATCAATAAATTCCTTGACGAGATTTAGGGCAAATGTTATAAATGTATTAGGACTCTGAACTATACGTTACTACTCACAGGTAATATTCCGCGAGGTGTTTTGTCATGAATATGACAAAATCCCGAGACATGCGGGGCAAAATGCTATCACCAACGGTGATTTGGAATGCATTTTGACCAAGTTACTGTGAACAAAGTGAGCAGTAACAACAATACCACCTAGGAGGAATATTATGCCAAATATAGAGTTACTTGAAAAATCAACTCCTGTTGCTCCAGTTCGCATCGTAGCACTTGCAGGATGTCAGAATCTTGCGAAGGAGGTTGACAAGAAACTTGTAAAATTCCGTAAAGAACTTATTGCAAAAAAGAAACCAAGCCAGATTCCGCAGGGATACAGCCTGCCGTCATTCCTGGTTGATTCCGAGATTATCCGTTTCGGTACCGGCGAGGGAAAAGGCCACATCAAAGAATCCGTTCGTGGTGCAGACCTCTTCATCATGGTAGACATCACAAATTACAGCCTTACCTATAAGGTATGCGGTCATGAGAATCACATGTCCCCGGATAACCATTTCCAGGATCTGAAGCGAATCATTTCTGCTGCAACCGGTAAGGCACGCAGAATTAACGTTATCATGCCATTCCTGTATGAAGGCCGTCAGCACCGTCGTACAAAGAGAGAATCCATGGACTGTGCACTGATGCTTCAGGAATTAAGAGATATGGGCGTTTCCAACTTTATCACTTTTGACGCACATGACCCGCGTGTTCAGAATGCAATTCCTCTGAATGGTTTCGACAACTTCTTCCCGACTTATCAGTTCCTGAAAGCTCTGGTAAAAGAAGTCAAAGATTTCAAACTGGACAATGACCATCTGATGATCATCAGCCCGGATGAAGGCGCTATGTCAAGAGCCGTATACTTCTCCAACATTCTCGGAGTCGATATGGGTATGTTCTACAAACGTCGTGACTATTCCACAGTTGTGAATGGTAAAAACCCGATCGTTGCTCACGAATTCCTCGGCGATTCTGTAGAGGGTAAAGATGTAGTCATCATCGACGATATGATCGCATCCGGAGAAAGTATGCTGGATGTTGCAAAACAGATCAAAGAGCGTAAAGCAAAACGTGTATTCATCTGTACAACTTATGGTCTGTTTACAGAGGGACTTGCAAAATTTGATGAGTACTATGAGAAAGGCTGGATTGACAGAGTCATCACGACTAACCTGAACTATCGTCTTCCGGAGCTTCTCACAAAGCCATACTACATCGAAGCAAACATGAGCAAATATCTTGCAAGTATTATTGATATCATCAACCATGATGTATCCGTAGAAAAAGTTCGTTCCAATAACGAAAAGATCATGGAACTGATGGAAAAAGTGAATAAACGATAATTTAAAAAGGGAGTTCCTGTCATAAGGAGCTCCCACTTTTTCTATATCTTGTGTCTATAGCTTTTATTCAATCTTATCGTCTATTTTCTTCGGATTCCAAGGAATGCTCCCAGGTTCCCTCTCTTTCCATGTGATGCCCGATGAGAAAAAAGGAACTCCGGATTGCAGCAGGTACAGATTCCCGGCATGGAAATATGTTCTTCTTCTATTCCCGCCTCCAGCATAATGAGATGGTTCGCCTCCCAAAGATTCAGCTGATACTTTCCGTTCTCTTTTTTATAAAACAATCTGTCCCAGTATTTTTCTTCGAACGACTTCTGAAATTCCAGAATTACATCCTCACTGACTTCATAACAATCCTGACAGATAGACGGGCCAATCGCAGTATAAAGATCTTTCGGTTCTGTTCCATACTCTTCTTTCATCTTTTCGACAGTCACTTTTCCAATCTTTGCCACGGTGCCTCTCCAGCCGGAATGAGACAGTCCAATCGCATGATGTACCGGATCTACGAAATACAGAGGTACGCAATCTGCATAAAACGTTGCCAGCACCAGTCCCGGTACATTTGTGATCATTCCATCCACATCGGTATATGATCTTGGCTTTGTGATTCCTTTCCCACGGTCTTCTTCTGTCACCACACGCACATTCGCCGTATGCGTCTGATCAGAGGTCACAATATCTTCAACATTAAAGCCTACCGCATTGGCAAGTCTCCGATAGTTCTCATGAACCGCTGCATCCTCATCACCTCTTGTAAAGCTGAGATTCATGGATGAATAGATTCCCTGGCTTACGCCACCCAGTCTTGTACTGAATGCATGTACAATATCCGGAAACTGTTCAAATGCCGGATATGTAAGCCAGGGAACTCCTTTATTCTCCCTTATCTGCATATGAGGTTTCTGACCCTCATGCCATTTAATCTCTGTCATCTTCTGCTCCTTCTTTGCATCCTATCCGCAATAATCAAACGCGTTTTTTATCCATTGAATATCTTCGCCGTCAATCGCCACTACATCAAACCGGCATGGCGGTTCTCCCAGATTATAC
>CAVFJK010000063.1:0-8416 GCA_963622815.1 Ruminococcus bicirculans (ex Wegman et al. 2014)
TTCGGGCTTTCAAGAGTTTCCGAGACCGCTCTATATATAAAGAGGAGGAAGGAAATGGCAAATCAGAAATTGATGAAAAAAGTTGCACCAGTTGTTTTAAGTGCAGCGGTCGCAATGACAAGTATGCCGGCAACAGCCTTTGCAGCAGATTTTTCTGATACAGAAGTTACTGTAGCAGAAGAGAGTGCTGATGTTGAAGACGCAAGTGCAGAGGCCGCTGATGTAGACGTTACAGAAGAGGCTGAAGTCGCAGATGTAGATGTCGATGAGGCAGAAGAAGACGTGACAGAGGATGAAACATCTGATGAAGAACTCTTCAGTGCTGAGGTCAGTGAAGATGAATTTGCTGATGAGGCAGGAGAAGGACAGACAGAAGGCGAAGCATATGTTCTTATGAACATTCCTTATGACGATTTTTATAAGGCGGAATTAAAGAATAATGATGTAAAAGTTGATGCATTTACATCAGCTACACTGAATAAATCCAGAACAGCCGGTATGATGAACGGTAATTCGGCTTATCATACAGATAAAGAGGGAACAAATCTTGCAGGTGTTACCTTCCCGGTTAAGGTAAGCGATATTAATGCTCTTAAAGATCAGAAAAAAGTAACAGATGATGATACAGTAACGATCACAGTTACAAACAGAGGCCAGACAAGCGAGAAGACTTACACAGGAAAAGATTCTCTGATTGAAAATGCTTCTTATTCTTATTATGTGCTTTCGGAAACACCGAGCTATTATAAGGAACTTACCGTAAATTCTGATGGAAGCTTTGCTTTCAGTGATGTAAAAGGTGCTGAAGAAAAGACGGTTAAAACAACTGGCGTACTTACAACTGAAAGTAATTATGGAGATTACCAGTTGGATATCGACAGCACCGCATTTACAGCAGAGATTAATACATCAACAGATAAAATCTATGGTGTGACTGTAAATACAACTGACGATACTGAATATGGTATGCGTCATCTGGAAAATATCTGGAGAGGTTATGAACTGGCATGGTGCACAGGATATACGTCTGCGGTTCATGGCTGCACGACTTCCTCAGAACATTATAAATCCATGATGGGTAAGACTATTGACAGCGTTACATATTACACTGATAAGGGAATCATCACATTTGATATTGACGATGTATCAGTCCTGATCAAAACTGGTGTAAGTGCAACGGTTGCAAATATCCATACAACAGATACAGAAGCTGCTGTTACTCTGGATGGAAATCTTCCGGAGGGATTTTCTGCAAAATATGCTGTTGACGGAACAGATGTTGCATATGCAGATGGTAAGATCGCAACTGGAACTCTGAATGCAGGATCTCATACACTTGTTATCAGCGATGCAAACGGTAAATATGCTCCGATTCAGACATCTTTCTATGCGAAAGAAGCAAATGTACCGGCAGTTTATGATGATGCAGAACATAAACTGACAGCAGCAGATGGTATTACAGCAGATGCTTTCAGTGCTTATATTAAAACAATTACTTCTGTTACAGTTGGCGATAAAACCTATGCAGCTTCAGGCAGAGGTGCAACAGTGATTGTGACAGAAGATGGAACACTGGATACTTCTAAACTGGAACTGACAGAGGATACAAAATTTGTAGTGACTTCAAGTGAATATGATGATCTTGAGTTCACCTATAGCCTTTACAGCTATGTATATGCAGGTCTTACCTGGGCTGAGTACTGGGCAGCAGAAGGTGTATATAATGCAACAAATACAACATCTGTTGATTCTTTTGATGAGCATATGGATCCAGGGGATAAAGGCGGATTTGATGCTGTAACAAGAGCAACAACAAATCACGGTCTTCACAGAGGAAGTTACCAGTGCACAGCAATCATTACAGGCGAAAGTGGAGCAACTTATTCTGTTTCAAGCTGGGAAGATAACGGAAAGACACTCGTATTGACAGATGGAACCAAGGTTTCTTATGATGGAGGAACAATTGGTGGAACTGATAAACTGGTTAAGTATGAAGTGACCGGACTTAAATATGTCCCTGTTAAAGTAAAAGCTGAAGATTATAAAGACTTTGCAGAAAAATATACGGTTGTCAAGAACGGCGGTACACTGAGCGGCGGATATTCAGAAAAGAATCTTCAGGCTTACAGTGTGGTTGCAAATGTAACAGCAAACACCAATGGTCTGAAAGAAGTAACTAAGAATGCAGACGGAACATTCACATTTGGTGCGAGAACTTCAACAGGAACCGAGTCAGGTATTAAAGATACAGAGCTTAAAGAGGCAACTGATGTTACACCAACAGTTAAGCCGGCAAATGGCGGTTATGGTGAATTCCTTCGTGTGGATCTGACTGGAAATTATGGTGGTCTTGGCGCTGCAATGCAGGCCGTTAAATGGGAGTATTACGGAAACAGTGATACAGTGCTTACAACATATGGTACAAAATTTGCGGCTGACAACTGGATGCATAAATCTAATGGAATCCAGCTCGGACTTACCAATTCTGTCCGCTGTCAGCTTCCTGCAGGAACTGATGGAACAGGCAAATGGAAGATTACTGTATATGCACTTGGATATAAGGATTACACATATGAGTTTACAGCAACGAGTGATAATATTGTAACACCTGTAGATGCATCTACACTTGTTACAAGCGCTCTGGAGAAAGCAATCAGCGATGCTGATAAACTCAGTGAAAATGATTATACAAAAGAATCATGGAAGAAGGTAGCTGACGAACTTGAAGAAAGTAAGAATATGCTCACAATAATCTCAAGTGCCAAAAAAGCAAATACTACGACAAATCTTTATCAGTCATCTATTGACGAACAGATTCCTCATCTGACAGAAGCTATGGAAAACCTTGTTAAAGCAACTGTTACAGTATCTCCTGCAACAGCAGAGCTTACAGTTGGCGGAACAACCAAGCTTACAGCAGAGACTAATATCACTGATGGCATTGTATGGACCTCAAGTGATGAAAAAGTTGCAACAGTTTCAGAAGACGGTACAGTGACAGCTAAAGCAGTTGGTACAGTAACAATCACAGCAACAGCTGGTACGAAGTCAGCAACATGCACAGTTACTGTTAAAACAGCAGAACAGAAAGCTGCAACACCAACACCAACAGTTAAGCCAACAGCAACACCAACACCTGTTGTAACACCGGGTATCACAGCAAAAGTTGCTCAGGTTTATGTCGGAAAGAAAGCCACAATCAAAGTTACAAAGACTAAGGTAACTGGAACAGCTAAATTCACATCCAGCAATAAGAAAGTTGCAACAGTAAACAGCAAAGGTGTTGTAACAGGTAAAAAAGCCGGAAAAGCTGTTATTACTGTAAAAGTTGGTAAATACAAAGCAAAAGTAACAGTTAATGTTAAAAAACCTTCCTTCAAACTTACAAAATCTTCTGCAAAACTGAAAAAAGGCCAGAAGGTTATAATTACATCAAAAGCAGCACCGGCAGCTAAAGTTACATACAAGACAAGCAACAAGAAAGTTGCAACAGTAAACAGCAAGGGTGTTGTAACTGCAAAGAAAAAAGGAACAGCAAAAATTACTGTAAAATGCAATGGAATCACAAAGACATTCAAAGTAACAGTAAAATAATTCCTTCATAAAATACACATGTGAAAGAACGGGGGCCGTTTATAACTGCCCCTTCTTTTGCATGTTAAGGGGTAAATGGTATGCATAAAAAAAATCTCATGAAACTTCTTCCGGCAGTCGCAATGATAGCAGCAATCGCAGTTACCGGATTCCAGGCGGCGGCAGACGAACAGAAGACAGACAATGTACAGATGTCAGAGAATAAGATCATCAAATCAGCAGAATTGGAAGATCTTCTTACAACTGCTTATTCTTATGAAGGAAAGAGTGCTTCAGACTCTGATGTCAGTACAGCAAAAACAACAAAAAAATCGAAAAAGAAAAAGTTAAGTGGTATCAAGACTGGTGCAAAAAAAACACTTCCAGAAAAATCAGCAGCATCGACCGGACAGGGACAGGGTACGACTACAACCCCTACGACTTCTGTGCCGGAAGGCGGTTATAAAGATGGAACCTATCAGGGAAGTGGAACCGGCTTTGGAGGAACGATCACTGTTCAGGTGACGATTTCCGGAGGGAAAATTGCCTCTATAGAAATCTTAAATGCATCGGGCGAAACCGTCTCTTATTTTGCATCAGCCAAGGGTGTGATTAGCAAGATGATCTCAGGTCAGACACCAAATGTTGATGCAGTCAGTGGAGCAACTTATTCCTCAAACGGAATCATTCAGGCTGTCCAGAATGCACTGTCAAAGGCGAGCAAAGGCAGTTCTTCCAAGATAACGAAAAAAACGACAAAGAAGAATACCAGTACGTCCAAGAAAACAACAACACCGATTGAAATAAAAAAACCGTCTGGAGAGGTGACATACAAAGATGGAACCTATACCGGAGAAGCAGAAGGGTTTGATGGTACAGTTAAAGTCACTGTCACAATTAAAGATGGAAAGATTACCTCTATTACCAATAAAAATACAGATACGAAAGAGTATTTTAACAAGGCATGGAGTGGCATTCAGCCGAAAATCCTTGAGAAACAGGCTGTATATGGCGTTGATGCCGTATCTGGTGCAACTTTTTCTTCAAATGGTATCCTGCAGGCTGTGCAGAAAGCTTTGGAGCAGGCCGCTGTAAATGTGACACCGACAGTGACTGCAACGCCAACTCCTGTGCCGACAAAAAGTCCGGATACAGTTACACCAGATCCGTCGACTTTATTGTACAAAGATGGTATATATACCGGAGAAGCAGAAGGATTTGACGGGATAGTTAAAGTTACTGTTACGATCAGGAATGGTAAGATTACAGAAGCGTCTAATACAAATGAAGATACACCAAAATATTTTTCCAAAGCCTGGAACAGTATTTATGCTGCGCTGCTTGAAAAACAAAGTGCAGATGGGATTGATACAGTTTCCCGTGCAACTTACTCATCAAATGGAATTATAAATGCTATGAAAGAAGCGTTAGCTCAGGCAAAGACTGAATCAACTGTGACTCCGGAGCCAACGAAAAAACCGGAACCAACGGCAACACCAGAACCGACAGCGACACCAGAGCCAACAGCAACACCAGAACCGACAGCAACACCGGAACCGACAGCAGTGCCAGAGCCAACAGCAGCACCTGAACCAACAGCAGCACCTGAACCAACAGTAGCACCTGGAGCTGGGTATAAAGATGGAAGTTATACGGGAACAGGAGAAGGATTCAATGGTCAGGTAACTGTTACGATTAATGTGTCAGGGGGAAATATTGTGTCAGCCGGATATGATGGAGAAGATGATGAACCGGAATTTTCCAATGCATGGAATGGAATTTATAATCAGGTTTTAGGTCGTCAGTCAGCTGATGGTCTGGATACGGTAAGTGGAGCAACATATTCTTCAAATGGACTGATTCAGGCATTTCAGAGTGCTATCAGCCAGGCAAAATAACAAATGTTCGATAGTGAAAAAGAAAAATTGAAAATATGAGGAGTCTGAAAGGAAAACTTTAGATGAAATACCAGAATTTTATTATGAGAATTTTGTGTCTTCTGTTGATTCTTGCCGCTGTAGTAGGATATAATTCTATGCAGAAAAAAGATACGCAGGCACAGGAATCACAGGAGGTCGCTGCGCTCACAAAACGCGTGGAGAAACTGGAAGAACAGAATACGGAAATGCTCTCTGCACTGGAAGAGGCTGCGAAGAGTCAGGAAGCAGCAATCGCACAGGCACAGAGCGATGCAAAAGACAACGCTGCAAAAGATGATGCTGAGGAAGCTGACGCTGCAGATGCAGAAGAAGAGTCTGATGATTCAGAAAATGTATACAAAGACGGTAACTATACCGGTTCTGCACAGGGATTTGGCGGTGCAATTACCGTACAGGTCACATTGAAAGATGATGAGATCACAGATATTCAGGTGACTAGCGCACCGGGCGAGGATTCCGCTTATCTTTCACAGGGAGAAGGCGTGATCAGCTCCATCATTTCTGCACAGAGCACAGATGTGGATACTGTATCAGGTGCAACATTCAGCTCTACAGGTATTATCAATGCGGTTGTAGATGCTCTTGGAAAGGCGGAGAACTGATGAAAAAGAGGCAGAGAAAGGTCCGGCTGATCCGGGCTGCCATACAGCTTGTATTTTTTCTCTTTTATCCGGCACTTTTTTCAACGGCATTTGCGGGCGTGAAATCTGTCTTCCAGGCAATCGCGGCACATCAGCAGATCACATGGAACTCATTTCTTGATGTGACAGGATTACTTCTTCTGGTTACGATCCTGTTTGGAAGACATTTCTGTGGATATGCATGTGCATTCGGCTCACTGGGAGATGCGATGTATGAACTGACTGTTTTTATCAGACAGAAACTTTTTCATAAGAAGGGAAGACATGGTTATCCGGAAAAAGTAGTCAGAGTGCTTCAGAAAGTGAAGTATATACTTCTGGCATTTCTTCTGCTTTCCATCCTGACCGGATGGTATGCATCCCTTCAGGGAATGAGTCCGTGGGATGTATTTTCCATGCTGACAGCAAGAAAGCTTCCAAATGCTTCTTATAAGATTGGAATTGTCCTTCTTGTGCTGATCCTGATCGGAATGTGTACACAGGAACGTTTTTTCTGTCAGTTCCTTTGCCCGATGGGAGCAGTTTTTGCAATGATGCCGATCCTGCCGTCTGCACTGTTCAACAGAAACAGGGAAAAATGCCCTTCAAAATGCGGACTGTGTAAGAAGAGATGCCCTGCACATCTGGAGATTGACGGAGATACAGCCCTTTCAGGAGAATGTATCTGCTGCCATGCCTGCCAGGTGACCTGCCCACGTAAAAATATACAGATTGGCCCGGTAAAAGAGCGGGAAATGGTGAAAGAATGAAGATAAAACAGAAGTCAGCTGCCATGCTGTGCGGAGCACTCTGCACAGTTATGACGGCAGTTCCGGTACTGGCGGATACAGAGGTACAGAAATATACAAATACGGATTTTGCAATGGATACAGTTGTGTCTGAGACGCTGTATACAACAGGTGAGGACCTGAATACAACGATCGGCGAGAAGATTCGTGAGATCGAGACAGAGTATCTTTCCTGGACAGATGAGGATTCTCAGATTGCGAAGCTGAATGCGGCATCCGGTGAGACAACAGAAGTATCAGACGAGCTTGCAGGTTATCTGGAAAAGATATTCCAGCTTGCAAAGGATTCGAACGGAGCTTTTGATCCGACGATTGGAAAGATCATTCGTCTCTGGGACATTATAGGAGAGAATCCGCATGTCCCGGAGCAGTCAGAATTGGACGAACTTCTGAAAGATGTAGGATACCAGAAGGTATCTATTGATGGTGATATGATAACACTGGAAAAAGGTGCGACTCTGGACCTTGGAGCAACCGGAAAAGGAATTGGCTGTGATGTGGTTTCTGATTTTTTGAAGACACAGGAAGATGTGTCAGGAATGATCCTGAATCTTGGTGGCAGCAGTGTTATGGCTTACGGTGAGAAACCGGATGGTTCTGACTGGAAAGTGGCCGTGACGGACCCGCGTGATACAGAGGGCGATTACCTTGGTGCAATCACACTGGAAGGCGGAGAATTCCTTTCTACTTCCGGTGATTATGAAAAATATTTTATGGAAGATGGTAAGAGATATCATCATATCCTTGATCCAAAGACAGGATATCCGGTGTGGAATGGTCTGGACTCCGTGACGGTTGTCTGTGACAGTGGACTTCTGGCAGATGGACTTTCTACGGCATGTTTTGTACTGGGAATGGATGACGCACTGGAACTGCTTGAGAAATACAATGCAGAGGCAGTCTTTGTGGATGAGGATAAGAACGTGTATCTGACTTCCGGAATAAAAGACCGGTTTGAATTGATGAAGAATACTTATACAGTGAAAGATGCAGAATAAAAAAACAACGAAATTGTCTTCGGGCAGTTTCGTTGTTTTTACGTTACGGTGAATTATCAATTAAAAATGAATGCGTTTCAGGACTTCGTTTGTCAAGGTTCCAATCAGTAATCCGGTAATGACACCGGAGATCAGAAGAGCCGGTGCGTAGTAGATCAGTCCGGAAGTCATTGTGATCAGACAGGCGATAAGCAGCTGACCGATATTGTGAGAGACACCGCCGGCAACACTGATGCCGAGGATGCTGAATCCGGATTTCTTTTTCATGATGGTCATGACGGTGAGGCTTAAGGCTGCACCGGCGAGGCTGTAGAGGATGCTGAACAGGTTTCCGAACATAAATCCGATGACAAAGATACGGATGACAGAAACGAGGGCAGCTTCTTTCCAGGTATATTTTTCAAGGATAAACAGGACTGCAAGGTTTGCAAGTCCAAGTTTCATTCCCGGGATTCCCGCAAAAAAAGGAAGCCGCG
>CAVFJK010000063.1:8426-16734 GCA_963622815.1 Ruminococcus bicirculans (ex Wegman et al. 2014)
ACAATCTCAGACAGCGGTGTCAAATTCAGGGGAATCTTCATTGTGGGATTCTCCTTTTTCGCCTTCAATGACAACTTTATTTGGCAGACATACGATCGTACCACCGGTGCTGTCAACTGCTTTCTGCTTCATGCAGAGATGATCCGGGCAGTCGGCCTCTGTCATTTTGACCTCGCCGTTTTTTATTTCGCATACATTGGTATCATTTATTTTTATCACCTGGTCTTTTCCAAGGGAATAAGTGCCGTATTCCTCACCGTTTACGGTAATGCGGATACTTCCGTAATGTCCTCGGCGGGTGAGATACATGCCGCCCCAGAGAAGCAGGGCGAAAACTACGATACCAACGATAAATGTCAGTTCTTTTTTCTTCAAATGTTTATACCTCAGTTTTGAAAAAGTATGTTCATAAGATGGCCGGGCAGTTGGTTTTACGGCATCTTTTAAACTTACAGATACGCAGATTATCATAGCATATCGGGGATTGATTGACAAGCATGAGTTAGAAATAACAAACAAATATGCGGATAATCGCTATGGACACAGTTTGTTTATTAAATATTCATTGTTTTCCGTGATGGAAAGTGGTAAAATAGTGGAGATTTCTTAAATAGGACAAATACGATGACTTCGTATATAAGTGATCAATAAATATAGAAACAGGAGCAGGCTATGAATTTAATCCAAAAAGTATTCGGGACAAGAAGTGAGCATGAAGTTAAACGTATCATGCCACTCGTGGAGAAAACAGAATCCCTTCGCCCGGAAATGCAGAAATTAACAGATGAACAGTTAAGAGATAAGACCAGAGAATTCCGTAAACGTCTGGATGAGGGAGAGACACTGGATGATCTTCTTCCGGAGGCTTTCGCAGTCGTACGTGAAGGTGCAAAACGAGTTCTCGGTATGGAACATTACCGTGTACAGATCATCGGTGGTATCATCCTTCATCAGGGTCGTATCGCAGAGATGAAGACCGGTGAAGGTAAGACCCTTGTTTCTACACTTCCTGCATATCTGAATGCACTGGAAGGTAAAGGCGTTCACATCGTAACGGTCAACGACTATCTGGCAAAACGAGATGCTGAGTGGATGGGTAAAGTTCATGAGTTCCTTGGACTGACTGTTGGTGTTGTACTGAACGACATGAAACCGGAAGAGCGCCGTGCAGCATACGGATGCGATATTACTTATGTAACTAATAACGAACTGGGATTTGATTACCTTCGTGATAACATGGTCATCTATAAAGAACAGCTGGTACAGAGAGATCTGCACTACTGTATCATCGATGAGATTGACTCTGTCCTGATCGATGAGGCACGTACACCTCTGATCATTTCCGGACAGAGCGGTAAGTCCACGAAGCTCTATGAAGTGTGTGATATCCTTGCGCAGCAGCTGGAACGTGGTGAAGCCAGCCATGAGATGACAAAGATGGCTGCCATCATGGGCGAAGAAGTTGTCGAGACCGGCGACTTCGTAGTAAATGAAAAAGATAAGATCGTAAACCTTACCGAGCAGGGTGTGAAGAAGGTTGAGAAATTCTTCAATATCGAGAACCTGGCAGATCCGGAAAACCTGGAGATCCAGCACAATATCATCCTTGCACTCCGTGCACATAACCTGATGCATAAAGATCAGGATTACGTAGTAAAAGATGATGAGATTCTTATCGTTGATGAATTTACCGGACGTATCATGCCGGGCCGTCGTTATTCTGACGGACTTCATCAGGCAATCGAAGCAAAAGAGCATGTTAAGGTTAAGAGAGAGAGTAAGACTCTTGCTACTATTACATTCCAGAACTTCTTTAATAAATATGATAAGAAGGGCGGTATGACCGGTACAGCTCTTACCGAGGAAAAAGAGTTCCGTGATATCTACGGAATGGACGTTGTAGAGATCCCGACTAACAGACCGGTACAGCGTAAAGACCTCGAAGATGCCGTATACATGACAAAGAAAGAAAAATTCAACGCAGTTGTTGAGGCAGTTAAAGAAGCCCATGCAAAACAGCAGCCGGTTCTGGTTGGTACGATTACCATCGAGACATCTGAGCTCCTCAGCAAGATGCTTCGCCGTGAAGGTATCCAGCACAACGTATTGAACGCGAAGTTCCATGAACTGGAAGCAGAGATCGTTGCACAGGCAGGACAGGCAGGAGCCGTTACCATCGCTACAAACATGGCTGGTCGTGGTACCGATATCAAGCTTGACGATGTGGCAAGAGAAGCCGGTGGTCTGAAGATCATCGGTACAGAGCGTCACGAGTCCAGACGTATCGATAACCAGCTGCGTGGACGTTCCGGACGTCAGGGAGACCCAGGTGAATCCCGTTTCTATATCTCACTGGAAGACGATCTGATGCGTCTGTTCGGTTCTGAGAGACTGATGAAGATCTTTACTTCTCTTGGTGTTGCAGAGAACGAGCAGATCGAACATAAGATGCTTTCCAATGCAATCCAGAAAGCACAGGAGAAGATCGAGTTTAACAACTTTGGTATTCGTAAAAATCTTCTGGATTATGACCAGGTTAATAACGAGCAGCGTGAGATCATTTATAAAGAGCGTCGTCAGGTACTGGATGGAGAGAACATGCGTGATACCATCTACAAGATGATCACAGACATCGTAGACAGCACCGTAGATATGTGCTTCTCTGATGATGTGGATTCTACCGACTGGGATCTGAATGAGTTTAATACGACACTTATCCCGATCATCCCGATCGAGCCGCTTACCACAGAGAAAGTAAAAGGTAAGAGAAAAGACGAGATCAAGCATCTGATTAAAGAAGAAGCTGTGAAACTTTATGAAACAAAAGAATCCGAGTTCCCGGAAGCAGAGCAGCTACGTGAACTGGAGCGAGTGGTTCTTCTGAAATCTATCGACAGTAAGTGGATGGATCATATCGATGACATGGAGATTCTTCGTCAGGGTATCGGTCTTGTAGGATATGGCCAGAGAGATCCGGTTGTAGAATACAAGATGAGTGCTTTCGAGATGTTCAATGGTATGATCAATTCTATTCAGGAAGATACAGTACGTATGCTGTACCATGTTCATGTTGAGCAGAAGATTGAGCGTGAGCAGGTAGCGAAAGTTACCGGAACAAATAAAGACGACACATCCGTTAAGAAACCTGTTCAGAGAAAAGATGATAAGGTTTATCCGAACGATCCGTGTCCGTGCGGAAGCGGCAAGAAGTATAAACAGTGCTGCGGAAGAAAATTAATGAAAGCATAAAAGTGTGATATAAGACAGAGCCCCTGTTCAATATATGAAGAGGGGCTCTTAGTTTCAGAAGAACTTTGCGATTTCTTCGATTTCTTTGCGGTGTGGGCGGATCGGTTCTTCAGCTGCCTGACCGACTGCGATGACTGATACGATGGTTTCGGTCTCCGGGATGTTCAGGATCTCGCGGAGTTTATCTGCTTCACGGAGTCCCATGATCAGGGTGGAAAGTCCGAGGTCGGTTGCTTTCAGGATAAGGTTTTCGTTCTGGAGTCCAAGGTCGTAACAGCCCCATCCATTTCCAAGTTCATTGTCAGCGCTGCCGTCTTTCTGGAATCCGGCACGGTCGTGAACGAAGGTTGTGATGATCAGTGCAGCGTGTTCGGATTTACCGGCATTTCCGGCATCCGGAAGACACTCCATACGGATCTTATCTACCATTTCTTCTGACAGGACACAATAGTAACGTCCGGTCTGGGAGTTTTTCCATGACGGAGCTTCCTGTGCGGCACGGAGCAGTTCTTCCATCTGTTCTTTTGTGACACCGGCACTGTATTTACGGACGGTTCTTCTTGATTCAATTACTTTCTGAAATTCCATGAGATTCAGGCCTCCTTAATATGTATAAATTAAAAATGGCATACAGAGAAAATTCTGTATGCCATAATTATGCCATTTTGTGATAGAAATTGCAATTCTGTGATTCGGGTTATTTGGCAGCTTTTCTTGCTTCTTTCTTAGCTTCCAGATTAGAAACAACCATTGTGCAGGCAGCATCACCTGTGATGTTTACAGTGGTACGTCCCATATCGAAGATACGGTCAACACCGGCAACAAGTGCGATACCATCTACAGGAAGTCCTACAGAGGTAAGAACCATGGCAAGCATGACCATACCGGCACCTGGCACACCGGCAGTACCGATAGAGGCAAGAGTTGCGGTAAGAACGATCGTCAGCATCTGGGACAGTGTCAGATTGATTCCATAACAGGAGGCGATGAAAATAGCACATACTCCCTGATAAATTGCGGTACCGTCCATATTGATGGTAGCACCAAGCGGAAGAACGAAAGATGCGATTTCACGTTTGGCACCAAGCTTTTCAGTACATTCCAGGTTGATCGGCAGTGTTCCTACAGAAGAAGCACTGGAGAAAGCAAACATGATTGCCGGAAGCATACCCTTAAAAAATCTCAGAGGACTCAGAGAGCCAAGTGTTTTGACTGTCAGAGAATATACAACTAAAGCATGTACAACGTAGCAGATATAAGCTGCCAGAAGTACCATGGCCAGAGAACCAATGATTGTCGGTCCATTTGCCGCAATAACAGGGCACAACAGACAGAATACACCGATCGGTGACAGTTTCAGGATCATCTCCATACATTTCATAAAGATATCGTTCAGATCGTTAAATGCATTTACGACACGAACATTCTTCTCGCCGACAAGAATGATAGCAAAACCAAGAATCAGTGCCATTACGATGACCTGGAGCATGTTTGCTTCTACCATTGGTGAAACAAAATTAGATGGAAAAATATTTACCAGCGTGTCCATGAAGGATGTGGCTTCCGCTGCTTCATAAGACAGATCGGTGGTAGCCACAACAGGAAACAGTCCCTTGAACAGATTTCCGCCGACAAGACCGATCGTTACGGCAAATGCTGTCGTGCACAGATAGAAAACCACTGTTTTCAGACCGATAGATCCGACTTTTTTGATATCACTCATGGAAATAATACCACACATGATAGAAAACAGGACGATCGGAACAACAATAAATTTTACCAGATTAAGGAAGATCGTTCCAAATGGTTTGATGTAAGATTCTGCAAAAGCGGCATGGTTCTGCATAAGCAGACCTGCTATGATTGCCAGGACCAGTGCAATAAAAATCTGCATGGCTAATGACATTTTTTTCTTTTCTTTCATTAAGATTCCCTCTCTTTCTTTCCCTTTTCAGGTTTTGGATATAAAAAATGGCACTGCAAATAAACGCAATGCCTTCGTCGCCATCACCTGACTGAGCAATTGTAACATATCGATAAAATGAGCGCAATAAAAATCGGGATTTTAGTGTATTTTTGGTATGAGTCAGATATCGGAGGGAGTTTTGCCGAACTGTTTCTTATAAGAGCGAACAAAGGTTGTGTAATCCCGGAATCCGCTTTTTTCGGCGGCTTTTATGACAGGCATTCCCTGGTTAATGAGGGAACGTGCCAGAAGAAGCCTTTTATTGGTAATGTAGCTGTGAATGGTATAACCGGTTTCCTTCTTAAATTTGCGCATCATGTGATATTTGCTGAAAAAGAAACGTTCAGCCAGCAGATCGATCGACAGAGCTTCAGTCAGATTTCGGTTGATATATTTCAGCAGCTGTTCCACCTGAGAATCTGACGAATAGGATTTCTTGTCAGGTTTTGTGCTGGTCTGAAGAAAAATCCGGTTTATATATATCATAAACTGCGTAAAAAGTGCTGTTTTTAATGCTTCGTCCCCGAACTGTTCATTTCTTAAAGACTGTTCAATCTCAGGAAGAAGCTCTTTCAGTCGCTCCTGAAGCGCAGAATCGGCCCTGACAAGATTAAAGCTGCGGTCGTTTGCTTTTTGAAAACAGGTATTCAACTTCTGGCAGGAAATGTCATCTCGGATCCAGAAGATATAGCGCTCATACGGAATGGACGGATCAATCTCCGGTTTGTGGATTGCGCCCTGGCTGACAAGCAGAATATCCCGTGGCTTCAGATGATAGGCTTTTCCCTCGATATGATAAGTAACTTTTCCGGAAATGAAAACAATAATCTTGTGAAAGTCATGATAATGATAAGAAAATTCTTTTTTTGTCCGGTCATTGATATGAAACAGACGAAAATCTTCTTTCAGGTATCCTGTTTTTTCATGATTGTATTGAGAATAATCCATGATGACCTCCTCTGGCGGTGATTCCAAATATCTGTGTGGAATATAATACAGATTACATATAGCTTAACGCACAACCGCACTTTTTGCAATATAACAGGCATTTTATTCTATATGCATAGCAAAAAGAAAACTATATACTGTAACAAAAGATGTGCGTAAGTAAAATCTATTCAATTCAGAAAGTGAGGATATGGTTATGGATAACTGTATTACAATGATAAAATATCAGGGACTTGGAAATGATTATCTGGTGCTGGATCCAAACAAGAATCGTGTACAGCTTCAGGGAAAAAAGATTGCACTGCTGTGCCAGAGAGGATTTGGCCTTGGGGCAGACGGTGTTCTCTATGGACCGGTTGAAATTGATGGAAAAATGGGGGTCCGTATTTTTAATTCAGATGGAAGCGAGGCTGCGATCAGTGGAAACGGAGTTCGTATTTTTGCAAAATATCTGATGGATCATGAATATGTAAAAGAGCAGAAATTCAGTATTCAGACTCTTTCCGGACCGATTGAAGTGGAGTGCCTGAATAATCGTGCTACGGAGTTTCGTGTAAAAATGGGGAAGGCTTCTTTTATTTCCAGAGAGATTCCGGTAACCGGCGAAGTTCGCGAGGTCATCAATGAGCCTTTCACTTTCCATGATAAAGAATACAAAGCAACCTGTCTGACTGTTGGTAATCCGCATTGTATTATTTTTATGGATCAGGTAACACCGGAACTTGCGAGAGAAATTGGTCCATATGTTGAAAACGCAGATGAATTTCCTGAAAAGATGAATCTCCAGATTTGCCGTAAGATCGATACAGGTAATCTGGATATTGAGATCTGGGAGCGAGGTTCCGGATATACAAAGGCCTCCGGTACAGGAAGCTGTGCTGCAGCAGTAGCCGCATACAGACTTGGGCTTGTTGAAAACAGAGTCAACGTAAATCAGCCGGGGGGCATGATTCAGATTGATATCATGGATGATGATACGATCTACATGACCGGTACTGTTGGTTATGTGGCAGATATGAGCGTGGCAGAGAGTTTCTTCTCATAAAAAATGAGAAAAAATGAACCTCCAGAATTTGAGTTTGTCTGAGAATAAGACAGATTTTGGTTCTGGAGGTTTTTGTTATTATTTACAATAGTGTAGAAGAACAATGGATTCAAAACTATTTCCACAGTCGTTCCACTGGTAGCTGCCATCGTATTTGCGGCAGATATCTTCAACGATCGAAAGCCCCAGTCCATGATTGACGGTATCATTTTTGGTGGTGTTGTGAGTAAAATTTATATGCGGATCTTTGCTGTTTTTGACGATAACAGCAAGAAAGCCTTTTGAGGGCGATAAATGCAATGAGAGATAAGGCTTTTCAATATCGGTTACACGGCAGGCGTCAATGGCATTATCAAGTAAATTAAACAGGACACTGCTGAGATCCGAGGGCTGAATCACTGACTTTTCAGGAAGAAAAATCTGGTAGTCTACATGTATACCTGAGCGTTCAGCAAGCATTCGTTTGGATTCCAGGATGGCAAGAATAAGATTGTCTTCACAATAAGGGTGAAAACGGTCACGCTGGAAAGTGTTAAGAACTGTGTGAAGGAGTTGCTGTGCTTTTTCACAATTACCTGCATGTAGGAGCTTTTGGACTTCCTGAAGAGTTTTCGAAATCTGTTTCCGGGATTTGAGCGAGTTTATTTTCTGCTGTTGCACTAACTGCAAATGTTCATTCTTTAAAGACTGCTGCTGTTGTAAGAGATTAAGCTCGTTTTCGACTTTCTGACCGATAAAGGTCTGCATCAGAAGCTGATACAGGTTGTAACAGATAATAAGTGCACACAGGCTGTTCAACAGGAAAAATAAATTCAGATACTGTCCACTGTAGTGTGCCAGAAAATAAAATAACTGGAAAAAGATCAAAGAGATAATAAAGGTCATTTTCCGTTTAAACATCATAATACTGAGTCCTCCTGCCTGACTGTTGGGTGGGATGGCGTATGTGGGATATCTGCTCCTGGTTCTGGCTTGCTTTGTAATACAGATATACAATACCTCTCTGCTTCGTCTGTTTTTTTCATATCGGTAAGATAAGACAAAGAAAGCAGATGGTTTTCTATATCATGATTCCATTTGCGTATTTTGACATATTCCTG
>CAVFJK010000063.1:16744-17100 GCA_963622815.1 Ruminococcus bicirculans (ex Wegman et al. 2014)
TTTTAAGCAATTCCATTTTATTGAGGTTTCGATTGAAGTTTGCCTGCTCTTTTTTTAATAGATCAAGACCATACATAAGTAACAGAAAACTTATGCAGCAGCAAATGATATACAGAAGAACAGGAATAAAATCATTACGGAATTCATAGTACCGCGGAAATTCTGTTGCAATAAGCGGCAGAAAAACAGGGAAGGTGATAAGAAACAACAGGGGCAGTTTCAAATAATTTATACATTCCCGTAAAAGTGTGAGAGCATTTTTATAAAACTGATAACCTAAAGCGAATATCATCATCTGTATGATCAGTTTTTCGTGAAAACTACAGAGAGAATAAATATTCAGTGCAGTATATGTA
>CAVFJK010000064.1:0-3510 GCA_963622815.1 Ruminococcus bicirculans (ex Wegman et al. 2014)
GTATATTATAGGTAATAGAAAAACTATTATAATGATGATAAAAACAGGGAGGAATTTTAATTATGGATCTTTCAACTTTAGTAAAAATGTCAAATACTTATGGAAGCAATCCGGCGTATGTTCTGGCCGGAGGCGGTAATACTTCTGTTAAAGATGATACAACACTGTATGTCAAAGGCTCCGGTACACAGCTTGCCACAATTAAAGCAGAAGAGTTTGTAAAGATGGACAGAGCCCGTCTGAATGAAATCATGAAAACAGAATATCCTGCAGACGACGTGAAACGTGAATCAGCATATCTTGCAGATGTTATGGCGGCTGTAACAGATGATGATAAAACAAAACGCCCAAGTGTAGAGGCATTACTTCATAACCTGTTTGCTTATACTTATGTGTTACATGTACATCCGACACTTGTCAATGGATTGACCTGCGGAAAAGGTGCGCAGGCACTTTGTGAAGAGCTTCTTGGTAAGGAGGTGCTCTGGATTGATATCTGCAAACCTGGTTATACGCTGGCACGTATTTGCTATGAAAAAATGAATGCATATAAAGAAGAATATGGAAAAGATGTACAGGTTCTTCTGCTTCAGAATCATGGGATTTTTGTTGCAGCAAATACCGTGGAGGAAATTGGCATTTTATTTGATGGCGTTATCAGTAAATTAGAGAAACAGGTAAAAAGAACAGCTGATGTAAGTGATGCGGTTACAGCTGAAAAAGAGCAGGCAGCGCAGAAACTTTCTGAATTGCTGGGACATGCAGTAGAAGTTGTACCAGTTGCAGAAATGGATAACTTTGTAAAAGATAAAACTGCTGCTGCACCATTACTGAAACCGTTCACACCGGATCATATTGTATATTGTGGACCATATCCATTATTTGTAGAAAAGATTGACCAGGCAAAAAATGATCTGGATATGTTCATGAAAGAAAATGATAAAGAACCAAGACTGATTCTGGTACAGGGGGTTGGTGCCTTTATCATGGAAGATGACAAAGGAAAAGCTGCAAAAGCACAGCTTCTGGTAAAGGATGCTGTTAAACTTGCCGTATATGCGGAAAGTTTTGGCGGTGCATTACAGATGACGGATGATATTACATACTTCATCACACATTGGGAAGCAGAAGCGTACCGTAGTAAGAAATGATTATCTGGAGGTATTGTCATGAGTAAAGTGGTGGATATTACAGCGCCTTCTTCAAAAGAGAATAAACTGAAAAGTGTAATTACTTCTATGGAAGAGATAAAGGATGCACTTGTGGATGTGATTGATGAGTATGAAGCAGAGGATGAGAGCAGTGATAAGCTGGATCTTCTGACAGAGGCACTGGATGCCCTGGAAGACGCATACGACGCGTTGAATGATGCGGCTGAATAAAATGTCGATAGACATATAAAAATGGAACAGAGGGGCAAATATGGCGTCAGAGAGAGCGAATGAATTATATAAGGTTCTTCTGGAAAAAGGCTATCCGAAGGACCTGTGTTCAGAAATTGCATATAAGTATTTGAATACAGACTACACGGCCACACGCATGCTTGGATATCTGTATCGGATGACAGAAACACCCAGAGTAGAAGTTGTGGTGGATGAAATGATCGCAATCTTAAGTGAGAGAGATCAGATTATGAAGAAAAAGGAATCGGAACGTGCACAGGCCACGATCAGCGAAATCTATCGGACAGGCCTGTAGAATGCAGGAGGTAAATGATAATGGTCAAAATAATTTCAGACAGTACATGTGACCTTTCGCCGGAGCTGGTGAAAAGATATGAGATTGATATATTACCGCTTCATATTCTTCTTGGAGAAAGGGAATATAGAGATGGTAAAGATATAACTCCCGATGAGATTTTTGCATGGTCGGATGAACATAAGACTACGCCGAAAACTTCTGCTCCGTCTCTGGCGGATGCGATAGAAATATTGCGTCCGTATGTTGAACAGAAAAGGGAAGTTATCTGTTTTTCCATTTCTTCGAGTATGTCCACGTCCGGTAATGTGATGCGTTTGGCCGCAGAAGAACTGGAGGCCGCAGATCTTGTAACAGTGATTGATTCGGCGAATCTTTCCACGGGAATCGGACTGCTCGTTATCGAGGCGGCGGTGATGGCGCAGGCAGGCAAGAGTGCTGCGGAGATTACTTCTGTGATAGAGGAATTGAAACCGAAAGTACGGGCAAGTTTTGTGGTAGATACGCTGACGTATCTGTACCGTGGCGGAAGATGCAATGCAGCTGCTGCTATGGCAGGGAGTGTATTGAGACTGCATCCGAAGATCGTTGTAGAAAACGGAGCCATGGATGCCTCTAAGAAATATCGCGGGAAGCTGAAATCTGTAATTATCTCTTATGTCAAAGATATGGAAGAAAATTTGAAAAACGCCCGCCCGGACAGGGTGTTTATTACACATTCCGGCTGCGACAGAGCGGTTGTTGAGGAAGTACGCACATATCTGCAGGGGTTGGGGATTTTCCAGGAAATCCTTGAGACTCGCGCCGGCGGCGTAATTTCCAGCCACTGCGGGCCGGGGACACTGGGAGTGCTGTTTATTGCGAAATAAAAAATGATTAATAAAAAGGAATTCTAGAAGCATTTGTATGATCAATAGAAGCGGAATATATCAGAGTTTTAAGGGATATATTCCGCGTTTGAGAGTAATCAGGATGACCATCGTTCATTTTTCCATATGTCTTTTCCTTTTTGAAACGCTCTGAGTTTTTCTCTTTTTTTCTCATATAAATTTCTGAGTTGAGGGATTCTGATATGGTTTTCCAGTACATCTTTTTCATATAAAGAGAAATCCATTTCTGCTTTATCAAGATCAATGATATCTCTGTTTTGAACATATTGTAAAAGTTTGCTTTCTTTCTCAATAAAAGAATGTGTTTTTATTTCGTTGATTTTTATGGAAGTCAACTGTTGGTATGGGATATTATAAAACATAGAATTTCCTGAATCATAAATGGGTGCAAATCCTAAAACCTCTAATGTATCTGGATTTCTCATAATTGCAATATTATTCATATGTCGATCAGTGTTACTAAGCAGATAATCGGTCATAATCTGATAATCCATGAAATTGGAAAAATACTGTTCAGACATTCCAAGACGAATGCAAACTTTTTTTAACGGATAATAAAGTGATTCATTTTGGCGTGTTTTGATGGTCTGAAGCAACTCCCATGCGCTGATACACTCAATATTTTCACTACAGAAATCATAACACATACAGCCAAGACCTTCCCGGTTACCATCTACCTGTACTTTTACCAGATAATATGGAGTATATTCGCTCCATCCCTGTTGTGCATGTAAGGTTGAGGCAAATATTTCATTCAGGCTTTGTTGATAAGAATGTCCATAATTACCTTTGATCATATAGCGTCTTCCATCTGAAGAAATGCACCATTTTTTCTGCAATTCTCCCTGGGAAGTTGCACAATTAAATTTTGTTTCTTTTCTGATATCAATGATTGCGTCTTGGTTTATTGTGATTTCACCAA
>CAVFJK010000064.1:3608-7672 GCA_963622815.1 Ruminococcus bicirculans (ex Wegman et al. 2014)
AAATCATTTGTAAATAAATTAGTATCTTCCCATTTTAAAGATTCTCCTCTTGGAAGAATCCAGTAACAATCGGACAAGCTTAGTGCCAGATTATTGAGAAGAGCACTGTTTGTGGAAACATAGCCAAGCTTTTGAAGAGCACTTTTGGCACCATGACGAGTCTTGGGAATTGCACGGTCTCTCCACCATTCATGAAATTTCATATTATTCATTTGACCACCTAGTGGAAAATGTGCAGCAGCTTTTTCGTTATAACGTACCCGGCCCAATATTCCGTCATCGGAAATTTCCATTAGACACACTTTTATATCCTTATGCATCAAAAAATATTCTTTTGATACTTTTGCCATACATTTATCCTCCCTCGTTTTTATTAACTCCACAGGATATCTTCTTCTTTATCATATTTACAATCGCTATTGAACTTATCGCGAATAGCGTAAAATCCATCAAATAAATCAGAAAGATAAAGTGCGAGGTTTTGTTCTTTAATTTCTGTAAGATTTTCTTGAATCAGAATTTGATTTCCATATGCATCTGATACCATTTTTTGATTTAAATCATAATAAAATACGCGTCCGTTTCGGGCTTTTATTTTTTTTAAAGAAGAATTTGTACTAGGAAGTGTTCTTGCGAGCAAAGTCAGGACGTAAGGTGCTGGCGAAGCCTCTCCCTGTTCCCATTTTCTTAGGGTGCTAAGAGGAATATTGTACATTGTTGAAAATTCTTTTTGTGTCAATCCAGTAGATTCTCTTAGTTCTTTTACAGCAATAGACATATATAATCTCCTATAACCAATTTGGTTAGTCAATAAAAATTTGTAACCAATTTGGTTACTCCTTTTATAATAATTAATATTTTAAAATTTGTCAAATTAGTACCGGGAAAAAGAAATTGCTTGTGCTGGATAGTGTATTATATTTATGTATAACTTATGATATACTTCTATTCAATACGGTAAAGATATAACTCCCGATGAGATTTTGGCATGGTCGGATGAACATAAGACTACCCCGAAGACTTCTGCTCCATCTCTGGCGGATGCGATAGAAATATTGCGTCCGTATGTTGAACAGCAAAGAGAAGTTATCTGTTTTTCCATTTCTTCAAGTATGTCAACTTCCGGTAATGTCATGCGCCTGGCAGCAGAAGAACTGGAGGCAGCAGATCTCGTAACAGTGATTGATTCGGCGAATCTTTCTACGGGGATCGGACTTCTGGTTATCGAAGCAGCGGTTATGGCACAGGCAGGCAAGAGTGCTGCGGAGATTACTGCCGTGATAGAGGAACTGAAACCAAAAGTGCGGGCAAGCTTTGTGGTGGATACTCTGACATATTTGCAGGGACTGGGGATTTTTCAGGAAATCCTTGAGACCCGCACCGGCGGCGTAATATCCAGTCACTGCGGCCCGGGAACCCTGGGAGTGCTGTTTATTGCGAAATAAAAAATGATTAATAAAAAGGAATTGCATCTGTTTGAGTACGGATGTAATTCCTTTTTTGACATTTGGAATTTTGTCGACACCCTATAATATAGGGTGTATTATATATAGTATAAATAGCAGAAAGGTTGATACTAATGACGAGAACTTTTATAGAAGTTCCGCTTTTTACAAAACGCTGGAAAGAAATTGGTCTCAACGATATAGAATTACGTTCTTTGCAAATAATGTTATTAAAAGATCCTGAATCTGGTCCTGTTATGGAAGGGACTGGTGGAATTCGTAAAGTTCGATTTCCTCTGGAAAATAGAGGAAAAGTGGAAGTGTAAGGATTTGTTATACAGATTTTGCAGAGTATGAAGTGATTTATTTGATTACAGCGTTTGAGAAAAAGGAACAGGAAAATCTTTCTACAGAAGAGAAAAGTGTGCTTAAAAAATTGGTAAAATCTTTAAAAAGTGAGGCTGCCAAGAATAGGAGTTGATTTTTATGAGTACATTGTTTGACGATTTGAAACAAGGATTACAGGAAGCGATTGCCTATGAAAAAGGGCAGGGTACTGCACGGATTAAGACATATACGATTTCACCAGTCAGGGAATATTCTAATGTTGAGATTCGAGAAATCCGAATGAAGGCAGGAATGACGCAAAGTGTATTTGCTTCGTATATGGGAGTATCCAAAAAAACTGTTGAAGCATGGGAAGGGGGAAGAACGCATCCGACGGGGCCGGTTTTTCGGTTGCTGGAGATACTGGATTCTGATGATCTGGAAAAAATTAACTTTATAATAGCAAAATGATTTTGAGAGCAAATATAAAAAATGCATAAATGGTCAAATTAATACTTTGAGAAAACAAAAAGCGGAAATCATATTAGAAACTTCTAATACATTCCGCTTTTGTAATACCGTCCCGTGCGGGAATCGAACCCACATCAGACGCTTAGGAGGCGCCCGTTCTATCCATTAAACTAACAGGACATATCATATCATATAATATCATTCGTAAATGAACTGGTATATTCATATCAGTCCACGTAGAATTGTACTATATCTTTATAAAAAAAACAAGACCTTAACACTATAATAAAGACGATAGAATCTGAGAATATTGTTGAGAACAATGACTTGAAAATTTATAAAGATCAGTACTCTTTATGGCATGAATATGGTATGATTCAGTTATAATAAAAGGGTACTATTTCCAGGAAGCCAGAAGGCGGAAACGGAGGGGATTTACATGAAAAACTATTCAGAAGATTCAAATAAACTGTATCATATTCAGGTAGCGAAGGGCGAAGTCGGCCGTTATGTGATCTTACCGGGAGATCCGAAGCGCTGCAAAAAGATTGCACAATATTTTGATGATCCGGTGCTGATAGCAGATAACAGAGAATTTGTAACCTATACCGGAACACTGGATGGGGTAAAAGTAAGTGTCACTTCAACCGGCATCGGTGGACCATCTGCGGCGATTGCACTGGAAGAACTTTATCGTTGTGGCGCAGACACGTTTGTCCGTATCGGAACCTGTGGTGGCATGCAGACCGATGTTAAAAGTGGAGATATTGTAGTCGCAACCGGTGCGATCCGTATGGAGGGAACCAGTAAAGAGTATGCACCGATTGAGTTTCCGGCGGTAGCAACATTAGATGTGATCAATGCTCTTGTAGAAGGTGCAAAAAAGGAAGGCTGTGAATTCCATACAGGTGTTGTACAGAGTAAGGATTCCTTCTATGGACAGCATGAGCCGGAAGTAAAGCCGGTCAGCTATGAATTGATGAATAAATGGGAAGCATGGAAACGGATGGGATGTCTTGCTTCCGAAATGGAATCAGCAGCTTTGTTTATTGTGGGTAACTATTTAAGAGTGCGTGTAGGTGCCTGCTTCCTGGTGCTTGCGAATCAGGAAAGAGAAAAACTTGGACTGGAAAATCCGGTTGTGCATGATACTGATAAAGCTGTTCAGGTGGCAGTACAGGCGATTCGTGAACTGATTCAGAAGGATCAGAAAAAATGAGGTGCAGTTGTATGAGAAAGAATTTGCAGTATACGACTTGGAAAGGCAGGCAGAATCATGGAGAAAAAACAGATTGAAGAAATGATTAATCTGGCAATCAAACAGCTGGATTACTCGTATGTACCGTATTCACATTTTCATGTGGGGGCGGTGCTTCTGGCAAAGAATGAAACTTACTATACAGGATGCAACATTGAAAATGCGGCGTACACGCCGACAAACTGTGCGGAAAGAACTGCTTTTTTTAAGGCAGTCAGTGAAGGGGTAAAAGAATTTAAAGCCATCTGTATCGTAGGCGGTAAGGATAGCGTTCTTAAAGAGTATGCAGCACCGTGTGGTGTGTGCAGACAGGTTATGATGGAGTTTTGTGATCCGGAGACGTTCCAGATCATTCTGGCAGTCAGCAAAGATAAATACGATGTCTTTACTTTGAAGGAACTTCTTCCACTTGGATTTGGACCGGCGAATCTGGCATAAATGAATGAAATATTCGCCTGATGCGTACAGGCAGAAAGGAATGCTTATGGAAACTTATAAGAGAGTATTTGTGATCGTTCTGGATTCACTTGGAATCGGTGCAATGCCGGATTCTGAGAAATTTG
>CAVFJK010000064.1:7682-10175 GCA_963622815.1 Ruminococcus bicirculans (ex Wegman et al. 2014)
CGACAAGGGTGTAGATACATTTGGACATATTCTGGATAAGATGGGAGCTATGGATATTCCGAATCTCCAGAAACTTGGAATGTTGAATCTGCATAAAGGCGGCACGATGGAAGGCGTGGAGAAGCCGATTGGCCGTTATATGAGAATCGGTGAGACCAGTAACGGTAAGGATACAATGACCGGACACTGGGAAATGATGGGGATTTACACACAGAAGCCGTTTATTACTTTTACAGAGACAGGATTTCCGAAGGAACTGATCGATGAGCTGGAGAAGAGATGTGGCAAGCGTGTGATTGGAAATAAGAGTGCCAGTGGTACGGAGATCATCGAAGAACTTGGCGAAGAAGAAATCAATACGGGTGCGATGATCGTTTATACTTCTGCGGATTCTGTAATGCAGATCTGTGGAAATGAAGAGACATTTGACCTTAAAAATCTGTATCGCTGCTGTGAGATTGCCAGAGAGCTGACGATGAAGGATGAGTGGAGAGTCGGACGTGTTATTGCAAGACCTTATATCGGAAAGAAAAAAGGAGAATTCAAGAGAACCAGCAATCGTCATGACTATGCACTGAAACCGACAGGCAGAACTGTGCTGAATGTGTTAAAAGATGCCGGACTTGATGTGATCGGAGTCGGCAAGATCAATGATATTTTCTGTGGGGAAGGAATTACACAGACCTATCATTCTGACAGTTCTGTGCATGGCATGCAGCAGACAATTGAAATCTGCAAAGAAGATTTCCACGGCCTCTGTTTTGTCAATCTGGTTGACTTTGATGCACTGTGGGGACACAGAAGAAATCCGGAAGGATATGGACATGAAATCGAGAAATTTGATAAGGGTCTTGGAACTCTCCTGAATGAACTGAGAGAAGATGACCTCCTGATCCTGACAGCAGACCATGGAAATGATCCGACTTATACCGGAACGGATCATACCAGAGAATATGTACCGTTTATTGCATATTCAAAGAAGATGAAAGAAACCGGAGCTATTGAAAATCAGGATACATTTGCCGTGATCGGTGCATCAGTTGCAGAAAACTTTGGGGTAGAAATGCCGGAAGGTGCGATTGGAAAATCGATTCTGGAGGATTTAAAGTAAACATATCAGAAGAAAAAGTGTGAATTTTAAAACAAAGTAAGGGAGTCAAAATGAAAGCGTATTATCATCTTCCTGGGTTATTCGAATTTTATGAATTATATCGCCAATTTTTGGCTCTGTACCGTGAACACAGGGAATATTTCTATGACTGGTGCGGAATAGGCTCGATATATGGTGCACCGGCAGACTGTATATGGGGTGGAGGCCGTGTGGGATTCGGTGAGCACGATCCTCATGAAGTGCTGGAGCTTATGCGGGAATATGGTATATCTGCGAGACTCACTTTCAGTAATTCGAGGCTGACAAAGGAGCATCTTACAGATAGAAGATGTAATGAGTTGTGCAGGATATTTAATAATGATAAGGACAGGATGGGAAATCACAAAAATGGGATAATCGTCCATTCGGATCTTTTGCTCGATTATCTGAAAGACAATTATGCGGGGTTTTATTTTGTGTCTTCAACTACTAAAGTCCTGACAGAATTTGAGCAATTTGAGGATGAGCTGAACAGACATGATTTTCTCTATGTGGTGCCGGATTTCAGACTGAACAGGACATTTGACAGGCTGAAAATATTATCACAGACACAAAAAGATAAAGTAGAATTTTTGTGTAATGAGTGCTGTTGGTTCGAATGCAGGAGCAGAAAAAAATGCTATGAGACAGTAAGCCGCAAAAATCTCGGTGAGAATTGTGCAGAATATTATTGCACAGCTCCTGATTCGAAACAGGGATATCTTTTTTCAAAGGCAATGGAAAATCCTGGATTCATCGGAATAAATGATATAAAAAACACCTATTTGCCAATGGGGTTCAGCAATTATAAAATAGAAGGCAGAGGACTTGGAAGTGCTCTTATACTGGAATTCCTGCTTTATTATATGACCAAACCACAGTATCAGATACATGTCAGAGAGAGGATATATCTTGACAATATGCTGGATTTGTTTTAGATGCCTGTTTATAAAATTTTTAAAAAGAATGCCGGGAATAGTGAAGCCTGTGTGTCAGTGGCTTACACAGATATGTATGCAAATGGGGCATCCGATATTGTGAAGCTGAAGGAGTTGGCTCCGAGAAAAAATTATCGGAGTCAGCTGGATGGAGAAGCTTCCATTACCACAACAGAATTACGATGTCTTCCAGATTTATCTGGAAGAAGAATAAAAAACTATTCTGGATTTTCAGCTTGATCATTGCAACTTTCACTATAAGACCAAAGTGCGCGTATCTGAGGCAACAGTTTTTTCAGACTCCAATGTTTCCTGCTTTTTATGTAACTGTTAGGATCATGAACTATGATGTTTTCCTCAGAATCAAACCCTGACAGAACAATAAAATGTCCAGTATATGTAAAATCTCCTGGATACATGGAACAG
>CAVFJK010000065.1:0-4224 GCA_963622815.1 Ruminococcus bicirculans (ex Wegman et al. 2014)
CCCATGAACAGTACATAAGTACGAAGGGTGTCTGCACCATATTCTTCTACGATGTCAAGCGGATCGACAACGTTTCCTTTGGATTTACTCATCTTATCTCCGTCCGGTCCGAGGATCAGTCCCTGGATAGAACGTTTTGCGTATGGTTCCGGTGTATTAACAACACCCAGATCATACAGGAAATGATGCCAGAATCTGGAGTAGATCATATGTCTGGTAACGTGTTCCATACCACCGTTGTACCAGTCAACCGGCATCCAGTATTTCAGTTTATCCATATCAGCCAGTGCCTGTGTATTGTGCGGATCGGTATATCTTAAGAAATACCAGGAAGATCCAGCCCACTGAGGCATGGTGTCTGTTTCGCGTTTTGCTGCAGCACCACATTTCGGGCAGGTGCAGTTTACGAAGGAATCGATCTTTGCAAGTGGTGACTGTCCATCCTCACCTGGTTCGAAATCCTTAACATCCGGCAGACGAAGCGGAAGTTCTTCTTCCGGAACAGCTACGACACCGCAGTTTGGACAATGGATAAGCGGGATCGGCTCACCCCAGTATCTCTGACGGTTGAATGCCCAGTCTTTCATCTTATACTGAACACCGGCTTTACCGATGCCCTTCTTCTCAAGTTCTTCCAGCATACGCTCGATAGAATCTTTTTTCTTGGTGTAGCCGTTGAGGAATTCGGAATTGATCATCTCGCCGTCGCCTGTATAGGCTTCTTTGGAGATGTCTCCACCCTTGATAACTTCGATAATATCGATGCCGAATTTCTTTGCGAAATCATAGTCACGCTGGTCATGAGCCGGTACTGCCATGATCGCGCCTGTACCATAACCCATCATTACATAGTCTGCAATGTAGATCGGGATCTTCTTACCGTTTACAGGGTTGATACCTTCCAGTCCCTGGATGCGTACACCGGTCTTATCTTTAACAAGCTGTGTTCTCTCGAACTCAGTTTTCTTTGCACACTCATTACGGTATGCAGTGATCTCATCCATGTTTGTGACTTTGTCTTTATATTTATCGATAATCGGATGTTCCGGAGCGATTACCATGAAAGTAACACCAAACAGGGTATCCGGTCTGGTTGTATAGATTTCAAGTTTCTCATCGATTCCGTCAATATCAAAGTTTACAAATGCACCTTTTGATTTACCGATCCAGTGAATCTGCTGCTGTTTTACGTTATCCGGATAGTCAACATCTTTCAGACCTTCCAGAAGTTTATCTGCATACTGGGTGATGCGCAGATACCATACATCTTTGGATTTCTGTACAACTTCGCTGTGGCAGATATCACATTTACCACCCTGGCTGTCCTCGTTGGAAAGTACAACTTTACAATGCGGGCAGTAGTTTACGAGAGTTCTGTCTCTGAAAACAAGGCCTTTCTCGAACATTTTGAGGAAGATCCACTGCGTCCATTTATAGTAGTCTTCATCTGTCGTATCGATCACACGGTTCCAGTCAAAAGAAAATCCAACTTTCTTTAACTGGTTGGAGAATTTCTTAATGTTTTCATCTGTGATGATACGTGGATGTGTTCCTGTCTTTACTGCATAGTTTTCAGTAGGAAGACCAAATGCATCAAATCCGATCGGGAAAAGTACATTATATCCTTCCATACGACGTTTTCTGGAAATAACCTCAAGGCTTGAGTATGCTTTAATGTGTCCGACATGCATACCTGCACCGCTTGGATATGGAAACTCTACCAGGCCATAGAACTTAGGTTTATCACTGTTGTCTTTGGCTTCGAAGACTTTGCTTTCTTCCCATTTTGCCTGCCACTTAGGCTCAATCTTTTTAAACAAGTATTTCATTTCTATGTTTCCTCCAACATTGTTATCTAACAATTGATTTTAATTCAATACGCCCCGTTTGTCAATGGCTTCTGTTGCGGTACTGAAGCGGTCTATATTGAAAGCTGAAATAGAATATAAAAAGCCCTCCATTTTAAAGTGAAGGGCTTTTTAACACTTTGATTTTATAAATACAGATTATTCTGCTGCATCCAGTTTGCTTGCTCTGGCTTCGATCTCTTTTGCCTGGATATCGTTCGGAGCCTGCTCATAACGTGCAAATTCATAAGAGAAATCTCCGCTTCCGCCGGTCATGGAACGAAGGGTTGTAGAATAGCCATAAATCTCAAGCTGTGGAACATCTGCTTCGATGATGGTATTGCCTTCGTGATCCGGATTCATTCCGAGAACACGGCCACGACGTTTATTAAGATCGCCCATTACATCACCGGTGTATTTATCCGGAACTGTGATCTTCATGGAAACGATTGGCTCCAGGAGTACCGGAGACGCATCCATAAAGCCTTTCTTGAAGGCAAGGATTGTAGCCATCTTGAATGCCATTTCAGAGGAATCTACCGGATGGTAGGAACCGTCGTAAAGAGTAGCCTTTACACCAACTACCGGATATGCAGCCAGAGGTCCTTTCTGAACACATTCCTGCAGACCTTTTTCAACTGCCGGGAAATAGTTCTTCGGTACTGCACCACCAACGACTACCTGCTCAAATACGTATGGAGTTTCCAGATCACCGGATGGCTCAAAACGCATCTTAACATGTCCGTACTGTCCATGTCCGCCGGACTGTTTCTTATGTTTACCTTCCACATCGGAATTCTTACGGATCGTCTCGCGGAATGCAACCTTTGGCTTGGAAAGTTCAATTTCTACTTTATAACGTTCTTTCAGCTTGCTGACGATAATATCAAGATGCTGATCTCCCATTCCATAAAGGAGCGTCTGTCTGTTTGCAGAATCATTTACTACGCGGAGTGTCTTATCTTCGCTTGCCATCTTTGCAAGTGACTGTGCGATCTTATCTTCGTCACCTTTCTTGACTGCTTTATATCTCTTATAAGTATATGGTGTAGAGATCACAGCCTTCGGATAAAGAACAGGTGCTGCTTTGGCAGCAAGGCTGTCGCCGGTCTGTACGCTTGCCAGTTTTGCAATGGCACCGATATCACCTGCATGAAGTTCCGGAACTTCGATCGGTTTTGAGCCTTCCAGTACATACAGTTTATTCAGACGCTCTTCCTCTCCTTTTTCTACGTTAAGGAGTGTATCATCGGATTTGATTACACCGGATGCAACTTTAATGAGAGAATATTTTCCGAGGAATGGATCTACGATCGTCTTCCATACATATGCAGATTTTGTTTTTGCGAAGTCATAATTTGCTTTAAAAATCTCATTAGTCTTCTGTGAGATACCGTTGCAGGAACGTTTATCCGGGCTCGGGAAATATCCGCAGATATCATCCAGAAGATTGGATACGCCACGAAGGTTGATCGGGGATCCCATGCATACCGGAACGATGCTTGCATCCTGTACGTTCGTTGCAAGAGCTGCAGAAACTTCTGTTACGGAGAATTCATCGCCTTCGAAGTAACGGTCCATAAATTCTTCGCTGGTCTCTGCTACAGATTCCATAAGGATATCATGGTATTTTTCAAGATATTCATTCAGATATTCCGGAACATCGCAAGGTTCTTTTCCTGCTTTGTCAATGTATTTACGACCTGCCTGTTTAACGACATTGACATATCCTACGAATTTACCGTCTTCACGGATCGGGAAGTGAAGAGGTGCAATCTTTTTGCCATATAATTCAGTCAGATCCTCTACTACTTTTCGATAACTGACGTCATCCACATCCATGTCTGTTACGAAGAACATACGTGGCAGTTTATATTTCTCGCAGAGATTCCAGGCTTTCTGTGTACCGACCTGTACACCTGTCTTACCTGAAACAACGATGATCGCTGCATCTGCTGCACTGACAGCTTCCTCTACTTCACCCACAAAATCAAAATATCCCGGTGTATCAAGCACATTAACTTTTACTTTATCCCACGGTACCGGAATCAAAGTAGTCGAAACAGAAAAATGTCTTTTGATCTCTTCTTTATCAAAATCACTAACGGTATTTCCATCCTCTACTCTGCCAAGGCGGTTAGTCATTCCTGCCAGATAAGCCATTGCCTCTGCTAATGTGGTCTTTCCGGATCCCCCATGTCCTAAAAGAACCACATTGCGGATTCGGTCAGTTCTATAAACGTCCATATGTAATACCTCCCTGTTTGTCTAATATGTTCATATTCTACTAAAATATCTCGCACTTTTCAAGTATTTTATATAATTTTAACAACATTTTTTGTTCGAATTGTGTAAATTATTAACGAATTTACCGATT
>CAVFJK010000065.1:4234-8686 GCA_963622815.1 Ruminococcus bicirculans (ex Wegman et al. 2014)
CATTTATAGTATATTCTTTTAAAATAAGAACATAGTTTAACTTGGAAAGGACATCAAACATCATGAAAACCATTGGTTTTATCGGGCTTGGCCTGATCGGAGGATCTATCGCAAAAACGATCCGAAAATTTCATCCAGACTATCATATTCTGGCATACGCAAAACACAAAGAAACTCTGGCAGCTGCATTAAACTGCAATGCGATCGATGCTGTACTGGAAGAAAAGGATGAACGATACCGTACCTGCGATTATATCTTTCTCTGTGCACCGGTAGAATACAATATAGAATATCTGAAATATTTGAAAGATGTGATTTCTGACGACTGTATCATTACTGATGCAGGAAGTGTGAAAGGACCAATCCACAAAGCAGTCGAAGAACTTGGCATGGATCACTGTTTTATCGGAGGACATCCGATGGCAGGATCTGAGCAGTCCGGATTTGAGCATTCCTCAGATCATCTGCTTGAAAATGCATATTATATTCTGACACCGGGCGGCGAGGTTCCACTCGAAAAGCTTACAGAGTTTTCGGAACTGATTGATTCACTTGGTTCTATTCCGATGGTCCTGACAGCAGAAGAACATGATTTTATCACTGCAGGCGTCAGCCACCTGCCGCATATCATTGCGTCTTCTCTTGTAAATCTGGTCAATAAACTGGATAACGAGGCAGAATATATGAAGACGATCGCAGCCGGAGGTTTTCGCGATATTACAAGAATTGCGTCCTCTTCTCCTGTGATGTGGGAACAGATCTGTATCGAAAATCATGAGAATATTTCTTCTGTTCTTGACGAATATATTCGTATGCTGATTCAGATCCGTTGTTCGATCGACAATCAGGAATCAGAAAATCTTTACGATATGTTTGCAAGATCCAGAGATTACCGTGATTCTATTGACGCAACTTCTTCCGGTCTGATCAATAAGACCTACGTGCTTTATATCGATATTGTTGATGAAGCGGGTGGAATTGCTACTATTGCTACAATTCTTGCAATGGAAGGAATCAGCATTAAGAACATTGGAATCATTCATAACCGTGAATTTGAACAGGGTGTTCTTAAAATCGAGTTTTATGAGCAGAATGCAATGGAAAAAGGCTGTGCACTTTTGAAAAAACGTAATTATATAGTATATGAACGGTAGGTAATCGTATGGAAATCAGAAAACAGAAAAATTTAAAAGGAACTTTAACTGTACCAGGTGATAAATCTATCTCCCACAGAGCAGTCATGTTTGGTTCTCTTGCAAAAGGAACAACACGTATCTCGCATTTTCTGGAAGGTGCGGACTGTCTCTCAACGATCTCCTGTTTCTGTAAAATGGGAATTGAGATTGACCGAAACGGTTCCGAGATCCTGGTGCACGGAAAAGGTCTTCAAGGACTTAGTGCTCCGAATGAAATTCTGGATGTCGGAAACAGTGGAACGACTACCCGTCTGATCTCCGGTATCCTTGCCGGACAGAAATTTACTTCTGATCTGGATGGCGATGATTCTATCCGTACCCGTCCGATGAAGCGTATTATGACACCACTCACTGCCATGGGAGCCGATATTACGAGCAAGAAAGATAATGGCTGTGCTCCTCTTCTGATTCATGGCAAGGAACTTCATGCGATTCATTATGATTCACCGGTTGCATCTGCACAGGTAAAATCCTGCGTTCTTCTGGCCGGTATGTATGCAGATGGCGTGACCAGCGTGACTGAACCATTTCTGTCCCGTAATCATACAGAGATCATGCTGAATTATTTTGGAGCAAATGTTACCTCAGAAGGAACGACTGCTTCTATCCTGCCGGAACCTGTACTGGAAGGCAGAGATGTAAAAGTACCTGGTGATATCTCTTCGGCAGCATATTTTATCGCTGCAGGACTTCTGACTCCGGGAAGTGAGATCCTTCTGAAAAATGTCGGTATCAATCCTACCAGAGCCGGTATGCTGAAAGTATGTATGGATATGGGTGCTGACATCACTCTTCTGAATCAGCGTACAGAGGGAGAGCCGACTGCGGATCTTCTGATTCGTACCAGCAGTCTTAAAGGAACAACCGTTGAAGGCGCAATCATTCCTACACTGATCGATGAAATCCCGATGATCGCAGTTATGGCTGCTTTTGCAGAGGGAACAACAATCATCCGCGATGCACAGGAACTGAAAGTGAAAGAATCTGACCGTATTGCAGTTATGGTAGAAAATCTGAAACGTATGGGAGCAGATATCGAAGGTACGGATGACGGAATGATCATTCATGGAGGAAAACCGCTTCATGGATCAACAATAGATTCTCATCTGGATCATCGTGTGGCAATGTCCTTTGCTGTTGCAGGTACGATTTGTGACGGCTCTCTGGACATCCTGAATGGTGACTGCGTAAAGATTTCTTATCCTGAATTCTATCAGGATCTTTACAGTCTCGCCGGAAGTAGATAAAAATAAATGATTGCACTTATATAGAATATTAAAAACGAACCTGTCTTTTGCATGGAAGTGTGAAATGACAGGTTTTTTATTTTTGCTTTAATTATATGCATAGGCTTTTGTTTATAGAGACACTCTACTAACAGAATCTGAAATTATATATGAAATGATTCCGACAGAATTTACAGGAGGGCTCTATGAAAATTTTATTTTATGACACAAAGGATTATGACCAGCATTTTTTTGACAGATTTAAACCTGAGTATCCGGATATTGAATTTACATTTATTGAATCAAATTTGTATAAAGAAACTGCTTCTCTTGCAGCCGGGTACGATGGAATCTGTGCATTTGTCAATGCTGACCTGGGAACAGAAGTTATCGAAGAGCTGCGGCATCAGGGCATTCGACTGATTTTGATGCGCTGTGCAGGATACAATAATGTAGATCTTATTAAAGCAAAAGAAAGCAACATTAAAGTTTTGCGTGTTCCGGGATATTCCCCGGAGGCAGTTGCAGAACATGCTATGGCACTGGTACTGACAGCAAATCGTCATATGCATAAAGCTTATATTAAATGTCGTGAAAACAATTTTTCGTTGAATGGTCTTATGGGAGTGAATCTGTATGAAAAGACTGCCGGAATCGTGGGAACCGGAAAGATTGGCCTTGCAATGGTCCGGATCTGTAAAGGATTTGGCATGAAGATTCTTGCGTATGACCTGTATCCCAATAAGGAATCAGGGCTTAATTATGTATCGCTGGATCAGCTTCTGGCATCCAGTGATCTGATCAGTCTGCACTGTCCTCTCACACCTGAGACACATCACATGA
Organism: Ruminococcus bicirculans (ex Wegman et al. 2014); assembly: GCA_963622815.1. GTDB lineage: Bacteria > Bacillota > Clostridia > Lachnospirales > Lachnospiraceae > Blautia_A. Next base: position 7,500 of record CAVFJK010000065.1, read on the forward strand.
TAAACAGAGAATCCATTTCACGGATGAAAGATGGCGTAATTCTTGTGAACACATCTCGTGGTGGTCTGATCTGTACGGAAGATCTGATTGCAGGAATCCGTGACCATAAATTCTTTGCAGTAGGACTTGATGTATACGAAGAGGAATCTGATTTTGTGTATGAAGATATGTCAGAGTATATTTTAAAAACCTCTACTGTACAGCGCCTCCTCTCCTTTCCGAATGTGGCATTAACGTCCCACCAGGGATTCTTTACAGAGGAGGCACTGACCAATATTGCAGAGACAACACTTAAGAATGCAGAAGCTTTTCGAACAGGAACAGAATTAAAAAACGAAGTCCGTTTATAAAAACTTCTGCATTTATTTATAGAAGGCTTCTTTCAGCATACGTATCTCTTCTGTCCATCCGGCATCATCATTTGGTGTTTCAAGAATAAATGGAATGCCCTGGAGTGCCGGATGTCTGATCACACGCACAAGGATAAGTTTTTCTGTAGTTTATCTTAAAGTGATTGACGAAATCTGTCAAACTTCTTATACTCTTCTTAAATGGAATTATTTGTCGAATTTTGTAAATAACGACAAACAGGGAAGGGAGAATATGATGGGTCAGGCAGGCAGACATCCAAAGTACAAAAAAAGAAAAGTGATGAAAAAATCGAAATATTACCGGGAGCGGCAATTGCGGATGTTGTATATCGGCATTGGAGTTGGTGCATTACTACTCCTGTTGATTCTTTTACTTTTTAAGGGCTGCGGTTCAAAAAATGCAAAAGCGGTTTCTTCTGATAAGGCAGAAGCCAGCGAACAGGCAGGTACACTTACTGTTACTCCAAAGCCGGAAATGACGCCGGTTTCTCTGACTCTCAGCGTCGTAGGTGACTGCACTCTCGGTACAGACGAAACTTTTGATTATGATACCAGTCTGAATGTGTATTATGAAAATTACGGTTCAGATTATTTTATGAAAAATGTAAAAAATATTTTTTCAGCAGATGATCTGACAATCGCAAATTTTGAGGGTACGCTGACAGAATCTGAAGAGCGTGAAGACAAGCAGTTTGCGTTCAAAGCACCGGCTTCGTATGCAAGTATTCTTACCGCCGGCTCTATAGAAGCCGTCAATACGGCGAACAATCACAGTCACGATTATGGGGACCAAAGCTATGAAGATACATTAAAAGC
>CAVFJK010000065.1:8696-9319 GCA_963622815.1 Ruminococcus bicirculans (ex Wegman et al. 2014)
AAAAAAAGAAGGTGCTCAGTTGATTGTAGTGATCTTCCACTGGGGAAATGAAAAAGAAGAAATTCCTGATGAGAATCAGAAAACACTGGGGCATCTTGCAATTGATGAAGGAGCAGATCTTGTTTGTGGCCATCATCCGCATGTTCTCCAGGGAATTGAGGAATATAAAGGAAAGAATATTGTCTACAGTCTCGGAAATTTCTGCTTTGGTGGCAATGCATATCCGAGTGACATGGATACTATGATCTTTCAGCAGACCTTTACGATTGATCAAAATGGTGTAAAGAATGATAATGTTACAAATATCATTCCGTGTTCCATTTCTTCAGATTCGGATTATAACAACTACCAGCCAACCCCTGCTGAAGGTGAGGAAGCTGACCGGATCATGCAAAAGATCCAGGAAAGAAGCTCCTGGATCAAAGATGGTACAGTAAGTGATTCTGATGAAGATACATCCGATGAGTCGGATGAAACATCGGATGCAGAATATGATGAGGATTTTACAGATTCTGATGAAACTGAGGATCCAGAAGCCTGATTTCGGGAATTTTACTCACTGTATTCAGAAGCTTCTGCAGGAATTCTGTAACAAGCGGATGTGCATTTCTCTGGTCATTCAT
>CAVFJK010000065.1:9329-10360 GCA_963622815.1 Ruminococcus bicirculans (ex Wegman et al. 2014)
TTCATGATTGCATAACAGGTTCGATACTCCGGACCATTCTCAAGGGAAACAATTCGGCAGTTTTCCTGCTCATCCAGTTTTTTTGCAAGGGTTGCGGGCATGATCGCCCAGGCATCCTTCAGGTCAAGCAGCTGACGCAATAATGCCATATTATCCAGCATAACCTTGACTTCCGGGTCGTTTCCGAACCAGTAATCGTGCCACATAAGAAATGTATTGCTCCACGGAATATAGATTTCATCAGTGCTATTCAGTTGAGATGGAAGCAGTCCGTCCTGATAACGGGCATCTTTATGGCATACAAATACGAGCTGCTCTTCAAAGAGCGGAATTGTCTGGACTTTCTTAAAGAAGTGGGGATTGGTGATAAGACCAAGATCCGCTTCTTTATTTTCCAGTGATTTATAAGAAAGATTGGACTGCATGGTGTTAATATGCAGACTGCATTTTGGATTTTCTTTCAGGAAACTCTCAATTACCTGAGGCATAAAATAAAAATTCAGGCTGTCTACGTTTACGATTCGAAGCTGTGTGAATGGTTGTTCGAATTTAATCTTTCCGGTTTCAATCCACAACTGTTCCCACTTCTGTGCAATAGGAATAAAGCGATGTCCTGCGTCAGTAAGTTCAAGCGTACGTGCTCCTTTACGGCGTATGATGAGTTCTGTTCCCAGTTCTTCTTCCAGGGCAGACAGACGGTGGCTGAGGGCCGGCTGTGATACAAAAAGGCTTTCTGCAGCTTTTGAAAGGGATGGACTGGATGCAATGGTAAGGAATGTATGTATGTCTTGATAAGTCAATGCGTTTTCCTCCATATATAAATTGTATAATATAAAAGCAATTTATATTATATAGATAAAATATCGATTGTACAATATATATTAGCAAGATTATAATTAAAGCCGATAAAATAAGAAAATTATGTACTAAGAAAAGGAATGATTTTAATGGATGAAGCAGCATTGGAGAGAAGGCTGCACCTGAATATGACTTTAATTGGCGGTTTTATGGGAGGTTATGCAATCCTGAAC
>CAVFJK010000066.1:0-5105 GCA_963622815.1 Ruminococcus bicirculans (ex Wegman et al. 2014)
GCGCATTATAATGGAAGAAATCCATGCAGACGCCGGGCAGGTCGTCCTCTCTAAAGACAAACGAATCGGATATCTTGCACAGTATCAGGATGTACAGGGACATCGTTCTGTATACGAAGAACTCTTAAGCACTAAGCAGTATATCATCGATATGGAAGACCGTCTCCGTGCCATGGAACTTCAGATGAAAAATACTTCCAGCGAAGAACTTGACCGTCTGATGAACTCCTACACACGTCTGACCCATGAATTTGAACTGGAAAACGGCTACGCATACAAAAGTGAACTCATGGGCGTCCTGAATGGTCTTGGATTTACAGAAGAAGATTTTAATAAACAGGTATCCACTCTTTCCGGAGGCCAGAAAACACGTGTTGCACTTGGTAAGCTGCTGATCTCAAAACCGGATATTCTCCTTCTCGATGAGCCTACCAACCATCTTGACATGGAAAGCATCGCCTGGCTGGAAACCTATCTTCTCAACTATCCGGGAGCTGTTTTCATCGTATCGCATGACCGTTATTTTCTGGACAAAGTTGTTACTAAAGTTATCGAAATTGACGCCGGACAGGTTCGCATGTACAGTGGTAACTACTCCGCATACGCAGAGAAGAAAGCACAGCTTCGTGACGCCCAGTATAAGGCATACCTTAACCAGCAGCGTGAGATTAAACATCAGGAAGCCGTTATCGTCAAACTGAAATCTTTCAACAGAGAAAAATCCATTAAGCGTGCGGAAAGCCGCGAGAAGATGCTGAATAAGCTCCAGCGAATTGATAAGCCAATCGAAGTTCAGAGTCAGATGCGTCTTTCTCTGGAACCTCGTGTTGTCAGTGGAAATGATGTTCTGACCGTAGAAGAACTTGCAAAAAGCTTCCCTCAGCAGAAATTGTTTTCCAATATTTCCTTCCAGATCAAACGAGGCGAACGCGTTGCCCTGATTGGAAATAACGGAACCGGAAAGACCACAATGCTTAAGATTCTCAACGGGCTTCTGGAAGCAGATGCCGGAACTTTTTCCCTCGGTGCAAAAGTTCAGATTGGTTACTATGATCAGGAACACCATGTACTTCATGCAGAGAAAACAATTTTTGAAGAGATTTCAGATACTTACCCAACACTGACAGAAACGCAGATTCGTAACATGCTCGCCGCATTTCTTTTTACCGGAGATGATGTATTTAAGGTAATCTCCTCTCTCTCCGGTGGTGAACGAGGACGTGTTTCTCTCGCAAAACTGATGCTCTCAGAAGCAAACTTCCTGATTCTCGATGAACCTACCAACCATTTGGATATTGCATCAAAGGAAATCCTTGAAGAAGCGCTGAACAGCTATACCGGCACGGTGCTGTATGTTTCTCATGACCGTTATTTCATCAACCAGACCGCAACCCGTATCCTGGATCTGACGAACCAGTCCGTTGTCAACTATATCGGCGATTACGATTATTATCTGGAGAAAAAAGAAGAGCTGACTGAGAAATATGCTCCATCTGCACAGGAAGCTGCTGAAGAAATTAAGGAAGAAACACCTTCTGAAGGAAAACTCACCTGGCAGCAACAGAAAGAAGAACAGGCCCGTAAACGTAAGCAGGAAAACGAACTTAAAAAAGTTGAGAAACGTATCGAAGAACTTGAAACACGTGATAAAGAAATTGATGACACGCTCGTCCTTCCGGATGTCTGCACAAATGTCGGTCGATGTGCGGAACTGAGCCGCGAAAAAGACAAGATTCAGGAAGAACTTGAAGAATTATATGAAAAATGGGAGGAACTCGCGTAACTGCGGTTCTCCCATAATATATGAGCCATTGTATCTCATACGGGTACAATGGCTCTTTTTGTATTTTCTTACAGCATTTTTTCCAGAGATTCTCTGATTGCAAGGATAAAGTCACGGCTGTTCAGTACAGTCGGATTCTCAATCGTTGTGATCAGTGCAAGGTCTTTTGTCATCTTTCCACTCTCAATTGTAGAAAGTGTAGCTTTTTCCAGCTTGTCAGCAAACTCTGCAAGTTTCTGATTGCCGTCCAGTTCACCACGTTTACGAAGAGCTCCAGTCCATGCAAAGATTGTTGCTACAGAGTTTGTAGATGTCTCTTTTCCTTCCAGATGGCGATAATAATGTCTCTGTACAGTTCCATGAGCTGCTTCATATTCATAATAACCCTGCGGAGAAACAAGAACAGATGTCATCATTGCAAGGGAACCAAATGCAGAGGAAACCATATCACTCATAACATCTCCGTCATAGTTCTTGCATGCCCAGATGAAACCGCCTTCTGCTTTCATGACACGTGCTACGATATCATCGATCAGACTGTAGAAATAAGTAAGCCCAGCTTCTTCAAATTTATCCTTAAATTCTGTATCAAATACAGTCTGGAATACTTCTTTGAATTTTGCATCATATGTTTTTGAAATCGTATCTTTCGCACCAAACCATACATCCTGTTTTGTATCCAGTGCATAGTTGAAGCAGCTTCTTGCAAAGCTTTCGATGGATGCAGTCATGTTATGCATCCCCATCGCAACTCCAGGTGCTTTAAATTCCTGTACAAGGGAGCGTTTTTCTTCACCGTCTTCAGAAGTATAAACCAGTTCAACTTTACCCGGTTTATCAATGTACATCTCTGTATTCTTATAAATATCTCCATATGCATGACGCGCAAGTGTGATCGGTTTCTTCCAGTTACGTACACATGGTTCAATACCTTTTACAACGATCGGTGCGCGGAATACGGTTCCGTCAAGAATCGCACGAATCGTACCGTTCGGGCTCTTGTACATTTTCTTCAGATCATACTCATCCATACGTGCATGATTCGGTGTAATGGTCGCGCACTTAACTGCAACACCATACTTCTTCGTTGCTTCTGCGGCATCGATCGTAACCTGATCATCTGTTTCATTACGATAATTCAGGCCAAGATCATAGTACTCTGTGTTCAGATCAATAAATGGAAGGAGAAGTTCGTCTTTGATCATTTTCCAGAGGATTCTGGTCATCTCATCTCCATCCATTTCTACCAACGGTGTCGTCATTTGAATTTTTTCCATAATACGTCTCCCTTGCTTTATCCGATTTTCTGTTACTGTTCTTGTTATCAGTAACCGATTTTCCGTTACTGTTCACTCCGTTCACAGCAACTTGGTCAAAATCCATTCCAAATCACCTACGGTGATAGGATTTTGCCCCGTATGTCTCGGGATTTTGCCATATTCATGGCAAAACACCTCGCGGAATACTACCTGTGAACAATAACGATTTTCCTACTATTCTATCCGAAAAAAGGATTTCCGTCAATACTTTCAGTCTTTACTATGGTAAAATCGTGCATTTTTGTTTATACAATACCGCAATTTCCCTATATCTGTCGAAAATCCTACAATGCAAGAAACTTCCGGCAGTTAAATTTTCCCCAGCCCTGCTGGTTTCGCGGCAGCCCCATATCGTCACAGCTGTCTCTCAGCATCATCTTGATCTCTACGTTTGAAAGTAAAGAATCTTTTTCCAATGCAAGTGCGATTGCGCCGGACACCAACGGGGTTGACATCGACGTCCCACTTTTCATGCTGTAAAGGTTTCCGGCTCCCGGTGCACACGCCATGATCTGTCGCCCCGGTGCCACAAGATCCGGCTTGCATACGCATTCAAACGTTGGTCCTCGCCCCGATACTGCCCGTTTCCCTGACAGCATATCGCTTGAGCCGACCGTGATAATTTTTTTACTGCATCCCGGTGCTGTCACACTTCCCGGCTCCGGTCCCTGATTCCCGGCCGCCGCAACCACTACCAGTCCCTCATCCCACAGCCGCTCCACGCCCTGTACCAGTACATCCTGATCATTTCTCGTCCGATAAGTCGTCCCTACAGAAATATTAACGATTCGAAGGTTGTAGCGTTCTTTGTTTTGAATAATCCAGCGAAACGCCTGCAGTAAATCTTCTTTATTTCCGTTTCCAAAACGATCCAATACCTTCAGCACTGCAAGCCTGCAGCCAGGCGCCATCCCCTTGTATTTACCCATAGAAGCCATTCCACTTCCTGCAAGAATCCCCGCCACACAGGTACCATGTCCATTGTCATCATAAGGCATTTTTTTATGTGAAATAAAATCTGTAAAAGCACAGATTCTACTGTCAAAATCTATATGCGGATAAATTCCCGTGTCAAGAATTGCCACTCCGATTCCTTTTCCTGTATAAAATGATTCGTTCATGCATATACTCCAGATAGAGGTTTCTATATTAATATATTCCAGTTTCAGTGAAAGGGGGTAAGGATTTTGATCATTGTGGCACTTATTGTGTTTTTCTGCCTGCAGGCATTTGTGCTCTTCTGCTGTCTTGCCGCCGGCAACGACCCCGGATCACAGGAAATATCCGACCAGGAGCAGATGGATTATATACAGATGTGGATGAAAAACAAAAAGGGCGTGTGAAAAAACAGAAGTTTTTTCATGCGTCCTTTTGCTTATGAATACAACAGTAGTTATGTTGGCAAAACTGCCTGTTTTGGGTTAGAATAGATTATGTTATTAATTTTTATCACAAATCAATTATAACAGAAAGAAGGAACTATAAACAGCGCACAAAAACATCTAATAGAAATAGCATTCAGTCCGAGAGTTCACATGCAGGCTCAAAGGATGAACGTTTTGTTCCTGACAAAGATGCTTCTTTTACTTCATCCGCTGATGTACCATGAAACTTCAAAGAGTCCGTGATTCCAACTACTTCTCCCACAAAAATATTATCTTCCGCATCATATTCTATAGATGCATGATAGCCTTTATATTCTATAATTGAATCCACCCCATACTTTTCCTCGCATTTTTCAAAATAAATGAATCCGTTCATGATATCATCTGCTCAAATTCCTGAACAGAGTATACTTCAACTTTATCGTAGAATGCTTTCTTTTTAAAACGACTTTCGCAATACAAATACTTCACAGACTTGTCCATTTGTTCATAAAAATTATCTTTTCTATGTATGTTTGCCCATTCGTCCATGATTTGTTCCATAGCATCTACAGGATTTTCCTTTACCTTATCCATTACAATAATATAATTTACGTGAAAATCCGGATACAAATTATC
>CAVFJK010000067.1:0-6079 GCA_963622815.1 Ruminococcus bicirculans (ex Wegman et al. 2014)
GAAGGTTCATTTGAGGCACTCGTAACGACTGTATAACAGAATAAAATGGTTTTCAACTCCGCAAGGACGGTTCACATCGAACTGTCCTTGTGTTATAATGGACAGGATTAAGATGGAGGAGGAAAATCATTTGAAAGAAAGAGAAACATTCGGATCAAGACTTGGATTTATCCTGGTATCAGCAGGATGTGCGGTAGGTCTTGGAAATGTATGGAAATTCCCATACATGACAGGTAAATACGGCGGTGCCGCCTTTATCCTGATTTATCTTATATTTCTTGTACTGCTTGGACTGCCGATCCTTGTAAGTGAATTTGCAGTAGGACGAAGCAGCAGGCTGAGTACGGCAAGAGCGTTTCATAAACTGGAGCCGGAGGGCTCAAATTTCCATAAATACAGCTATATGGGAATGATCGGTAATTACATGCTGATGATGTTTTATACCATGGTTGCCGGCTGGATGATGTATTACTGTTATGTTATGGCAGCCGGGAAACTGAGTGGAGCTTCATCTGATGAAGTGAGCGGCTTTTTCTCAGATCTGATGACGTCTACCGGAACAATGACGGGCTGGATGATCGCAGCAGTTGTACTTTCTTTTGGAATATGTTCGCTTGGACTTCAGAACGGGATTGAGCGTATTACAAAGATCATGATGATCTGTCTTCTGGCTTTGATCATTGTGCTGGCTGTGCACTCTGTGACGCTTGACGGAGCGATGGAGGGTGTTAAATTTTATCTTGTACCGAATCTTGACAATATCCGCGAGGCGGGACTTGGAAATGTGATTTTCGGGGCACTGTCACAGGCGTTCTTTACTTTGAGCATCGGTATCGGTGCAATGGAGATATTTGGAAGCTATATGGGGAAAGAACGTACCCTTGCCGGAGAAAGCATCAACATTCTGATCCTGGATACTTTTGTGGCACTGATGGCAGGACTTATTATCATCCCGGCATGCTTTGCATATGGTGTGGAACCGGGTGCCGGTCCGGGTCTTGTATTTATCACTCTGCCGAACGTATTTAATCAGATGGCAGGTGGAAGACTCTGGGGAGCACTGTTCTTCCTGTTTATGTCCTTTGCGGCACTGTCTACGGTTATCGCAGTGTTTGAGAACATTCTGTCCTTTGCAATGGATCTGTGGGGATGGAAACGTAATAAAGCAGTTTTGTTTAATATTGTCCTGATCATTATTCTTTCCATGCCGGCAATCCTTGGATTCGGACCGTGGTCCGGAATTCAGATCCTCGGAGAAGGAACCAATATCATGGATCTGGAGGACTTCATCATTTCGAATAATATCCTGCCGCTTGGTTCAGTAGTCTTTGTGATCTTCTGTGCATCCAGGAACGGATGGGGATGGGATAATTTTATTAAAGAAGCCAATACCGGAAAGGGAATGAAGTTCCCGACATTCATCAGAAATTATATGCTGTGGGTGATTCCGGCTGTTGTTGCTGTTATTTATATCAAAGGCTACTATGATATGTTCCAGCCGAAGGGAAATGCCTACCTGATCCCATGGATGATCGTTGGTATCGCCATGCTGGTACTGGTGGGCTGGATTTCGTTCGGACACTGTAAAGGAAATAAAAAGAAACAGGAAAAATAGAGGAGGCACACACTTATGATAGCAGAAAAAATGAAACCTTTTGTACAGAACAATTCAGCAATCCGTATGATGTTCGAAGAAGGAAACCGTCTCCGGGCGAAGTACGGTGCAGACAAGGTCTATGACTTCAGCCTTGGTAATCCAAGCGTTCCGGCACCGGACTGTGTACGTGAGGCGATCATAGATCTCGTGAACAGTGAAGAACCGACAGTTCTTCATGGATATATGAGCAACGCAGGATTTGAGGATGTCAGAGAGACGATCGCACAGTCTCTGAACCGTCGCTTCGGGACTGCTTTTGCAGCTCATAATCTGATCATGACAGTTGGAGCAGCCAGCGGTCTGAACGTGATACTCAAAACAATCCTGAATCCGGGCGAAGAAGTGATCGTTCCGGCACCATATTTCCTGGAATATGGTGCATATGTACGCAACTATGACGGTAAGCTTGTGGAACTATCTCCGAATACAGAGACTTTCCAGCCAAACCTTAAAGAACTGGAAGAGAAGATAACTGCCAATACCCGTGCAGTGATCGTAAATACACCACACAATCCGACCGGTGTTGTTTATTCTGAGGAGACCATCAAAGAACTTGCAGCGATCCTTGAGAAAAAGCAGCAGGAGTTCGGCTCTGTGATCTACCTGATCTCTGATGAGCCATACAGAGAACTGGCTTATGATGGCGTAGAAGTCCCGTATCTGACAAAGTATTACAGAAATACTGTAGTAGGCTATTCCTACAGCAAATCACTGTCTCTGCCGGGAGAACGTATCGGATATCTGGTCATCCCGGATGAAGTAGAGGACAGTGCGACCGTCATCACAGCGGCAGCGATCGCAAACCGAGTACTTGGAAGCGTCAATGCACCGTCCCTGATGCAGAAAGTCATCCAGAAATGCGTAGACGCAGAAGTAGATGTGGCAGCTTATGACAGAAACCGTCTGGCACTTTATAACGGTCTTAAAGAATGCGGATTCGAATGCATCAAGCCGCAGGGAGCTTTTTATCTGTTCGTGAAATCTCCGATCGCAGATGAGAAGCAGTTCTGCGAGGCCGGTAAGAAATACAACATCCTCATGGTTCCGGGAAGCTCCTTTGCCTGCCCTGGATATGTGAGACTGGCATACTGTGTTTCTTATGAGACGATCCAGAATTCTCTTCCGGAGTTTAAGAAACTTGCTGCGGAGTATGGACTGTAAGACCAGGTATCATAACTATCATATCCGGGGTTTCAGACCCTGATATCATCAATTATTAAACATCAGTAATCATTCAGCAGGAGTATCCCGCGAGGGTACTAAACAGTTACAAACAGCACATAGTCATAAAGGAGAAAATATCATGGCAGTCTCATATGAAAAACAGAAAAAGATTTTCAGACTTGACACAGAGAAGAGCACCTACCTGATCGGACTTTCACCGGAAGGATATCTTGGACATATTTATTATGGCGACAGACTGAATCATCCGGCAGACAATTACCTTCTTCGTATGTCGGAACATCCGTTTACACCTTCTGTAAACAAAAGGGAAAAGTCCATGTTTCTGGATTTCTTCCCTGCGGAATATCCGTCAGGCGGTGTGGGAGATTACCGGGAAAGCTGTATCAATATCCGTGACAGCCACGGAAGCATGGGAAGTGAATTCTTTTACATCTCACATGAGATTTATAAGGGAAAACATAAGCTAGAGGGGCTGCCGGCTTCCTTTGGGACAGAAGAGGAAACAGAAACACTGGATATCCACTGCCGTGATGAAGTTCTGGATCTGGAACTGATACTTTCTTATTCTGTATTTGAGAAAGAAAACATCATTACCAGAAGCGTCCGTGTTGAGAACCATGGTCAGCAGGAAGTGCGTCTGGAAAAGATTTACAGTGCATGCCTTGACATGGACAATGAAGCTTTTGAGATGATCTCACTGCACGGTTCCTGGGCGAGGGAACGCCATATTCAGCAGGGAGCACTTCATTATGGAAAGCAGACTATATCCTCCGCAAGGGGTGAATCCAGCCACCAGGAGCATCCGTTTATTGCACTTGTCACACCGGGGACGACACAGAAACAGGGTAAAGTTTATGCCATGCATTTCGTATATTCAGGAAACTTCACTGCACAGGCAGAACTGTCACAGTTTGATTCTGTACGTATGGTCATGGGAATCAACAGTGAGGAATTTTCGTGGAGACTTGCACCGGGCGAAACTTTCCAGGCTCCGGAGGTTGTGATGACCTATTCAGGTCAGGGACTTGGACAGATGAGCAGAAGCTATCATGATTTTTACCGAAATCATCTGATCCGCAGCAGTTATAATCACAAAAAACGTCCGATCCTCATCAACAACTGGGAAGCAACCTATTTTGACTTCAATACAGAAAAATTACTGGATATTGCCCGCGAGGCGAAGAAATGCGGAATCGAAATGCTGGTCATGGATGATGGCTGGTTCGGACATCGAAGCAGTGATGACAGTTCTCTGGGAGACTGGTTTGTAAATGAAGACAAGATCACAGGCGGACTGAAAAATCTTGTCGATCAGGTGAATGCGATCGGACTGAAATTTGGCATCTGGTTTGAGCCGGAGATGATCTCGCCGGATTCCGAACTCTATCAGAAACATCCGGAGTGGGCTATCCAGATCACAGGAAGGGAAGCAACGCAGAGCCGCTGTCAGTATGTGCTGGATCTCTCCAGGAACGAAGTCAGAGACTATGTTTATGAATGTGTGGCAAATGTTCTTCGAAGTGCCAATATTGAATATGTAAAATGGGATATGAACCGCCAGCTGAGTGACATGGGAAGCACTTATCTTGGAAGAGAAGACCAGCAGGAGCTTTTTCACCGGTATGTGCTTGGAGTATATGAACTTCAGGAACGTCTCGTGACAGAATTCCCTGATCTGCTTCTGGAGAACTGTTCCGGCGGTGGGGCGCGTTTTGATCCGGGAATGCTGTACTACAGCCCTCAGATCTGGTGCTCTGACGATACCGATGCGATCGAACGACTGCTGATCCAAGAAGGTACGGAGCTGATCTATCCTCTGGCTGCGATGGGGGCACATGTCAGTGATTGCCCGAATCATACTGTAGGCAGAGTGACACCATTTGAAACGAGAGGACATGTGGCACTTTCCGGTACCTTTGGATATGAGCTGGATATCACAAAGATTTCTGAAGAAGAGCGAAATATGATTCCGGAGCAGACGGAGATGTATCATAAATATCATGATCTGATCCGTGAGGGCGACTATTTCCGGATTGCTTCTTACAGAGAAAATCATCTGTACGACTGCTGGGCTTCTTCTGCAAAAGACCGCAGCGAGGTACTGGTAACATATGTTCAGGTTCTTGGACAGGCGAACTGCCACAGCCGTAAGATTTATCTGGACGGTTTTGATCCGGATAAGATTTATTGTCTGGAAGGAACTGATGAGAAATATACAGGGGAGATGCTGATGAAAGCAGGATTTCTGATTCGGGATATGAGAGGCGATTTCCAGAGCAGACTGTATCATTTTATTGCAGAATAGAAACTTATAAAACAGACGCAGGAGCTGACTTTTCAGGTCACGCCCTGCGTTTTTTGCATCATAATCGAGGAGGCATCGGTGGCGCGTCCGTTGATCAGATCTTATCGATTTTTTTACGGATATCCAGCATCTTCTGATCGAGCTGTGTGATCACAGATGCACACTGCTGTAACTCCTCATTGATCATGGCTGCTTGCTTCTGCCCGCGTTTATAGCGAAGCTGATGGTCAAGATTTGCCCAGTAGTCCATGGCGGCTGTGCGAAGCTGCAGTTCCAGTTTGATCCACTGGTTTTCTTTCTGGAATGGAATTGCAATCTCCAGAATCAGATGCAGACTCTGGTAGCCGGATTTTTTTGGCTGTTGAATATAGTCCTTGACCTTGAGAATACGGATATCCTGTTGTTTCTCGATAAGATCAGCCACTTTGTAAATGTCATCTACATAAGCACATACGGCACGGACGCCGATCAGGTCGTTGATCTTTTCCAGTGCCTGACCGAAGTTAAGATCCAGTCCTTTTTTCTGCATTTTTTTGCAGACACTGTCATAACTTTTGAGTCTTCCTGTTTTCATCTGAATAAAGTTCCGGTTATATTTCATCAGCAGAAAAGTATTGATGATATCAAGCTTTGTCATCATAAGATTGATCGCACATTGTCCTTTAATGCTGAATTCGCTGTCGGTCAGCATATTCTTAAGAAGTTCTTTCTTTTTCAATTTCTCTCTTTCTTCCTCTAACTGTATCAGTGTAAATGTTTCTGTTGCACGTAATGCATTGCCCGTTCCCATTAGAATACTCCTCCAGTAATAAATCTGTGTGTGATTTACGTTAAATCTGTTATTTTGTTTCCCATCATTTAATCTATGTGAGAGTGCAGAAAAATATGACAGGAAGTAACTATTCAGTAGGTAGTATCCCGCGAGGTGTAAC
>CAVFJK010000068.1:0-4646 GCA_963622815.1 Ruminococcus bicirculans (ex Wegman et al. 2014)
TCTAAAAAGAGAATCAGATCAAAGTCTGACAGGCTGTATATAGAAGGCGTGATTACAGAGATTATACTGGAACGTTAGGAGGAGTTTATGAAAAGGCATGCCGGACTTCGAAAAGGCTATATAAAAGTGCGGATTCAGGGAGAACAGACGGAACGTTTCCTGAATCTCTGCAGGGCACGGGAAATCAGGATCTGTGATCTAAAAAGAGAATCAGATCAAAGTCTGACAGGCTGTCTGAGGATTGAGGATTTTTTCAGACTTTCTCCAATACACAGAAAAACAAAAGTGAAGATTCATATACTGGAAAAGCATGGACTGCCCTTCTTTTTTTATCGAAATAAAAAGAGAAAGGCTTTTTTTCTTGGTATTATCCTGTGTATCATTCTGATGGGCTTTTTTACAGGGAGACTGTGGGAAATTGATGTGGAGGGAAATGTCAGAAACAGTACGCCTGAGATCATGGAATTTCTGGAGCAGAAGGGAATCGTGCATGGAATGCCGAGGAGCAGAATCAGCTGCAGTGAGATTGCGGCTGAGATTCGTGAGAATTACCCTGATATAACGTGGGTATCAGCAAAACTGGAGGGAACGAGGCTTTTACTTACGATCAAAGAAGGAATCTTTGTACAGAACGCTGAGGATGAGAAAAATACAGCAGCCTGCAATATCACGGCGGAACGTGACGGAGAGATCGTAAAGATGATCACACGTGCAGGCATACCGGTAAAAAAGGTCGGTGATGTATGTCAGAAGGGGGAAATTCTGGTATCCGGAATCCTTGAATTAAAAAATGACAGCCAGGAAGTGGTAAAGTATGAGGGAGTTCATGCAGACGCAGATATTTACATAAAAAGACAGAAGGCTTATTATCATGAGCTTCCAATGATCTACGAGACGGATGAGCAGACGGGAGAAGAAAAAAGAGGCATTTATCTGAGACTGGGCGGGGTTTATCTTGGAATCGGCGACCGGACCAGAGATAACTGGTCGAAGACAGTGGAAGACCAGAGACTGTATCTGACAGAAAGCTTTCAGTTACCTGTTTCTATTGGACATATCATCCGAAAACAATATAAAATAGTAAAAAAAGAATACACCGAAGAAGAGGCAAAGACTCTTGCGTGGCGCACGTTACAGCTGCATGAAGAAAAATTAATACAAAAAGGGGTTCAAATATCTGCAAATAATGTTAAAATAGAAATTGACCACAAGACCTGTATAAGCAAAGGTTTTCTGGAAATTATAGAAAAAATCGGAGAGGAGACTCCTGTAGAAATACCGGAGCAGCCTGCAGAAAGGACAACAGAGGATGGCTAACAGCATTATTGAGCTATATACGCAGGTGCCTGCAGATCTGGAGGGAAATGTGTTCGGGCAGTTTGACGAACATCTGAAACTGATTGAACGTACGCTGAATGTGACACTGATATCCAGAGATGGCATGTTAAAGATCCTGGGTACAGAACAGAGCGCGACTCAGGCAAAGAAACTGATAGAGGAACTGGTGACGCTTGCAGGAAGAGGAAATACCATAACACGACAGAATGTAAGTTATGCCCTGTCTCTTGCCATGGAAGAGCGAAATCAGGTGCTTACAGAAATAGATAAAGATTTTATCTGCAATACGATACAGGGAAGACCAATTAAACCTAAGACACTGGGACAGCAGGAATATGTAGAGCAGATTCGAAAGAAAATGATCGTATTCGGAATCGGACCTGCCGGAACCGGTAAAACTTATCTGGCAATGGCGATGGCTGTCACTGCATTTCGAAATGAGGAGGTCAGCCGTATCATTCTGACCAGACCTGCGATCGAAGCCGGCGAAAAACTGGGATTTCTTCCGGGAGACCTTCAGAGTAAGGTAGACCCGTATCTGCGACCGCTGTATGATGCATTATACCAGATCATGGGAGCAGACAGTTTTGCAAAAAATATGGAACGAGGGCTGATCGAGGTCGCACCGCTTGCTTATATGCGAGGACGTACACTGGATAATGCGTTTATTATCCTGGATGAGGCGCAGAATACTACGCCGGCACAGATGAAGATGTTCCTGACCCGTATCGGGTTTGGCTCAAAAGTTGTTGTTACCGGTGATGCTTCTCAGAAGGACCTTCCGAGAGATGCGGTATCCGGTCTGGATGTAGCGGCAAAAGTCCTTAAGAAGATTGACGATATCGGATTCTGCCAGCTTACCAGTAAGGACGTTGTGCGACATCCGCTGGTACAGCAGATCGTACAGGCATACGATGATTATGAAAAGAAACAGAAACCGTCCAGAAGTACCGGTGGTACAAGGACAGTCCGGAGGAAAAAGAATGACCATACAGATTGATTATGAAGCAGAACGCAAACTGGATATTGATTATGAGAAACTGGCATCAAAAGTGGCTGCACACATCCTTGAGACAGAAAACTGTCCGTATGATGTATGTGTAAATCTCGTTATTACAGATAACGAGGAGATAAAGAGGGTGAATACAGAATTTCGTTCGATCGGGGCACCGACGGACGTGCTTTCCTTCCCGATGATCCCGTTTGAGACACCGGCAGATTATTCTGTGATCGAAGGCGATGACAGTTACTTTGATCTGGATACGGACGAACTGATTCTGGGAGATGTCATGATTTCTGTTGACAAGGTCTATGCGCAGGCAGAAGAATACGGCCACAGTACAGAGAGAGAATTCAGTTTCCTCTTTGCACACAGCATGCTTCATCTGCTCGGCTATGACCATATGGAACCGGATGAGGCGGCAGTCATGGAAGCAAAACAGTCAAAAGCACTGGAGGATCTGGGAATCACCAGATGATGATCACCATCTGAAAGGAGAACATCTATGAAGAAGAAATTTCTGGCAGCAGTTATGGCATTGGTTGTAATGGGAACAACACCGGTTGGCGTGTTGGCGGATACTATGGTAAAGAGCTACCTCACAGGATTGGATGTTCCCGAATCAGAAGGAAGGGTCCGCCCGGTAGCGGTGATGCTGAATAATATTGAGCAGGGATGCCCACAGAGTGGAATCGCGAATGCCGGTGTGGTTTATGAAGCACCTGTAGAGGGCGATATCACAAGACTGATGGGGATTTTTGAAGATTATAAAAATCTGGAGCGGATTGGCTCCGTCAGAAGCTGCAGGGATTATTATATTTTTTATGCGAATGAATTTGATGCAATCTATGCACATTATGGACAGTCTGCTTTTGCACTTCCATATTTCGAACAACATCTGATCGACAATCTGAATGGGGTCAAGCTGGGAAAGACCTGTTATTTCAGAAGTACGGACCGTAAGGCTCCGCATAATGCTTATACAACATATGATCTGTTACAGCAGGGAATTGATAAAATGGGATATCGCAGAGAATATAAAGAGGATTACGATGGACATTATGTATTTGTACCGGACGGAACAGAGAATACTCTTCCGCAGGGAACCTCTGCACAGGAAGTGCATTTTGATAATTTCCCGGTAAATCATCCATGGTTTGTATATGATGAGAATACAAAGAAATACAGCCGTTTCCAGTATGGCGAGGCACAGATCGATGACCTTACCGGAGAACAGCTGACCTGTGATAATATTCTGATCCAGTACTCTTATGTGACTACATATGAGGGGACAAGCTATAAGGATATTGAGACGATCACGGACCGTGACGGAAATTCCGGCGGAAGAGGAAAATATATCACAAGAGGAAAAGCAATCGATGTCACCTGGCAGAAAGATTCTCCATGGGGTGTGACTCATTACATCACGGATGATAATCAGGAAGTTCAGTTGAATCCGGGAACGACCTGGGTGGAGATCGTACAGGATGACAGGGTAGATGATATTACCTATCAATAATAATAAAAGAAGCTGTTTACGGGGGATGCCCTGAGACAGATCATAAGAAGAAATTACTGGAGAATAAATACCATGAATTATCGTGAGTTACTGAAAGACAAAAAACGTGTTGTGATCAAAGTTGGTTCTTCCTCTCTGATCCATAAAGAAACAAATAAACTGGACCTTCGTAAACTGGAAGTCCTTGTAAGAGAACTGAGTGATCTTCATAACCAGGGCAAAGATGTTGTCCTGGTTACTTCAGGTGCAGTGGCAGTTGGTGCATCTGCATTTGGAATGCATGAAAAGCCGACAGAACTTAAGAAAAAACAGGCCTGCTCTGCAGTTGGCCAGGCACGTCTGATGATGATCTATCAGAAGCTTTTTTCGGAGTATAATCAGATGGCTGCACAGATTCTGATGACCAAGAATACAATGGTCAATAATCTGAACCGGAGAAATGCGCGGAATACATTCGAAGAACTGCTGGAGCTTGGAGCGATTCCGATTGTCAATGAAAACGACTCCATTTCAAGTTACGAGCTGGAGATGTTGGAATCTTTTGGTGATAATGATACGCTGTCTGCTGTTATTGCGGGGCTGATCGGTGCGGATCTTCTGATCCTGCTTTCTGACATTGACGGGCTTTTTACCGATGATCCGAATACGAATCCGAATGCAGAATTCATTGATACTGTCGAAGTGCTGGATGAGAAACTTCTGAGTATGGGAAAAGGACCGAAGAGTAAGGTCGGAACCGGTGGAATGGCTACAAAACTGACTGCTGCCGAGATCGCAAAAACTGCCGGT
>CAVFJK010000069.1:0-13958 GCA_963622815.1 Ruminococcus bicirculans (ex Wegman et al. 2014)
GGTCAAGCATCTCGGACGGAAGAAGGTTTCTGGTCAGTCCTCCGATTGTCGATGCACAAAAACGACACCCCATACGGCATCCTGCCTGCGAGGAAATACAGACGGAGTTTCCATATTTATAGCGCATCAGGACACTTTCGATCATATTTCCGTCAGACAGACGGAAGAGATATTTTCTGGTCCCGTCTACTTTCGAAGTCTGCACATCCAGCGTTTCCAGTGCTGTGATCGGATAATCTTTAAGCTTCTCTTTCAGACTCTTCGGAAGGTTTGCCATCTCATCATAAGAAGTTACCAGATGTTCATGCAGCCAGCTGTAGATTTGTTTTGCACGAAACGGCTTCTCTCCGATCTGTGTCATGAGTTCTTTTAACTCATCTATCGTCATTGATTTAATATCTGTCATAGTTATTTCCATTATTTCCTTCTGAATCTTGCAATAAAGAAACCGTCTGTGCCATGTACTCCCGGAAGCATCTGCAGATAACCCAGTCCGGTCGTCTCCGAACGGAGTTCTTCCGGAATAAATTCATCAATGCTCTCCAGTTTAAATGGATGGTTATTCATAAACCACATCATATTTTCTTCGTTTTCTTCTTTTGCGATCGTACATGTACTGAACACCAGTACACCTCTCGGTTTTACATATTCGGCAGCCTTATCCAGAATCGTTCTCTGGAGGATCACAAGTTCTTCCTCTTTCTGCGCTGTGGAACGATATTTGATCTCCGGCTTCTTTCCGATCACGCCATAACCGGAACACGGTACATCTGCAAGCACGATATCTGCCTTACATTCAGATTCCACATCAAAGATTGTTGCATCCTGCACTTTCGCCTGCACATTGATCGAGCCTGTCCTGTGAATGTTTTCATTGATCAGATCCACTTTGTACTGGCTGACATCGCGTGCATCTACGGTACCATAGCCTTCCATCTTATCACCCATATGAAGGCTTTTTCCTCCGGGTGCCGCACACATATCAATGACATAGTTACCCTTCTTAGGGTTTGCAATCTCGGCAACCAGCATGGAGCTTACATCCTGAACGACCATCTTTCCCTGGATAAATGCATCGAGTGCAAGGATATGATTATATCCGGAAATACGCTTTGCATAAGGAAGATATGGCGCCTGCTCCACTTTTACGCCCTGATTTTTCAGACTTTCGCAGATCTTGTCTACCGAATTAAGGTATGTACGGCAACGGACAGTCACCGGTTTCTCTTCCAGAAAATCTGCAAGCATCTTTTCCGTTGTCTCTTCTCCGTAATCATTCAACCAGCGTTCTACCAGCTCTTCCGGCATGGAATACCGGACAGAGAGATAACGCACAGGATTTTCCTCTTTTGACGGATATTCCAGTTCGTCCATCTGTCTCGCAACCGTCCGGAGTACGCCGTTTACAAATGGTTTCAGATTATAAAAACCTTTTTTCTGTGCCAGCTTCACTGCCTCATTGCAGACAGCACTGTCCGGCACACGGTCCATAAATTTCAACTGATAAACCGCGCTCCGGAGAATCTCACGGATCGGCGGTTTCATCTTGTCTACCGGAATCTTTGAAAAAGAATTGATGATATAATCAATCAGAATCCTGTATTCCAAAGTTCCCTCGCAGACTCTTGTAATAAAAGCACGTTCCTGTTTTGGCAGAAACTGATATTTCGATAAAGCATTGCGAATCGCAATATGGCTGTGTTCTCCCTCTTCATCGATCTGAAGAAGGATCTCCATAATCATTTCTCTTGTATTGATTCCACTAGTCATCTCGTCTTCTTCCTCCTGCAAGAATCAAAAGTCTCAGAAGCTGCAGTATGGAAGCAGCCAGTGCAGCCACATAAGTCATTGCCGCAGCTGTCAGTACCTTTTTTGCACCTTTTGTCTCATCCGGTCCCAGAATTCCTGTACTCTGAAGCATTTTCAGAGCTCTGGAAGATGCATTGATCTCCACCGGAAGCGTTACAAGCTGAAACAGCACTGCCAGTGAAAACAGAACGATTCCTGCAGTTACCAGCGGACGGATCCCGGAAAAGAGACCGATCAGGAATAACGGCCAGGACAATGTACTTCCAAAGTTTGCAACCGGAACGATCGCACTTCGAAATTCAAGCGGCGCATAGCCGATCGCATGCTGGATCGCATGTCCGCACTCATGAGCAGCAACGCCAACTGCTGCGAGTGAAGTTTTATCATAAATGTCTTCTGAAAGACTTACGGTCTTTGTTCTCGGATCATAATGGTCGGTAAGACTTCCTGAGATCGCACGCACATGCACATCTGTGATACCCGCTGCGCGGAGGATTCTCTGTGCAGCTTCCGCACCGGTCATACCGGATGCGCTTCTGATCTTCCTGTAATAGGAAAACGTACTTTTCAGTCTTGTAGAAGCAGCCAGGGATAAAAACATTCCAATGATCAGCAGCATATAAGTCCAGTCAAATCCATAATATCCGTATCCATAACCATATCCGTACATCCGCATCACTCCTTATGATCTTTCAGTATCGTTCCTGCAGTTACCTGATATCCACGAAGGAAAGCATCTACTTCCATTCGTTTCTTTCCTTCCAGCTGTACTTCTTTCAGAACCAGTGCGTTCTCTTTACATGCTACGTGAATGCCTGCTTTATCCACACCGATAATGGTTCCCGGCTCGGCTTTTCCACATTTTTCAACTGCACATTTCCACACTTTCAGCGTCTTTCCATTCAGGAATGTATAGGCACTTGGCCAAGGATTTAAACCACGCACAAGGCGTTCCAGCTCTGTGGCAGTTTTTGTAAAATCCATCAGTCCCATTTTTTTACTGATCATGGCGGCATACGGAGTCGGGCTTTCTTCCGGCTGTTTCGTATAAACTGCCGTTCCGTCCACGATAGAAGGAATTGTTTTTACCAGAAGGGCGGCTCCTTCCTCTGCCAGTTTATCAAACAGGCTTCCACCCGTCTCATCTTCAGCGAGCGGTACGACTGCCTGTGAGATCATATCTCCGGTATCCAGGCCTACTCCCATTTTCATGATCGTGACACCGGATTCTTTTTCTCCATCGATCACTGCCTGCTGGATCGGTGCCGCGCCTCTGTATTTCGGCAGAAGGGATGCATGAATATTCAGGCATCCGTACTTCGACATATCCAGGATCGTTTTTGGAATGATCTGGCCAAAGGCGGCTACCACGATCATATCCGGTTCCAGCTTCTGTAAAGTCTCTACAAATTCCGGATCACGCACTTTAAGCGGCTGATAGACCGGAATGTCATGTTTCAGCGCCTCTTCTTTAACCGGAGTCGGCAGGAGTGTCTTCCCTCTTCCCTTCGGTTTATCCGGCTGTGTGACAACGGCGGTCACCTCATATCCGTTCTCCACAAGTGCTTTAAGCGGCGGCACTGCAAAGTCCGGTGTTCCCATATAAACAATTTTCATATAGTAGTCTGCTCCTCTCAGTCTTCGTCGTAATTAGTTCTGTGAAGTTCTCCTTCTACCAGATCTGTATACATTTTTCCGTCAAGATGATCGATCTCATGGCAGAATGCACGTGCCAGAAGTTCTGTACCTTCATAGATTACTTCGTTCATATCCTCATCCATGGCTTTTACTTTTACATAGTTCGGACGTGTCACCTGACCTGCCATTCCCGGTACGCTTAAGCATCCCTCATCACCGGTCTGCTCACCGGAAGTCTCAAGGATCTCCGGATTGATCAGCACGATCGGGCCTTCCCCTACATCAATGACT
The DNA here is from genome assembly GCA_963622815.1 of Ruminococcus bicirculans (ex Wegman et al. 2014). Taxonomy (GTDB): domain Bacteria; phylum Bacillota; class Clostridia; order Lachnospirales; family Lachnospiraceae; genus Blautia_A. The sequence goes on from CAVFJK010000069.1 coordinate 3,739, forward strand.
ACGATTCTCTTCAGGATACCGACCTGCGGTGCTGCAAGACCGACGCCCATTGCCTCATACATTGTATCCAGCATGTCATCGATCAGTGTTACGATCTTCGGGGTTACTTCTTTTACCGGTTTACTGATCTTTCTTAAAACCGGATCTTCTTCTGTTCTGATTACTCTAAGTGCCATTTCATTCTTCCTCTCTTTTTTCTCTTATGTATAGTCAAATTGAATAAAAAGTTTCCGGAATCCGGAATTTACTTCAATGTATTTCTCTGTTTTGTTTTTTATATCCTGAAGCACCTGCTCATCTCTGTGTTTCAGGTACAGGACCTTACGGTAGATATCATTGACTTTTCCCACGGATGCATAGGCAGGACCGATCACATGTACTCTGTACTTCGCGCTGACACGCTCGATAAACTTCGCCAGATAATCCATTCCCTGCGCAAGGAGTGCCTCATCCTCACCGGATGCAAGCACCGAAAGCATATGTGCTGCCGGCGGATAATCCATCAGCATGCGGTATGCCATCTCTTCCTGATAAAAAGCCTCATAATCCTGTTTCGCAGCTGCCTGGATGCTGTAGTGATCCGGATGATAACTCTGGATGATTGCCTCTCCGACTTTATTTCCACGCCCGGATCGGCCCACCGCCTGTGTAAGAAGCTGGAACGTCCGCTCTGCACAGCGATAATCTGCTGCATTCAGAGAGAGATCTGCTGCTATTGCGCCGACCAACGTCACATCCGGAAAATCGTGTCCCTTGACGATCATCTGCGTTCCCACAAGAATATCTGCCTTATGCTCCGAAAAAGCTGACAGTATCTTCTCATAACTGCCCTTCGTTCTTGTTGTATCATAGTCCATCCGAAGGACCCTCGCCTTCGGAAATGTCTTTCGAAGCACCTGTTCGATCTGCTGTGTTCCGGCTTTAAACCCACCGATATAAGGTGATCCGCATACCGGGCATTTCTCTACCCGCGGCTGTTCATAGCCACAGTAGTGACAGACCAGTCTGCCATTATTATGTTCGGTCAGTGCCACATCACAATGCGGGCATTTCAGAGCCTCGCCGCAGGAACGACAGGAAACAAAACCGGCATATCCTCTTCTGTTCAGAAAAAGCACCGACTGCTCTCCCCGCTCCAGTCTTCTCTCAATGGCTGTCTTCAGACTTCGGCTCAGGATCGAACGATTCCCGTTTTTCAGTTCTTCGCGGAGATCCACAACGGAGACCTCCGGGAGCGGTCGGTCCTCAAACCGGGCTTCCAGTTTTACCAGCCGGTATTCCCCGTCTCTGGCTTTCGTGTATGCCTCAAGTGACGGTGTCGCAGACCCCATCACAAGACACGCATTTTCCATCCCGGCACGGTATTCAGCAACCTCTCGGGCATGATATCTCGGACTGTTCTCACTTTTATATGTCTGCTCATGCTCTTCATCAATGATGATCAGCCCAAGTCTCGAAAAAGGTGTAAACAGTGCCGAACGGGGACCTACCATGATCTGGATCTCGCCACGCTTCGCCCGCTTGAACTGATCATACCGTTCGCCTGCCGAAAGTCTCGAATTCAGGACGGATACTTTATCCCCGAACCATCCATAAAACCGGCGAACCGTCTGATAAGTCAGTGCGATCTCCGGAATCAGAACGATCGCCTGCTTTCCTTCATCGATAACCTGCTGGATCAGTTTCATATAAACCTGTGTCTTACCACTTCCGGTCACACCATGGATCAGTACCGGCCGCGGGTTCTCCTGACGCCATTCGTCTTCAATCTGCTGCAGTGCTTCATTCTGATCTTCTGTAAGAACAGAGAGCTGCTCTCTCGGAATATCGGAGCCGTCTACTGACATGCGGTATATCTCATCCTGCGTCACCTGTACCACGCCCTGATCGAGCAGCGGTCTTATGACAGATGCTGTCATCCCGAGTTCTTTAGATGCTTTTGTATAATCCAGTTTCTTCTCCTCAAGAAGTGCCCGGAGAAGCCTTGCTCTCGCTTTACATCTGCCACTCTCCAGTTCGGCAGCCAGCTTTTCGGCCTCCGCTGCGTCCATATTCAGAATTATATAACGTTTTTCTTTTGCTTTGACCTTTTCCCTGACAGGGAGAACGGTCTTAAGCGCCTGCACCATCGTTGAACCATACCGGTTTTTCATCCAGGCGGCGAGTGCGATCAGACGTTCCTCCGTGGTCTCCTCACTGCTGCAGATTCCGTGAAGTTCCTTCATTCTGGATGTATCAAACGCCGGCCGGTCAGAGAGACCGATCACATAACCCTTTCTCTCATGATTGCCGTTTCCAAAGGGAATGGTCACCACCATTCCCAGCTGAATCTTCTCTTCCAGTTCTTCCGGAACTCTGTATTGAAAACTGCGGTCAAGTTTTTCGTGGGATATATCCACAATGATATCCGCATAGATCATTATTTATCTGCTCTTTCTTTATCCTCCTCGAGAATCTCTGCGATCAGGACTCTCTCATCCATAGGATACTTCTTGCCTTTGATCTCCTGGTAATCCTCATGTCCCTTACCTGCAAGAACAATGATATCTCCAGGTTCTCCGTGATGGATCGCATAGGCGATTGCTTCCTTACGGTCACAGATCTCGACATATTTTCCATCAGTCTTACTGATTCCGATCTTGATATCATCAATGATATCCTGCGGTTCCTCAAATCTCGGGTTATCGGATGTGATGATCGTCAGGTCTGCAAGGCGTCCGGAAACTTCGCCCATCTCATAACGGCGGGATTTTGCACGGTTTCCTCCGCATCCGAACATACATACCAGACGATGTGGATGGTATTCTCGAAGAGTAGTCAGAAGACTTTCCAATGCCATCGCATTGTGTGCATAGTCGATCATCAGTGTAAATTCATCAGAAACCTTTATCATTTCGATACGGCCTTTCACTCTTGCCACTTTCAGCGCCTTGATGATATTTTCCTGTGAGACATTAAAATGACGGCAGATTGCGATCGCAGTCAGGGAATTGTAAATGCTGAATTTACCCGGAATATCGATCTCGACCGGAAATTCCATGAGGCCTTTCAGCTGATAGGAAATACCAAGATACCCTTTACCGCCTACCATATGCGCATCTTCTGCACGTAAATCTGCTTCCGGAGAAAATCCGTAAGTTTCAAGCTTACAGGTATGACCCTCGATAATCCGTTCAAAATGTTCATCATCACGGTTCACGATTCCCACACGGCACTGACGGAGCAGCATGGATTTACATCTGAGATAATCATCAAAATCCTTATGCTCATTCGGTCCGATATGGTCCGGCTCGATGTTTGTAAAAATACCATAGTCAAACACAAAGCCCTGTGTACGATGGAGCATCAGTCCCTGTGAAGAAACTTCCATAACAACACAGTCACATCCTGCATCTACCATTTTACGGAAATATTCCTGTACCAGATAAGATTCCGGTGTGGTATTCGCTGCCGGAATGGATTCTTCTCCGATGATCGCTTCGATGGTTCCGATCAATCCGACTTTGTATCCTGCATTTTCAAGAATGGATTTTACCATATAAGTGGTAGTGGTTTTTCCTTTTGTTCCGGTAATTCCGATCGTTTTCAGTTTTTCCGCCGGATGACCGAAATATGCAGCGGAAATAAAAGCCATTGCATAACGGGTGTCCGCAACCTTAATTACGGTCACATCCTCCGGTGCCTCTACTTCTTCTTCAACGACCAGTGTCTTCGCGCCTTTCGCAATGACATCCGGTACAAATTTGTGTCCGTCCACAACCGCACCGCGGATGCAGATAAACAGTGAATTCTCTTCTACTTTTCGTGAATCATATACAACTGTACTGACTTCCTGTTCTGTACTGCCCTGACAGCAGATATATTCCAAACCTTCTAATAATGTTGATACTTTCATATTGTCCTCCTCTGCCTCGGGATATATTTATTGTTGTCTGGCTATAAAACCGACAACTTACACTCCATTACAGAATAGCACAAACAGATTCTCTTTTCAATGTCTGTGTCCTGTCAAATCATGTCTTGCTATCTCCTGTGACTCGCTGTATAATAGGACAGTAAATTAAAAACAGGGGAGCTGGCTGAAGCCGGCTGAGAGGAAACTGACTGGTTTCGACCCTTAACCTGATTTGGATAATGCCAACGTAGGGAAATACCGAATGCAAGAACGATAGAAGGTACCCTCGTGGTGCCTTCTTTTTTTATTGTTTATCGCGTAGCACATCCTCAGGTAGAACAAGGAGGTAAAAAAGCAAAATGAACCCAAAAGAAACTACATCAACCCAGAAGCTTGCCATTGCAGGAGTTCTGACCGCCGCAGCTGTCGCAGGCAGTCTGATCAGTGTTCCGGTTGCCGGAAGTAAATGTGCTCCGGTACAGCATATGGTCAATGTCTTCGCTGCAGTCATGCTCGGTCCGTGGTGGGGAATCGGCATCGCATTCTGTGCAAGCCTGATCCGTAACCTGCTTGGAATCGGCAGTCTTCTTGCGTTTCCGGGAAGCATGGTCGGCGCACTTTGCTGCGGTCTGGTCTATCACTTCACACGTAAATTAAGCCTTACCTGTGTAGCGGAGGCTCTTGGAACCGGAATCCTCGGCGGTCTTGCAGCCTATCCGGTAGCAAAACTTATCATGGGACTTGCCCCTGTCGGATTCACCGTATACATGATTCCGTTTTTCATCTCAACCTTTACCGGAAGTGTACTGGCTTTTGTTCTTCTTCGTGTTTTTGAAAAGAGCCAGATACTTCTCACTGCCAGGAGATAATTTATGTCACTTAATAATATAGAAGAAATTGCTTCCAAAATCCGACAGAATCCGCCAAAGATCCACTGCCTTACGAATCCGGTAACCATGCAGGATGTTGCAAATATCCTTCTCGCTGCCGGCGGAAGCGCCGTAATGGGACAGGATGAACAGGAAGTCAGAGAGATCACTTCTTTTTGTAACGGAACACTTCTGAATACCGGAGTGCCGGACAATGCGAAAATGCATGCCTGCATTCTTGCCGGTCAGAAAGCAAATGAACTCGGCCATCCGGTCGTTCTCGATCCGGTCGGTGCCGGTGCCAGTGCATTTCGCCGGAGAGAATTAAAGAAACTTCTCGAGACAGTTCATCCGACAGCGATCCGCTGTAATCAGGAAGAAGCCGTTGTTCTCTGTTCTCTTCTCTCAGACACGGATGCGCCGCAGTCTCATGGAGGTGTGGAAAGTACCCTTACCTTAAGTAAAGAAGATGTCTGTCAGACTGCCCTGAAAACAGCCGGTCTTTTTCGCTGTACGGTTCTGATCACCGGTTCTCAGGATGTCGTATCCGATGGAAATAAGACGCAGCTTCTGACCGGAGGCGATTCCAGGATCCGTCGAATCACCGGAGGCGGCTGTATGCTCTCGGCGCTCTGTGCATTATTCTTATATGCACACGATTCAGCTTTTGAGGCAGTCTGTGCTGCCGGGCAGCTCTGGCGGGATGTCGCGTACGAAGCCGGCAGACGAACCGATGCCTCTCATTCCGGTATCGGAAGTTTTCATGTACACCTGTTTGATATATTGGAGAAAAAACTTATGAAACTATCACCTGAACAGCTGAAACTCTATGCTGTCACAGATCGAAGTTGGTTAAAACCCGGCGAAACCCTCTCGGAAGTCACCGAAGAACTTCTGAAAGCAGGCGTCACCTGTGTCCAGCTTCGTGAAAAAAATGCTTCTGATGAAGAGATCCTTCAGGAAGCAGCTCTCTTAAAACCGGTCTGCGAACGCTATCATGTTCCGCTGATCATCAATGACCGACCGGATCTTGCAAAAAAAGCCGGTGTCTCCGGAGTACATGTCGGACTTTCTGATATGGGAATTCAGAAAGCACGCCAGCTTCTCGGACCGGACTTTATCATCGGTGGAAGCGCCCATAACGTTGAGGAGGCACTTGCTGCCCAGAAAGCCGGAGCAGACTACATCGGCTGCGGTGCAGTCTTCGGAAGTACGACTAAGACGAACGTCACACAGCTCCCGATTGAAACTCTGAAAGCGATCTGTCAGGCTGTAAAGATCCCGGTCGTTGCGATCGGCGGTGTCACTGCTGATAATCTTCACCTGCTTTCCGGAACCGGAATCTCCGGAGCTGCCGTAGTCAGCGGACTCTTTAAGCCGGACGATAAAGCCGCAGCAGTCGGACATTTTATGGAGGAACTTAAAAATTATGAAAACTGTATTAACCATTGCCGGAAGTGACTCAAGCGGCGGTGCCGGTATCCAGGCCGATATCAAGACCATGATCATGAACGGTGTTTACGCCATGAGCGCAATCACGGCCCTGACCGCCCAGAACACGACCGGTGTTTACGGCATTCAGGAAGCATCTCCTGAATTTCTCGACAATCAGCTGGACTGTATCTTTACCGACATCTTTCCGGATGCTGTCAAGATCGGCATGCTTTCATCCACCGAAATCATGCGGCACGTTGCCGCTAAGCTTCGACAGTACCAGGCACATCACATTGTACTGGATCCTGTCATGGTCTCCACCAGCGGTCATCGCCTGATGGATAAAGATGCCGAAGAAACCCTTCAGGAAGAACTCTTCCCGCTTGCCGATATCATTACCCCAAACATTCCGGAAGCCGAAGCACTTACCGGAATCCAGATCACCGATGCAGCTTCCATGGAGCATGCTGCTAAAATGCTCCACGAAAAGTTCCACATTTCCATTCTTTTAAAAGGCGGCCACCGCATCAACGATGCAAACGACCTTCTCTATACAGAAGGACATGGAATCTGGCTGCACGGAGAACGAATCAATAATCCGAATACCCACGGAACCGGCTGCACACTTTCCAGCGCAATCGCCTCAAATCTTGCCAGAGACTTCTCTCTCGAAGAATCTGTGTGCCGCGCGAAACAGTATCTGACAGATGCCCTGAAAGCACAGCTGGATCTTGGTCATGGCTCCGGTCCGCTGGATCATACACTTGGAAAAATCGTAACTGTTCAGTACCCTCACAGTTGCGAGTCAAAATGCATTCCAAATCACCTTCGGTGATGGCATTTTGCCTTGTATGTCTCGGGATTTTGGCAAAAACAAGCCAAAACACCTCGCGGGATACTACCTACTGAATAATTACTAAATAAAAACCTATCATTTACATAAAGGAGAACATACTATATGACAACTTATACAACACAGATGGACGCCGCACGTAAAGGCATCGTAACCCCACAGATCAAAACCGTTGCAGAAAAAGAACATATGCCGGTAGAAAAAATGATGGAACTGGTCGCAGAAGGTAAAGTTGCGATCTGTGCCAATAAACATCACACCTGCCTGGATCCGGAAGGTGTCGGCAGCATGCTCCGTACCAAGATCAATGTCAATCTCGGTGTATCCAGAGACTGTAAAGACTACGACGTCGAAATGCAGAAAGTTATGAAAGCTGTAGACCTCGGTGCCGAAGCGATCATGGACCTTTCCAGCCATGGAAACACCCAGCCGTTCCGCCAGAAATTAACACATGAGTGTCCGGCAATGATCGGAACCGTTCCGGTATATGACAGCGTTATCCACTACCAAAGAGACCTTTCCGAGCTGACTGCAAAAGATTTCATCGATGTTGTCCGCCTTCATGCAGAAGATGGCGTGGACTTCGTTACTCTTCACTGTGGAATCACCAGAAAGACCATCGAGCAGATCAAAAAACACAAACGTAAAATGAACATCGTAAGCCGTGGAGGAAGCCTTGTATTCGCATGGATGAGCATGACCGGCGAAGAAAACCCGTTCTACGAATACTTTGACGAGATCCTTGATATCTGTGAAGAACATGACGTTACGATCTCACTCGGAGATGCATGCCGTCCTGGCTGTCTTGCTGATGCTACTGATGTCTGCCAGATTGAAGAACTGGTACGCCTTGGCGAACTGACAAAACGTGCATGGGCTCATAACGTTCAGGTCATGGTAGAAGGCCCGGGACATGTGCCGCTTGATCAGGTTGCTGCAAACATGAAAGTTCAGCAGACGATCTGCATGGGTGCTCCTTTCTATGTACTCGGACCTCTTGTTACGGATATCGCACCGGGATATGACCATATCACAGCTGCGATCGGTGGTGCCGTTGCAGCCATGAACGGAGCTGCATTCCTCTGCTATGTGACACCGGCAGAACATCTGGCCCTTCCGAATGTTGATGACGTAAAACAGGGAATCATTGCCTCCAAGATTGCCGCTCATGCCGCTGATATCGCAAAAGGTATCCCGCATGCAAGAGATATCGATGACAAGATGGCAGATGCACGCCGCGTCCTTGACTGGGATGCACAGTTTACATGCGCACTTGATCCGGAAACAGCAAAAGCGATCCGTGATGACCGTCTTCCGGAAGATGACCATAGCGACACCTGCAGTATGTGCGGCAAATTCTGCGCAGTCCGCAGCATGAATAAGGCTCTGGCAGGAGAACACATCGACATTCTGTAATTATAATTACAGCGGTTTATAACCGATCTGTTGTATTTCAAAACTTTACATCCGTCTGCGTATCCATCCCGCAGCAATTATGGAACCGGGGATCATTGCCAGCCACAGTAACGGCTGGTACGGGTCTCCGGTTTTTGGATGTGTGGAAGCCGGATAACTCGCTCCTGCATGAGAAACTGCACCGCCATCTGTATCCACAGAATCATTGTCTACAGAATTTTCAGAATCTTCTTTCGTCTCGGATGCTGCCTTTACCTGGATCCTTGCCTGTGAAGTCATTACCTGTTCCCCTGTCTCCAGTGTCGTTACCGTCACTTCATTTAAAAGTTCCTGTTCTTTTATATTCTCCGGAAGCGTAACCATAGCCTGCAATCCTGCTGCCTTCCCCGGTTCAATCTTTTCGATACGTGCTTTTGTCTTCGCTTTATTCAACACAACGCCCTCTTTTTCCAGAAACTGTACCGGCACCTTTCCAAGCTGAAAACGCTCCGTCGTAATAACAGAATGCAGCGTCCGCTCCCCGGTATTACGGATGCAGATCTGAAACAGGATCTTGTCTCCCGGTACTGCAACAGAGCGGTCCGCCGTCTTTGTCACCTCAAAAGAAGCTTTCAAAGGAATGACCCCAGTCTCAATTGCAACTTCCCTGCTGAGCACTGTATTCTCCGTGTCCGCTTCTGTCGTCTCCGGCTCCGCGGATACTGCTATCTTTACAGAAACAGCCGATTCCTGCGCCTCAGAGAGTTTCACTGTCAGATATAAAGTTTCTTTTATTCCGGAATCCAATTGCTCCATATGTATTGTATTACCACCTTCATTCTGGATATTTCCATTTAGATCCACTGTCTCCGAAGAACCTCCGGACCACTCACCCTGCAGATTCTGGTCTGTAAACAGCGCCTGCAGCTGAACATTTTTCAGCATCACATCTCCGGTATTTTCCAGAGTTACCGTGTAGACCAGGTCGCTTCCGGCTTTTACTGTATTCTCATCTGTAGCCGCATGAATTGTGAAATCCGGATTTTTCTTTTCATTCTCAGTCTCTTTATCCACTTCTTCAGATTCACCATCGGACAAACTGGAATCGCCCTGTTCGGTATCATCAGGATCATCGCATTCTTCGGGCTCTTCGGATTCCTCTGTCCCTGCCTCTTCAAATACAGCCCCTTCCGCCTCTGCTTCTTTCGTATCAAAATCTTCAAGTCCTGTAACTTCCATGCTCTCCGTTATTTCTTCCGGCTCATTTTCCTGCCATTCATAATCTTCCGACGCTTCATAAGCATATGCTTCTTCTGCCGCATAGACCGTCGCCTCTCCGCATCCTCCAAGCACCATTCCTGTCATAAGGAAAGCCATGCCTAATGCACTTAATTTTTTCCATATTTTGTTTTTCATATTAAAATTCATCTGCAAACTCCTCTTTGCTGTCCTTTCTCTCAGACAGCCTCTCAATAAAGTAAACGGGCTGCATTTTCCTTACGCCATAGGCATTTCCCCTTTCTTAACTTAGAATGTTTTTTTCTTTGGAATAGTTGTCGAAATGACATTTGAAAAGTGAATCCCGGGAATCGGGATTCCAATGATATTGTCTGCCTTTCTCCAGCAGATACCAACATACTAACATCTTTTCTGTGAAACTACAATATGCTGTAAAAATTATAGACTTTCTTTAATTTTTCTTTACCCTTTTTAGATTTCTTTTAGAATTAGTACACACTTTGAACATATTTCTTCCCTATAATAGGTCTTGGAT
>CAVFJK010000070.1:0-2903 GCA_963622815.1 Ruminococcus bicirculans (ex Wegman et al. 2014)
AAGTGTGGTAACACATGGAGCTGACTGCTACTAATAGGGTGAGGGCTTGACCAAATAGCTGAGACGAGCGGCTGTCGCCGCACGTAGAGTGAGGAATGCTTGCATTCCGGAGCGATAACGTGAGGAGACAGACATTTGCGAAGCAAAAGGCACTGAGCAACGGAGTTGCGAGGTGACCAGGCTCGACGGAAGCGAACGCAAGGTCAAAGATTTAATTGCTTAGTCAACATGTATGTGGTTTTGAAGATATGATATAATGGAGCCGGAGCGGACAAAATCTGTTCCGGCTTTTATGTTATATAAACATTGTAAATATATATTGAGGGTGAACATATGAAATTTTATCAGGTAAAAATTATAAGAAAACGATCAAAACCTCTTATCTGGAGACGTTGTATCGTACCGGCAGGAATTACATTTGCACAGATGGCATCAGTAATGGAGGATATTCTGGAATATGAGGAATCAGACCTTTATGAATTTGAATTCTTCCAGAAAAAAATTCAGATCCGTGAATGGAAAGAAGATATTTCACCTATAAGAAAGTTTAGCTTTGATTATAAGGCTTCTTCTGACACATTTGTAGATGCTTTTATGGATACAGAGAACTGGTTTACTTTCAGGATTAATGACGAAGCCTCAGAATTACCGGAATATCGCGTGGAAGTAGAGAAGAAAATATCGGATATTAAAGCAAAAGATGATAAAGAAATTAATTTTCCTGCAATTCTAAAAGAAAGAATCACAGAGCTGGAAACCATATGGAGCGATGGAAAAGCGCTGAACGAAATGCTGGAAAACCGTTATCGACTGATCGAAGGTGAGAAAGATTATCGTACTTTTAATGAGCTAAGAGCAGATCTGAAAGACGGTAAAGGACTTGTACTGACCGACAGTCCGGTAAACAGAGAAGAGCACAACAAAAAATCTGCAAATACTCTGATGAAAGAGCTGACAGAGAATATATTAAACCTGGTTTCTCAAAACAGCAGTTCGAGTATGTATGATATGAGACAGAGCAGAAACCCGAAGATGCTGAATTATCTGATGACATATGATAAGGAAGACATCGAAGAGAAGGCGAAAGAATTTCAGCTTTTCAATGAGGGAATGAACAAAAAAGACCTTGCTCTGGCGATCATTGAATATGCGTTAAGTCCGGATGGAATGAAGAATATTTTATTGCATACGGACGAATGGGAAACAGAAACATTTGAGAAATATCTTGAGAAAAAATGTTTTGAACCAGAAGAAGAGGATTGGATCAAGTTAGGATGGCTTGCTGATTCCGGATATGTGGTCTGCTATAGTGATAATCATGCGGAAATTCCCGAGGAGGTAATCTCTCTGTATAAAGAGGTCAGTACACCAGAATTTCAGAAGCTGTGCAGGCAGGTCAGATGGATGAACTGTTGTACTATGATAGCGGGATTTCTTTATGCAGTTGCACCATTAAAGATCGTATATCGGATCTATCGCAGACGTCCGGAGTATAAAGTGAGTTATGAAGAATTTCTTGAGATTCTGAAACAGGTTCCTGAAGATGCCAGGGATTATGTGATTCAGGAAGATAAAATGATCCTTGATTCAGCCCTTACAGACAGAGTTTATGAGAATATAGAAGAAATGCAGGGTGACAGCGAATTTTATATTCCAAATCCAAATGAAGTGCTGGATTATGTAAGATATGGATATTTAAGTGAAGAGCCTGTATATAAAGAACTGAAGAGTTTTCTGAAAAACAATCTCCATATGAAATGGAGACAGTGCGAAGAAGTGATGTGTTTTGTCTACAGTAATTTTTCATCAAGTGGAATGATTTCAGATATTATGAGCTATCTTAATGATGAAAAGATCATATTTGATTCTGCGGCATCTGCGGAAAAGTTTACGTCCATTTTGATGAGAGCAAATAATAATACCAGAATGGTCTGCTTTCGTGGATATACACCAAATGAATTCAGTGAGAGACGGAGAATATCAGAGCCATCTGTTCCGAACTTTTTCCCTATGGGAAGTGCTGCAGAATCCGCTAAAACAATTGTGCCAGCTAATTCCGCTGCAAAAAAAATCTATCCAAATGATCCGTGCCCGTGCGGAAGCGGTAAAAAATACAAAAAATGCTGCGGAAGAAATAAATAACGTTCAGAGTTTGAAAGAATGTAGTTAAGATACAGGCTTTACATATACAGAAAGGGTTGAGACAGAAGATGAAATTATTGATCGTGCGCCATGGGGATCCGGATTATTCGATAGATTCACTGACTGAAAAAGGCTGGAGAGAAGCAGAACTTCTTTCTGAAAAACTTTCAAAACTAGATATTAAAGATTTTTATGTCTCAACGATGGGACGTGCAAAAGATACAGCGTCCTGTACACTTAAGAAGATGAACCGGACAGCGGTAGAATGTGACTGGCTACGGGAATTTGATATACTGATCAATCGTCCGGATGTGCCGGATCGAAAGATCTGCGCATGGGACTGGCTTCCGCAGGACTGGACCATGGACGAACGTTTTTACCAGTATGACCACTGGTTTGAAAATGAGCGGATGCAGGAAGCAAATATGAAATACTACTATGATAAAGTGACCGGAGAATTTGATAAGGTTCTCGCAGAACACGGCTATGTTCGAGAAGGTCATTATTATCGAGCAGAGAAGGCAAACAATGATACGCTTGTCTTCTTCTGCCATTTCGGACTTGGTTGTGTACTTCTCAGCTACCTGCTGAGCATCTCACCGATGGTACTCTGGCATAATGTGTGTGCCGCGCCAAGTTCTGTAACAACACTGACTTCGGAGGAACGCAGAGAGGGAATCGCAAGCTTCCGAATGAATTCCTACGGGGATATCTCCCATTTATATGCTCATAATGAACCACCTGCTTTTGCAGCAAGGTTC
>CAVFJK010000071.1:0-1722 GCA_963622815.1 Ruminococcus bicirculans (ex Wegman et al. 2014)
GTAAGAGAAGATGCCATGCAGCTTTACGGTTTTCTTTCCAAAGATGATCTCGAAATGTTCCGGCTTCTCCTGAACGTAAATGGAATCGGTCCCAAAGCAGCTATTGGTGTTCTTGCCGGACTGACTGCTGATGAATTACGTTTTGCTGTACTGTCCGACGATATCAAAACCATTTCAAAGGCTCCCGGAATCGGTAAAAAAACTGCACAGAAACTGATCATTGAATTAAAAGACAAGTTGAAACTGGAAGATGCATTTGAGAAAAAGCTGGCCCACGAACAGGAAGCTGCTGCCATTTCCGGCAGCAATCTCCATGATGGACGCCAGGAGGCCGTAGAAGCTCTTGTCGCTCTCGGATACAGCAATACCGATGCCATGAGAGCAATCCGCAAAGTCACAGATGTTTCCCCTGATGATGTGGAAGCTCTGCTCAAAGCCGCATTAAAACAGTTATAATTGGAGTATGAAACAGCAATGGATAAAAGAATGATCACTACCGATGTCACAGAAGAAGATCTTCCTCTTGAAGGAAATCTCCGTCCACAGACTCTGGATGAATATATCGGTCAGGAAAAGGCAAAAAAAACGCTCAAAATATATATCGAAGCAGCAAAACAGCGACATGATGCCCTGGACCATGTTCTGTTCTACGGGCCTCCCGGCCTTGGTAAAACAACCCTTTCCGGAATCATCGCAAACGAAATGGGTACGCATATGAAGGTTACTTCCGGTCCTGCGATCGAAAAACCGGGCGAAATGGCTGCGATCCTCAATAATCTGCAGGAAGGGGATATTCTTTTTGTCGATGAGATTCACCGTCTGAACCGTCAGGTAGAAGAGGTTCTGTACCCTGCAATGGAAGATTTTGCTATTGATATTATGATCGGCAAGGGTGCCTCCGCCAGATCGATCCGACTGGATCTCCCAAAATTCACCCTGGTTGGTGCAACCACAAGAGCCGGGCTTTTGTCTGCACCGCTGCGTGACCGTTTCGGAGTCATGCATCACCTTGAATTTTATAATCATAAGGAACTGCAAACGATCGTTCTTCGTTCTGCTCAGGTACTGGGCGTAGAGATTGACACAAAAGGAGCTGCTGAAATTGCAAAACGTTCCAGGGGAACCCCGCGTCTTGCGAACCGTCTTCTGAAAAGAGTCCGTGATTTTGCCCAGGTAAAATATGACGGACGCATCACCTACGATGTAGCCTCTTTTGCACTGGATCTTCTTGAAGTTGATCAATACGGCCTTGATAAGATCGACCGCCGGATCCTGCAGACTCTGATCGTCAATTTTCAGGGAGGCCCTGTAGGGCTGGAGACACTGGCTGCCGCAATCGGAGAGGATGCCGGTACACTGGAAGACGTCTACGAACCTTACCTGCTCCAGAATGGATTTCTGAACCGTACACCACGTGGTCGGACAGCCTCTGCACTTGCTTATGAACACCTTGGCTTTGAAAAAAATTCGTAGTTCTGAAAAGATTTCGTAAAAATTCCTATACATTTCTACAAATTTCGATTATAATGGATGGAAGAAACTACAAATTTACGGGAGGCTTGTTATGGCAGTCAAAAATACGGCACAAGTAGTAATCGGAGGAAAGATCATCACTCTGGGCGGTTACGAATCTGAAGAATATTTTCAGAAAGTGGCGTCTTATATAAATAATAAAATTGCAGAATTGAGCGAAATGCCGGGATATACCCGCCAGCCTATGGA
>CAVFJK010000071.1:1732-3986 GCA_963622815.1 Ruminococcus bicirculans (ex Wegman et al. 2014)
CGACTAATTTAAAGCAAAAAAACAGGCAGAGATCTTTGAACAGGATCTTCAGCAGAAAGATCAGGAAATGTATGAACTCAAGCATGAACTGATTGCTCTTCGCATGAAAATCGAAGAGACAGAGAAAGCCGCAAAAGAAGCTCAGCAGCAAAAAGAGGTTCTGGAAGGCAAAGTCAAAGAACTTAACGATGAAATAGACAAATTGCTCAAATAGCAGGAAGGGGATTGCTTCGGTAGTCCTCTTTATTTGTTTCACATTCATAACTCAGAAAAGGAATGAATAAACTTGAAAGTAGATCATAATGTAGAACTTCTGGCACCTGCCGGATCTTATGAAGCTTTTGAAGCTGCACTGGGTGCAGGAGCAGATGCCGTTTATGTTGGCGGTCCTGAATTCGGTGCCCGGGCATATGCCCATAATTTCACCCTGGAAGAACTTATACGGGCAATTGATACCGCACACATTCACGGAAAAAAGCTTTATCTGACAGTAAATACACTCCTGAAAAACCGTGAATTACAGGACAGGCTGTATGATTCTCTGCATCCGCTTTATGAAGCCGGTCTTGACGCAGTCATCGTACAGGATTTTGGTGTTTTTCAATTTATACGTCAGAATTTTCCGGGTCTGCATCTCCATGCAAGTACACAGATGACCGTAACCGGTCCGGAAGGAATGAAATTTCTGGAACGGCAGGGTGCCACCCGTGTCGTTGCTGCCAGAGAACTGTCTCTTCAGGAACTGTCTGCCATGCATCAGACAAGCCCGATAGAAATTGAGGCTTTTATTCACGGAGCTCTCTGCTATAGTTTTTCCGGTCAGTGTCTTATGAGCAGTATGCTCGGTGGCAGAAGCGGAAACCGTGGGCGCTGTGCACAGCCATGCCGTCTTCCATATCAGGTCCGTCAGCAGAACAGCTGTTATACAGAACAGCAGGATTTTTGTCCGCTGAGTCTGAAGGATATGTGTGCCCTAGATCTTCTTCCTGAGATTCTTAAGGCCGGTGTTACGTCACTCAAGATCGAAGGCCGCATGAAACAGCCCGGATATACAGCCACCGTCACCGGAATGTATCGTAAATATCTGGATATACTTCTTAACAGTGACGCATCTTATCAGGTCAGTGACCGTGACCGGCAGTATCTTCTGGATATCTTCAGCCGTGGAGGTTCCTGCCAGGGATATTATAAACAGCATAACGGTCCATCCATGATGGCTTTTACAAATGATAAAAAAACAAATGGCATTCCAGAAAATCTTCCTCACAGGAAAGAAAAAATTTCCGGTTCCCTGATCCTTTATCCGGAAAGTCCCGCTTTTCTTGAAATTTCCTGCCGCGGTATACATGCTGCAGTTTCCGCAGGAGAAGTACAGTTTGCCAGAGAGCAGCCAATGTCTGAAGACCGAATCCGCAAACAGATGGACAAACTCGGAAATACTGAATTTGAATGGGATGATCTGGATTTACAGATGGGCGACCACATTTTTGTTCCGGTCAAGGTATTAAATGAACTCCGACGGGAAGCTGTCTCCCAGCTGATGCAGGAACTCTGTGCCCCTTACAGACGTTCCGCCTCCGGTACACCTGTTTTTGCAAAATCGGCACACCGGCCATCCTTAAATAGCACTCCGCAGATATTCGTTTCATGCGAAACCCGGGAACAGGCGCTGCGTTTATGTAAAAACGCCGAAATTTCCGGCATGTATCTGTATTATGATGCCATGAGTCTTTGTATATCAGAGGGAATCCAGAATCAGAAAGATCTGTACCTGACGCTCCCATATATCACCCGTGGAGCCGCCCCGGAAGGCTTCTTTGAAACCTGCCGTAAATGGCTTGACGCCGGAATGAAGGGATTTCTCGTAAGAAACCTCGAGAGCTATGGAATACTGCATGAACTCGGATGGCAGAAATACTGTGTGCTTGATGCTTCTGTCTACACCTGGAACAATGAATCCATTGACTTCTGGAAAAAACAGGAAGTGCTTCGAAATACAGTTCCATACGAGCTGAATGAGAAAGAAATTGCTCACAGAGATAACGCTGACAGCGAAATGATCATCTACGGAAACATTCCTTTGATTCTTTCTGCACAATGTGTAAGAAAAAACACTTTTAAATGTGACTGTGCAGAAAACAAAATGATCTTGAAAGACCGTTATGAAAAAGAATTTTCCTGCTGTTGCGTCTGTCATCCATGGAAAACAGGAACTACAGGAAAAAAAGAGTACTGTTATAATATTCTCTATAAC
>CAVFJK010000071.1:3996-6266 GCA_963622815.1 Ruminococcus bicirculans (ex Wegman et al. 2014)
TACATGGTAAAAATCCGAATAATCAGGAATACACCAAAGGACATTTTAAAAGAGGAGCCGAGTAAAGGCATATGATTAATGTAATTGTAGAATTATCAAAATACATCATCCTGACATTGATGATCGTATATACCTTTCACTGTTTTTATACTGTACGGCAGTCCGATGAGGAAGGGCGCAACGAATTGCTCCGTCAGCAGCTTCTGTTGATCTTTTTCATTGATTTCACTGCCTTCCTTGTTCTTTATCTTAAAACCTTTAATTTTAAGATCGTAGAATTTTATGCGGAGATGCTTTTGTTTTTTGCCGCGATCCAGATTCTGTATCGTTTATTTTATAAAAAAGCATCCATTCTGCTTTTAAACAATATGTGTATGCTGCTGAGTGTAGGTTTTATCATGCTGTGCAGACTGGATATATCCGCAGCACAAAAACAGCTTCTGGTCGCTGCAGGCGCTTCCGCCATCGCACTTGTCATTCCTGTCATGATCCGGAAGATGCGTTTTCTTCGTAAACTTACCTGGGTATATGCAGGAATCGGTATCGTACTTCTTGCAGCAGTTTTTGCCCTGGCAAGAACAAGCTATGGTGCAAAACTGTCTCTGCTGGGTGTGCAGCCATCTGAAGCGATCAAGATCACTTTTGTATTTTTTATGGCATCCTTTCTTTCCAGAGATACCAGTTTCAAAGCAATCGTTCAGGTTACCATCGTGGCCGCACTGCATGTCGGAATCCTGGTCCTCTCCAAGGACCTCGGAAGCGCTGTGATCTTCTTTGTGGCATATCTTGTAATGGTATATGTGGCCACCAGAAATGTCGGTTATCTTGTGCTCGGAATCGGAGGCGGTTCTGCGGCAGCAGTGGTAGCATATCATCTGTTCGGACATGTTCGTCAGCGTGTCAGCGCATGGAAAGATCCTATGGCCGTTTATCAGAATGAAGGTTATCAGATTGTGCAGTCACTTTTTGCGATCGGTACCGGCGGCTGGTTTGGCATGGGACTGTATCAGGGTTCACCGGAATCCATTCCTGTCGTTAAGAATGACTTTATTTTCAGTGCGATCTGCGAAGAATTAGGCGGTATTTTTGCCATTTGTCTGATTCTTGTATGCATGAGCTTTTTCCTTATGATCGTAAATATTGCTCTGCGTATCATCAATCCATTTTATAAGCTCATTGCGTTAGGCCTTGGTGTAGAGTATGCCTTTCAGGTATTTCTTACGATCGGTGGTGCTACGAAATTCATTCCTATGACAGGTGTAACACTTCCTCTTGTAAGTTATGGTGGAAGTTCTCTTTTATGCACAATTTTGATGCTTGCGATCATTCAGGGACTTTATATTCTAAGAGAAGACGAGGACGAGGAATTTGAGAAACGAAAACAGGAAGCAATACAGAGACTCCGAGCAGGAGAGACAATTAACAGAACGCGCCAGATCTAAGAAACGGCGTCGCCGAAACAAGGGATATACGGGAGTTTCTTTCTTTTTTATCATAATTTTTATGGGGCTGATCGGTTATCTGATCTACTTTAATACGATCAAGAGTGATGACTTTATCAACAGCCCGTATAATACACGGCAGGATACGTTTGCAGATCGTGTAGTGCGTGGAAATATCGTATCAGCCGATGGCGAGATTCTGGCTCAGACAAACGTATCTGAAGATGGAACCGAGGAGCGTTCCTATCCGTACAATAATATCTTTGCCCATGTTGTTGGATACGATACAAACGGTAAGAGCGGACTGGAATCCGAAGCCAATTTCCAGCTTTTATCTTCTCATGAATTCTTTCTTAAGCAGATACGTAATGAATTCATGGGGACAAAAAATACCGGAGATACCGTTGTATCTACCCTGAATGCCGACCTGCAGACCACTGCATATAATTCTCTCGGCGACAGAAAAGGCGCAGTCGTAGCACTGGAGCCATCCACCGGTAAGATCCTGGCAATGGTCAGCAAACCAGATTTTGATCCGAATACCATTTCCACAGACTGGGATACACTTGTCAATGACGAAACAAACAGCAGTCTTCTGAACCGTGCTACTATAGGACAGTATCCTCCGGGATCTACCTTTAAGATTGTAACAGCCCTGGATTATTTCCGAACCAGAGGAAGTTTTAACGGTTTTTCTTTTGACTGCCAGGGCAGCATCACAAAAGAAGATCATACGATTCAATGCTATAATGGAAAAGTCCATGGCACCGAAGATTTTTATACCGCATTTGCCAATTCCTGCAACTGTGCTTTTGCAGAGATCGGAAC
>CAVFJK010000071.1:6276-8180 GCA_963622815.1 Ruminococcus bicirculans (ex Wegman et al. 2014)
GAACAGAGCTTGGCGGGGCATCCCTGCTAAAAACAAGCGAAGACCTTCTGTTTAACCAGAAACTTCCTCTGACTTCCTACCGCAAAAGCTCATTTACCTTGGATGGAAGTTCCGGAATCCCGCTGATCATGCAGACATCCATCGGTCAGGGAAATACGCTTGTATCACCAATGCATATGGCGCTGATCACCAGTGCCATTGCAAATGACGGCGTACTGATGAAACCATATCTGATCGACAAAGTCACAAACGCAGGAGGTGACACCGTCAGCACAACAGAACCAACCGAATATAAACGCCTGATGACCAGTAACGAATCTGCTTTACTTGGAAAACTCATGGAAGGTGTTGTTCAGAACGGAACAGCAACTGCCCTGAACGGACGCGGATATACAGTTGCCGGTAAAACAGGATCTGCCGAATACGATGAGAACGGATCCAGTCACTCCTGGTTTATTGGTTACTCAAATGTTGACAACCCGGATCTTGTTGTAGCCATTATCGTAGAAGGCGGCGGTACCGGAAGCGAAGCAGCTGTTCCGATCGCAGCAGATCTGTTTGATGCATATTATTTTGATTAATACCTGTTCTCAGGAAGTTATAGTTGCCAGTTTACCGAAAAAGAGTTATACTATAACCAGTTCGAGATATAAAACTCACACGCATTACAGGAGGAAATTGCAAAATGATAGAAGCAACGAGCTGTGGCGGTGTGGTAATTTATCGTGGTAAAATACTGGCACTGTACAAGTCTTATAAAAACCGTTATGAAGGCTGGGTGCTGCCGAAGGGAACCGTAGAGCAGGGTGAGACACATATCCAGACTGCTTTGCGCGAGGTGCATGAAGAAGCAGGAGTCAAAGCTTCCGTAGTGAAATATATTGGCAAAAGCCATTATAATTTTACGGTACCTGAAGATATCGTTACAAAAGAAGTACACTGGTATCTGATGACGGCTGATAATTATCATAGCAGACCTCAGAGAGAAGAGTTTTTCGTAGATTCCGGTTATTATAAGTTTCATGAAATCTATCATCTTCTCCGTTTCTCCAATGAGAAACAGATTGTAGAAAAAGCATATCAGGAATATCTGGAAATGCGGAGTCAGGGACTCTGGGGGAAACAGCGCAGAGTTTAATCTCTGCAGAAAATGTATCCATAACAGGGCTGCGTATCTTACGCAGCCCTGTTTAAATTCTGAAAAAAGGGAAATCCTAGTTATAAAGAAATCATCTTTTAAAGATTTCCATTTAAAGGAGCAGTGAAACAGATGCTGAAATGGCACAAGAACTATTACAAAGGTCCGAATGTCAAAAATGTCACCGGAATCCGCTTAAAACTCATTCAGGGAAAACCAGTTCCCGGCATCTATCTGATCACTTTATCAGAGAATCCTCATAATATACTGGAAATACTGCCGGCACTGACGCTTGTTCAGGAGACAGCAGCACGTATCTGCCCTGAGATCGTAGGTATTGCCAAAGGTAAAGAAGAGGCTCTGGAACTCATCACAGACATGATTCAGACCATTTACGAAGAGACCGGAGAACTTAATATAAAAGAATATTGGGAGAACAGGTGACCACATGTTACATATTCTATGGATATTAATCAAGTTCATATTGATCCTTCTGGGAATCCTGCTTGGCCTCCTGTTGCTGGCGGTGCTGCTCATTTTATTCTGTCCGGTCCGTTACAGGGCCTTTGCAGTCAAAGACACCGATTCTTTTCGGAAGATATCTGCCGGAGGACGTGTCAGCTGGCTTTTTGGAGCTGTTTCATTTCAGCTTCAATATAAAAACGGCGAGGCAGACTCTGACTTTCGTTTATTTGGAATCCCGGTCATGAAACTTATTCAGAAATTCCGGAACAGACGCAGTTCTTCCGGAACTCAGATACCAGAC
>CAVFJK010000072.1:0-670 GCA_963622815.1 Ruminococcus bicirculans (ex Wegman et al. 2014)
CTCTCAAACTTCCCACTGCAGAATCTGGAAAAGTAAAAAATAATATGTACCTTGACATAAGAATATGGTTTACAGAACTTAGGAAATCCACTATAATGATTACATAACAGTCAGAACTAATTGTTCATAGTTGATCGGGAAGGTGGGATTGTATGGAGGGTTATGATATGCCAACAGATATTCAGTTTAAAGATGATCTGCGAAAAGAAGAGATTAAACTGGAAGAGCAGCTTGAGATGCTGGAAAACAAAGAGTATGATAAATTAAAGGCAAAAGTTGAACGGGAATTAAAAAGAGTTCGTGAGAGCCTGCAGGACTGAGGTTTACATGGCCTGAAAATCTCATTATGTGATTGTATAAATAATCAGGAAGGTGGTACACGCATGGAGGATTATATGAATAATCAGGAACTTTGTATTATGCTGGACAGCATTCTTGCTTTACTGGAGACGGATAATACGGAAAAAGCCAAAGAGATCATACAAAATGCGATTAAGCGTATCGATAAAGGAATGACAACAAGTTCGGAGAAATAAAAAAAGCCGGCACATCATTGGTGTGTCGACTTTTTTCAGTTCAATCATTTTTTCTTTGGTGCCACTGGTGGCAGTTCGCAGTGATATGCGATTCCGAGCGGGGTTACAAGAAGTGGATGAACCGGGCGATAGAC
>CAVFJK010000072.1:680-4922 GCA_963622815.1 Ruminococcus bicirculans (ex Wegman et al. 2014)
TTCGTAAATTCTTTAAAGCTCGCGGAACCACCTACGACATAAACCGCAGGTACTTCATATCCCTTTAAAAATTTCTCGGTGATCGTAGCCATTTTTTCAATTGTTGCTTTAACAACTGGAAAGATCTCATCCTCTTTTTCAGGGGTGGTCTTAAGAACTTCGGCTTCTTCATATGGAATCTTATAATGACCTGCTACGGTCATGGTCATATGACTTCCGCCGGTTGCCTCGTCATCAGTATAGATGACCTTACCATCTTTAAGGATACTGATACCGGTCGTACCACCGCCGACATCGACAACCGCACCGTCTGTAATCTTCAGTACGGCGGCAGCAGCGGTCGGTTCATCAACGATATTCATTACTTCAAATCCGGCGCCTTCCAGTACATAGCCAATACTCTTTACACTTCCCTCGGAAACTCCCGGAGGAATGGCTGCGGCTGCATAAGGAAGCTCGGTGCCGAGTTTTTCTTCCAGTTCAGCTTTCAGCTTTGTGACAAGCTGAACCGATTCATAATAATTCACGATCACGCCATCACGAATCGCGTGAGACGGTGCGGAGACACCTGCAATCGGACGATTCGTACTGTCAACGACTGCAAGAACGGTATTGGCGGTACCAAGATCCACGCCTACCTTCAGGCGGCCTCTGAATTTCTTGCATTCTCCGGTCTCTACCAGTTCTGCAAAATTCGATAAAGTTCTGCTTTTTATTTCCATATCCGGATACTCCATTTCTAATAGATCTGACACAAAATCCACCCGTTGTGTCAACATTATATCTATTATATATGAAATGACAGAAAAATACAATGTTGTTACTGCACACTTTGTTCACAGCAATACAAAACAATCTCTACAGGGTCTTCGCCAGACCCTTCATATAGGAAATTGCCAGAGCTTTATCTTCCGGGCTGAGAGTAGTAAAAAGATTCAGACATTCTGTCTGATCGCTGGTCAGTCCTCGGCTGCTTTTTCCAGGTTCAAAAAAATCTGTAATAGAAATGCCGAATCCATCGCAGAGTTTCTGTAATGTAGGAAGAGACGGCATGTTGTGCTTATTGATCATGGTGCTTAAAGTGGAGTAAGCGATACCGGATACTTTTGCTATCTGATAGTAGGACCAGTTACGCTCATCACACAGTTCATGGATCCGATCCAGGGGATTTAATTCGGTCATGTTGTTTATTCACCTCGTTGTCATTTGTGTGTAAAAAACTAATAAACATAGTCAATAACATATTAACGAAATAGTAGTTAAAAAGATAGATTAGATTGAACGATATATCTAGCATGCAGTTGCGTTGTGAAAATTTTGGGTGACGGAATGAGCCTTCAGTTACATAAAAAATGCTGCCTCCCGGTGGAAGACAGCATGGCATGACAGTATTGATATGTAGATCCTGATAATTGTTTTTATAACAATTATTTGATGATGGTACCTGTTTTTTCTTTATAACCATCTTTTGCATGAGCAATATCTGTGATAATAGTACGATGTCCATCGCCTTTTTCTGCAAATGCGACTGCTGCTTCGATCTTCGGAAGCATGGAGCCGGCTGCAAACTGATTTTCATCAATATATTTACGGGCATCTTCGACAGAAATGGTGTCCAGATAAGTCTCTTTATCCGTGTCCTTATTCAGGCTGACTTTTTCAACGCTGGTGAGGATCAGCAGTGTATCGGCATCCAGTTCTTCTGCAAGAAGTTCACTCGCGGAGTCCTTCTCAATAATAGCACTTGCACCGTGAAGGTCAATACCCTGTTCCATAACCGGGATTCCGCCGCCGCCTGCTGCGATCACGACCTGTCCTGCGTCTGCAAGAGTACGGATCGTCTCGATCTCTACGATCTTCTGTGGCTTCGGAGCTGCAAGGATTCTGCGGTATTTGCCGTCAGCCACTTCTGTAACGAAGTTTCCTTTATCTTCTTCAGCTTCGGCCTCTTCGGCGTTAAGTACACGTCCGATGATCTTCTCCGGTTCACCGAATGCTTCATCATAAGGATCGATCACAACCTGTGTAAGGATCGTTGCAACCGGTTTATAGATTCCTCTGGAGATCAGTTCTGCACGGATCGAATTCTGAAGGTCATAGCCGATATATCCCTGGCTCATGGCAGAGCATACAGACATCGGCGCAAAGGTATAATCAGGATGTGCCTTACCGAATTCATTCATAGCTGTATGGATCATGCCGACCTGAGGTCCGTTACTGTGGGAGATGACAACGTGTGCACCGTCCTCTACAAGATCTGCAATTGCTTTTGCAGTGGCCTTGGTAGCCTGTTTCTGTTCCGGAAGAGTTGTGCCCAGGGCTTTGTGACCAAGAGCAACAACGACAGTTTTTTCGCTCATATGGATTCCTCGTTTCTTTTTGTTTGTCTATAAATCAAGTTATTTTTTATTATAAAATAATGGGGATGGAATTGCAATAAAAAGATAGAAACCTTACGGACAGCATGCTATACTGAAAAACAAAAGAGATCTGTCCGCAGGGGTGTAAGGAGGGGAATATATGAACTACAGGATCAAGAATGAAAAGCTGACGCTGGAGGTATCTTCCAGAGGCGGTGAATTTCAGTCGATCCGGGACGCAGAAGGCAGAGAATATCTCTGGCAGGGGGATGAGGCGACCTGGACGGACCGGGGACCGAATCTTTTTCCTTATATAGGAAGGATGACGGATAAAAGTTACCGGTACCAGGGAAAAACTTACCATATGGATATCCACGGATTTCTTCCGTATAAAGAGATGACGCTGGTGGAGCAAAAAGACGATGAACTGACGCTCAGACTTACGGATTCTGAAGAAACATATGTGCAGTATCCGTTTAGATTCGAGCAGGATATCACCTGGAAACTGGATGGCGGGAAAATCAATATCACCTATCTTGTCAGAAATAAAGATGAAAAAACAATGTATTTCGGTATCGGCGGACATCCGGGATTTAAGATTCCGTTTGAGGATGGACTGAAGTTTGAAGATTACCGGATCGATTTTGGCGAAAATGCAAGTCCGCGCCGAATTCATTTTTCGGAAGACGGATTTGCACTGGAAGAAGATGAGCCGCTGGAGCTTACTGAGGGACGTTATTTAGGAGTGAAACGAAATATTTTCGGGGACACGATCGTTCTGAAAGATATGCCGCATGAAGTCAGGATCAACAGTGTGAAAGGGAAGAAAGAGATTCGGGTAGCCTTTCCGGATATGGATTATCTGGGATTCTGGAACTGGCCGGATGTGCCGGTGGATTATGTGTGCGTGGAACCATGGGGCTCCCTTCCTTCACGTAAAGGCATCGTGGAAGAACTTGAAAAACAGGAAAATCTGCATGCACTGAAAAGCAGTGAGACATATAAGAATACATGGAGCATTGAGATCAGATACTAAAAAAGGAGATGCAGGGTATGAAAAGATCAGAAATCAATAAAGCTTTAAAAGAACTGGAAAAAATGATCGCAGATCATCAGTATTATCTTCCGAAATTTGCAAACTTCACACCGGAAGAATGGAAGTCAAAAGGACATGAATTCGACGAGATCCGTGACAACATGCTTGGATGGGATATTACGGACTATGGAATGGGAGATTTTGATAAAGTCGGATTTTCTCTGTTTACGATTCGTAACGGAAATATTAAGATGAAAGATAAATATAAAAAACCGTATGCAGAGAAATTTCTTTATCTGAAAGAAGGGCAGTATGCACCGAATCATTTCCACTGGTACAAGATGGAAGATATCATTAACAGAGGCGGCGGAAATGTTCTGATCCGTGTATATAATTCTCTTCCGGATGAAGAGATTGATAAAGAAAGCGATGTTACCGTACATATCGACGGAGAGGTCATGGTTGTTCCGGCTGGCACACAGGTAAAACTGGAACCGGGTATGAGTATTACGATCATGCAGGGCATGTATCATGATTTTGAAGTAGAACCGGGAACAGGAGCTGTACTGATCGGTGAAGTAAGCCAGTGTAATGACGATAATAATGATAACCGTTTTAATCCGCCGGTCGGAAGATTTCCTGAAATTGAAGAGGATGAGCCACCGTATTGCCTGCTCTGCAACGAATATCCGGACGCACCGGAAAAGGTAATGGATTTCTGATAATGGAAAGAAACAGTAAATGAATACAAAAATACAGCAGGTGCGATGACCTGCTGTATTTTTTTTAACTTTTTTGAGGGGGGAGATAGAGAGTGGTTATTCATCTATCCAAGATATATTATAG
>CAVFJK010000073.1:0-2248 GCA_963622815.1 Ruminococcus bicirculans (ex Wegman et al. 2014)
GTTTGAGCGGAGCGAGTTTGTGATTATTATGAATGTTCCTAGCAGACAGGTTGTCTCATAGAACTTCCGAACGATGAAGCCGTTGCAGACGCAGTTCTTTTGACATTGCGTAAACTATATCGGAGTGTCTAATCCTCTTGTAGAATATCAACAATAATTTCCCAAAAACTTTCTTCTTTTTTAATGTTTCACGTGAAACATTTTGTGGAACAATACTGTTAAAAGTGTTATAATAACAACAGTGTGCTATACTTTCAATTTTCAAATAAACATGTATAGTCTTGATATTTGATATCCCGAAGGGAGGATGAATCTTGGGAAGAGTAATAGCAGTAGCAAACCAGAAGGGCGGTGTTGGTAAATCAACTACCGCAATCAATCTTTCTGCTTGTCTTGCTGAAAAAGGAAAAAAAGTACTTGCGATAGATATTGATCCGCAGGGGAATACTACTAGTGGACTGGGAGTAGATAAGAATAATGTAGAGAATACATTATATGAATTACTTCTCGGTGAAGCTGAAACAAAGAATACAATTGTTAAGGATGTAGTTGAAAATGTAGACTTAATTCCTTCAAACGTAAACTTATCCGGAGCAGAAATTGAACTGATTGGTGTAGATGAAAAAGAATACATCATGAAGAAAATTATAGATAAGGTTCGCAGAAAATATGATTATATCATTATGGACTGTCCGCCATCTTTAAATATGCTTACAATCAATGCTTTAACAGCAGCTAATTCAGTATTGGTACCAATCCAGTGTGAGTATTATGCATTAGAAGGTTTATCCCAGTTAATACATACAATTGAACTTGTAAAAGAACGTCTTAATAAGAAACTTGTTATGGAAGGCGTTGTCTTTACTATGTATGATGCGAGAACGAATCTTTCTCTGCAGGTCGTAGAGAATGTTAAAGACAATCTTAATCAGAATATTTATAAGACAATTATTCCGCGAAATGTAAGACTGGCAGAGGCACCAAGCTATGGTCAGCCGATTACATTGTATGATACAAGATCAGCAGGTGCAGAGGCATATCGCCTTCTTGCTGAAGAAGTAATTAACAGGGAGGGTGAATGATGGCTGGAAAGAAGTCAGGACTTGGAAGAGGTCTGGACGCATTGTTCCCGGAAAAAACAGTGCAGAGTAAACCTAAGACAGTGAAAACTGTAAAAGAAGAGAAAAAGGTTGCAATAGATACTAAGAAATCCAGTCAGCAGGAAACCGGTAACGGCGAGAGAATGATGAAAATTTCAATGATCGAGCCAAACAGGGAACAGCCTCGTAAGAAATTTGATGAGGATGCTTTACAGGAATTATCAGAGTCCATTAAACAGTATGGAATATTGCAGCCATTACTTGTATCCGATAAGAAGGACTACTATGAAATCGTTGCAGGAGAGAGACGCTGGAGAGCTGCCAAGATGGCAGGACTTAAGGAAGTCCCGGTAGTTGTAAAAGAATTTTCGACACAGGAGATCGTAGAAATTTCTCTTATTGAAAATATACAAAGAGAAGATTTGAATCCGGTTGAAGAAGCAATGGCATATAAACGTCTGATCGATGAATTTCATTTGAAACAGGATGAGATAGCTGAACGTGTTTCAAAGAGCCGTACAGCAGTAACAAACTCTATGAGACTTTTGAAACTCGATTCCCGTGTTCAGCAGATGATGGTAGACGAAATGATATCTGCCGGACATGCCAGAGCAATTCTTGCTATTTCCGATCCAGAACAGCAGTACAATGCGGCAATGAAAGTTTTCGATGAAAAGCTTAGCGTTCGTGAAACAGAAAAACTGGTAAAAAGTATTTTAACACCAACAAAGAAGAAATCGGTTGTTTCAAATCCGACAGAGGATGCAATTTATGAAAGCCTCGAGGAGAAGATGAAAGGGATTACCGGAACACGCGTATTTATTCACAGAAAGAAAAATAATAAAGGAAAAATCGAAATAGAATACTATTCCAGAGATGATTTGGACAGAATTATAGATTTGTTTGAATCAATTGGTTAAAAGGGGTATGATATGAGTACAATTTTTGATAGTATAGGTATCGATCCTGGAATCATCATTATTATTTTACTTGTTATCGTCGTGATATTAGTCGGAGTTATGATCAGTAACGGTATGCGGCTGACGCGTCTGGAACGTAAGTATAAGATGTTCATGAAGGGAAGCGATGCACAATCTTTGGAAAAAACCTTTGTTCGTAAATTCGCTCAGATTGACAGACTCTATGAG
>CAVFJK010000073.1:2258-2607 GCA_963622815.1 Ruminococcus bicirculans (ex Wegman et al. 2014)
AATCAAAACACTGGAACAGCATTTTAAAGTAATATTCAGTAAATATGGTGTGGAAAAATATGACGCATTTGATGATGTAGGTGGTAAACTTAGTTTTGCTCTTGCATTGCTGGATAAAGATAATTCTGGTATTATTTTAAATGCGGTACACAGCAGTGATAACTGCTTCCTGTATCTGAAGGAAATTGTAAAAGGTGAATCTTACGTAATGCTCAGTCAGGAAGAAGTAGAAGCACTTCGAAAAGCAGTAAACTTTGAACTGATTGACATCAGTGAAGAAGAGAAAGATTTAGAAAAGTAATAACTATGTACAAAGGATCTGTGAGATATATCTACAGTGAATAGTTAT
>CAVFJK010000074.1:0-9453 GCA_963622815.1 Ruminococcus bicirculans (ex Wegman et al. 2014)
GTGCATTTATATACACCAGCATCCTCGAGAACATGAGTAAATACGATTCCCACTTCTTTCTGAAGAATCTCATGAACATTGTCCTTGTTGATATCTTTATATTTCGGAAGGAATTCTTTTGCCCATGCAGCATGTTTCTCAATCTTCTCGTTGGATGCGATGTCTTTTCCTTCGAGAATATATTCTTCCAGAAGTTCCAATTCTTCTTTCAGTCTTGCCGGAAGAACTGCCAGACCCATAACCTCGATCAGACCGATGTTCTCTTTCTTAATGTGATGATATTCTGCATGCGGATGATAAACGCCAAGCGGATTTTCCTCTGTTGTGATGTTGTTTCTCAGAGTCAGATCCAGTTCAAACATATCGCCGACTTTACGTGCGATCGGTGTAATCGTATTGTGCGGCTCTCCGTCTGTCTCTGCAAAAATAAATGCAGATTCATCAGTATATCCTCTCCATACTTCCAGTACATGAGTCGCCAGATCTACCAGACGTGCAGAATCTTTATGGCGGATACGAAGTACAGATAACGGCCATTTAACGATACCGGCTTCTACATCTTCAAATCCCGGAATGGTTACATGTTTCTCGATTGGAGCCTTTGCCATTGCGAAGGTATAATGTCCACCCTGGAAATGATCGTGACTCAGGATAGAACCACCAACGATCGGAAGGTCTGCATTGGAACCCAGGAAGTAATGAGGGAACAGTTTTACGAAATCAAACAGTTTGATGAATGTATTTCGTTCAATCTTCATCGGTGTATGATGGCTGTTGAAAACGATGCAGTGCTCATTATAGTACACATATGGAGAATACTGGAATCCCCATGGTGTATCGTTAATTGTGATCGGAATGATTCTGTGGTTCTGTCTTGCCGGATGATTTACACGTCCTGCATATCCCTCATTTTCCGGACAAAGGAGACATTTCGGATAGCTGCTTGCCTTTGCATTTTTTGCTGCTGCGATCGCCTTTGGATCTTTTTCCGGTTTTGAAAGATTGATCGTAATATCAATCTCACCATACGGGCTGTCCACTTTCCATTTCTGGTCTTTCTTTACACGATAGCGGCGGATATAGTTACTGTCCTGGCTTAATTTATAGAAGTAATCGGTAGCTTCCTGCGGACTGTTCTGATACTTATCCCAGAATTCTTTCTGAACCTGTGCCGGACGCGGCATCAGACAGTTCATCAGTCTTGTATCAAAAAGATCACGATACACAACGCTGTCTTCGATGAGACCTCTCTTTACGGCTTCATCCAGAAGCTCATTTAAAGTCTCTTCCAGATCCACATCGGAAAAGAACTCTTCCGGTTCTACATATTCATCCTCATGAAATACATCCAGAAGAAGATTGATGGTGTAATTTTTTTCACATTCCGGAACCAGTCCTGCTTCCATTCCATACTGTACAAGTTTCGTGATGCTTTTGCTTAACATAAGCCTGTCCCCCTGTTGAATTTATTTTTGGTTATCAAGATAAGATATAAAGACATTTCCTGCCGCCTGGAACAACGCTGTACTGTCGTTCATTCCATAAGGACTTACCTCGCCGGTTGCCGGATCAAGAAGCCATGTATTGTACTGATCATATCCAACGATCACAACACTGGTATCTGCACCGGTTTTGGCTATAACCGCACGCTGTGCACTGACCTCATAGAGTACATTTTCCAGACTGCATCCGGTAAGATCGATCACAGTTCCCGAATCTCCCAGACCCTGCTGAAGAACATCTTTATCCCAGGAACCACTTCGAATGATCTCCGGAACATCCTCTGTATTCAGTGTCAGCTGTGTTTTCATATTTCCTCGTTCCCAAACATACTGCTGTGCCCGGTTCAGAACCACACCGGTAAGACTGTCTGCATGAAGGATCGCCTGCGCCGGATCTGTCCATGTACTGTCCAGTCCGCCTTTTGCATAAACATAATAAACATTACTGATCTGGCTCTTATCGACATCAAGTTCTACTGTCTTCTCCCCTGTATTCTTCATCTTTGCGGTGAGAATCAGCGGCTCATCGGTTTCCGGGGCATTATCAAATACCAGTTTAACAATCACGCCCTGACGGGTGGTGCTGGTCTGTTCAGCTGAAACAAGATTTGCCGACGCTGCCTGATTATTCATAATGTTGTCTTTATTTTTTACTGTATAAGTGCTTCCTGATTTTTCAGAAAGATTGAATTGCATTAACATTGTTCCGACTGTCACATCGGTAATGTAATACCCATCCTGATGATACTCCTTTTTGACTGTTCCGTCAAAGCCTTCGATCTTTATCGACGTAATTCCATCTGTCGTATGGCCATTCTCATCGGTAAGGCTGTCACCATCAAGAACATTTCCATAAATAAGATCTTCATTCATAAAGCCAAGAACACGAAGACTCTGACCGGAATCCGGTGTATCATTTCTGGTCTCGAGCGTATCAAAATCAATGAACTCTATCTGACCTGCCTGATCTCCGTCACTGATCCGCCATGCTGCGTGAGCATTTGTGGCTGAGACTGCAAACTGATTTCCATCAATATTCTCCGCAAGCACATCGTAGCTGCTCTCATCGATATTGATCTGATAAAGCTTTCCTGCAAGCAACAGGAACAGCTGGTTATCTTTGTTTACATAACTCAAAGTACCAAGATCTGATTTCAAAAATTCAAAGGACTCCGCCGTTGGAATAAATACACGTTCCTCGACAAAATTCTGGTCATGATCGTAATGATAGATTCCGACTCCGCAGTATCCTTCATAATTTCCACGATTCATATAACCATAGACCATGAAATCAAGATCACCGCTGTCATTGATATCCAGCAGTTTAATATCGTGTTCCAGTCTGGAATCACGGAAATCACCATTTGCACTTCTGCGGAAATCGAAAACATCCACAAATTTTCCGGTATCCGGCGCATAAGTCCAGAGAGCACCTTCCTGTGTAAATGCCGTCACACTGCCATCTTCATTGGAAAGCATCGTAACTGCTTTGTCCCTGACTCCGAGCGTGATCCCATCATCTGTGATCACCGACTGCTGCGGATCAAATATCTGATCTGCACTGCGCTGGAAATCCAGAAGCATGATTCTGTCATCGGTATAACGAAGCCTGTAAAAATCTGTTACATTATAGTATTCTGCACCGCCATTTTCATTGGCAGCTTTAATCTCATATTCCAGTGAGATGCTCGCGGTCGTCTCATTGATCTCCTTGATGACCGGAATCCCTTTCTTTGATATCTGCGGGCTTAAATTCCCCCAGCTGATCGTAGAAAGCGGTGACTGGATCGTTACAGATGTATAGTTCGTAGAAGAAGACTCTGTCGATTCCAGATAAGCCGCCAGATTGTCTGCGGAAGTCTTGTCCATACACATCTGAGCAAAATCAGAAGCAAATTTCACATAGGCTTCTGTGTTCGTGGAGGATCTGGAAACCACTCTCGTATAATAGTAAGCTTCTCCGTCACTCGTATCCAGCGTGATCTGAAGCGAATATTCCTGATTCATCAGAAGACCCGAGCTGATCTCGATCTGTGCACGGGAATAACCATCAGAACCGGAGGTATCCAGACTTTTGATCTTTCTGTTTTCAACAATCTTCGTTCCGTCGGAAGTACGTACTTCATAAGAAAGACTTTTTATCTTCTCATCATATGGGTTTACTGCGATCGTCAGCTTCTTTGTCGTATCAAGCGGCGTCACACTGTCACGTACAAAATCCGCTTCCATCGGCTGGCGATATCCGTACATTCTGTTTGCCAGTGTGCCGTTAAAATCCACCATTACTTCCGGCAGCGTCGGATTATTCATATCGGACCGGTCATCTGTCGTCTCATTATTCATAAGAAAAGCAGTCCCCGCCACGCCCAGTATAAACACGATCAGAAGTATCAAAAACCTTTTCAAAAATCCTGTTATGGCTCTCATACTCCCTCCTTCGCATTAAATCCATCCGGATAAAGAAGTTTCTCCAGTGTCAGATGGCCGTGAATGGCATCCGTCATCTGTTTCAGTCCCTCACCGGAATACGGTTTTCCCGTTTTTACTGCCCGAATCAGAAGATTCTTCGGGGTATGTTCCATATCAATAAATTCAAGGATCTGTGTATTGTAACCTTTTGATTCCAGAAGTTCTGCACGGATTCCGTCGGTAAGAAGGGCCGACATCCTCTCTTTTAAAAGTCCGTATTTCAGGACCGGAGAAAGCAGGTCGTTCTGAATCTGGTCATTCAGCTCATGCTGACAGCACGGAACGGACAGGATGACCTGTGCATCCCATTCCACTGCCTTTGCAAGTGCATAATCGGTTGCTTTATCACAGGCATGAAGGGTCACCACCATGTCTACTTTCTGTACGCCCTCATAATCTGCAATATCACCGCACAGGAAATGCAGTTTTTCATAACCATATTTCTCTGCAAGGCCATTGCATTTTCGAATCACGTCTTCTTTCAGATCCAGGCCGATGATATTGACATCATAGCCTTTCAGTTCTTTCAGATAATAGTTCATGGCAAATGTCAGATAAGATTTCCCACATCCGAAATCAAGGATCGTGACCTCCCGCTCCCTGGATAATGCAGGAAGAATATCTTCGATAAATTCCAGGAAACGGTTGATCTGTTTAAATTTATCATAGGACGGACGATGGATCTTTCCTTCTTTTGTCATAACTCCAAGATCCACAAGGAACGGAACCGGAGTTCCTTCTTTCAATATATACTGTTTCACACGATTGTGTGCCAGAATCTGAACAGGCTCCTGTGCCTGATGCTGTTTTACTTTAATGGTCGCCTTACCTTTTTTACTGATCAGAACAGTACCGTCTTTACGCCGTCCCTGCACCTGCAGCTGGGAGAAACCGCCTTCGGTAAGACACTGTTCCACATAAGCGATCACTTCTGTTCTGTTATAATTAGAATGAAGGATCTTTGTTCCCACTGTGGAAGATGCCTGATAACAAACTTTTCCTTTCAGCTCGATCTGGCGGATCCGCACTTTTGACGGAGCATCTTTTTCTTTACTCCGCTGACCGCTTAAGACTGCGAGCATCAGTTCTTCATCAAATTGTTTTTCCAAAAATTCCTGTAATGTCATCATATTTAATCTTTTATTTATTCTCTAAATAGCTCATCAATTTTCTGTCATAACCACGGTTTTATCAAAATCCGCGGTACCTGCGTCGTCTGCACCGCCGTCTGGAAATCTCCTGATATAAAAGTACCTGGACCAGTTCATCCAGAAATTCATCCGGAATCTCCTGGGCAGCCATCTCTCCCGCCACCTGGGTACGGATCTGCCCGAAAAGCCGGTGCATCATAAATTTATCCGGATACTCATCATAAAGCCTGCTGCCCTCATAATCCAGAAGCTGACATTCTTCTTCAACTTTTTCCTGAATCTTTCGGGCTGTCTCCGGATAATACGATTTCATCAGAGCAAATTCCTGCTCCTGTATCCTCTCACCACTGTAAAGAGAAGGATTTGCATAGGTCATATAAAATGGAAGAAACTTGTCATAATACATGGACAGGCTCCTGTTTCGTCTTCATCTATAACATTCTATGCAAAATTTCTCTGAGTGTGAGTGCTTCCGCCGGGACTTTACCCGGCAGAATGCAGTTTCAGGGTAATTTGTGATCAGCCCTGGATATCTTTCAGGATGCGAAGTGTAAGCTTAAAGCTGTGCTCTGCTGCTTTTGCTTCAAATGTCGGATAGTCCATCTCTGCACTTCCGTCTGCCTTATCGGAAATTGCACGAATTACAAGGAACGGTACGTTATTCAGATAAGCTGCCTGTGCAATCGCTGCACCTTCCATCTCTACTGCATATGCACCGAATTCTTTTGTGATAAAGTCTTTCACACCCTGGTCAGCTACGAACTGATCTCCGGATGCGATACGTCCCTCGAATACATCGATATCCGGGTTTGCTTCTTTGCATGCTTTTACTGCAAGTGCACGGAGTGCATCATCGCTGTGGAATGAAAATGCTTCCATCTGCGGGATCTGTCCTACCGGATAACCAAATGCAACAGCATTCATGTCATGGTGGATCAGGTCTGTTGAAACAACGATATCTCCGATATTAATGTCTGCATTCAGGCTTCCTGCAATACCTGTGTTGATGACAACTTCTGCCTTAAAGTCATCGATCAGGATCTGTGTGCAGACTGCTGCGTTTACTTTACCGATTCCGGAACGAACAACAACTACGTTCTTTCCTTCGATAATTCCTGCATAAAATTCCATGGAAGCTTTACGGGTCACCTGAACATCTTTCATCTGTTCCTTAAGGCTTGCGACTTCAACTTCCATTGCTCCTATAATACCAATACATCTCATAATATTGTAATCTCCTTTATCATTATGCCCTTTTCTGACGTACCGGGGCATTGTAATCTGTTATAAGTTTCCGCTTTCTCTGTATACAAAGAAGAGCATAGTCTATTATAGCAAATGTTACGTTTATATGGAAACTTTTTTTAGATGAAGTTTGCGGCAGGCTTGTCCGCTTTACTTTTTTCTGATATACTAAATTTCAGAATATTAGACTATGGAGGTTAAGATTATGGTATATAAAACATCTGGCGTCTGTTCAAGCGCCATTTCATTTGAAATCGACGATGCAGGAAAAGTACACGACGTGAAATTCCAGGGCGGATGCTCCGGTAACACACAGGGTGTAGCAAAACTGATCGAAGGCATGGATGCAAAAGAAGCAATCAGCAGACTGGAAGGAATCCGCTGCGGATTCAGACCGACATCCTGTCCGGACCAGCTTTCCAAAGCACTGAAAGAAGCGTTGAACTGATTTTGAAAGCAACTCAGATCAAAGACTGAAATCAAAAAGACTGTCGCTCCTTCGACTGGAAGTTTTTTATTTCCAATCAGAGAAACGGCAGCCTTTTTTACTTATTTATAATTTCTGTTATAGCAACCGGATTTAAAAATCAAGAAAAATCATCACGGTCCCACTTGTCACACAACGACTGTATATCTCTGGTAAAACGGTCCAGATCTTTATTCGGCATACCTTCGCTCTTTCGGATAACAGACATAAGGCGCTGTCCCATAGCAACGAGCTTCTGGAATGCACGCGCAGCCCTGCTTGCTTTCGGAGAAACCGAAGTCTTCGTGATCTTAACGCCCTGTGCCTCATAAATGCAGGCATTGTTCGCCAGATCATAGACGGTTCCGCTGAATGGTGCCATAGAATCCAGTCCCAGTTCTTCCTGCAGTCTTCTTGCAAAAATCTCTGTCACTTCATCATCACCGTGAGTAACAAATACTTTCGCCGTTTTTTCTTTAAATGCCTTGATCCAGGTCATCAGACCGTTCACATCCGCATGACCGCTGATACCCGGCATCTGACGGATCTCCGCGCCTACGGAAACAGTCTCACCAAACAGTTTGACTTCCGTCGCACCTTCGATAAGGGCACGACCAAGCGTTCCGATTGCCTGATAGCCGACAAACAGGATGGTGTTATTCGGATTCCACAAATTATGTTTGATTCGGCCGGCATCGCACATACCACTCGCGGAAATGATGACTTTACAGTCTTCATCAAAGTTGATTGCCTTTGAATCGTCGCTGGTAATGGAGGTCTTTAATCCCGGGAACATCAACGGGTTGATTCCCTTCTTGACCAGTGCCATGGCTTCTTCATCAAAGCAGTCATAAATATGTTCATTAAAGATCGTTGTCGCTTCGTTTGCCAGCGGGCTGTCGACATAAACCTTGAAATTATCGTGCCCGTGTACACGGCCTTCTTCTTTAATCTGGCGGATGAAATACAGCATCTCCTGCGTACGTCCGACTGCAAAAGAAGGAATGACTACGCTTCCACCGCGGTCAAAGGTTTTCTGGATCACTTCTGTAAGCATCGCTACATAATCCGGACGGTCGCCATGGCTTCTGTCGCCGTAGGTGGACTCCATAACTACATAATCTGCATCATGGAGATAAACCGGATCCTTGATCAATGGCTGATTCAGATTTCCGATATCTCCGGAGAACACGATTTTCTTTTCTTTATCGTCTTCTTTAATGATGATCTCGATACTCGCAGATCCAAGCAGATGACCTGCATCTACGAAGCGAACGCTGATTCCCTCAGCCGGTTTGATGGTTTTCTCATATGGACAGGGAACGAAGTTCTGGATAACGCCCATGGCATCTTCCATGGTGTATGCCGGAACAAATTCCGGTTTGCCCTGACGGCGTCCTTTACGGTTACGCCATTCTGCCTCGAACATTTGAATATGGGCACTGTCTCGAAGCATAATGTCACAAAGGTGGCAGGTGGCCTGCGTTGCATAAATCGGTCCCTGAAATCCTTTTGCGTAGATAGCGGGAAGATTTCCT
Source organism: Ruminococcus bicirculans (ex Wegman et al. 2014) (assembly GCA_963622815.1). Classification (GTDB taxonomy): domain Bacteria; phylum Bacillota; class Clostridia; order Lachnospirales; family Lachnospiraceae; genus Blautia_A. Next base: position 8,372 of record CAVFJK010000074.1, read on the forward strand.
GAGTGATCCATATGTGCATGGGTCAGAAGAACAAAATCCAGGTCGCTTCCCTTTACAGGAATATCCTGATTCTCGTAGTAATCCGGACCCTGTTCCATACCGCAGTCTACCAGGAATTTCTTTCCTGCTGCTTCCAGATAATAACAGCTTCCGGTTACTTCATGTGTCGCCCCAATAAAGGTAATCTTCATGTGCGAACCCCCTTTGTCTGAAAAATCATCCAAGTATGTTTTGTTGTAACCATTATACACGATTTGATTGATTTTTAACAGTCTTTTTGTGCAAAAATACAATAAAAACTCAATTGCGAGGGACATTCCGGGGGACATCCCGAGGGACATTCTGAGGGACATCTTTGCACATTAAAATAAGGCGGGGTGTATGAAGTCCCGCCTTGGTTAATGATTCGTTGTATGATAGTTTTTAAATACGGTTAAATGATCCGTTTTGACGTGTATGAAATACGTTTTGGTAAAATGAATAATAATGCCTGACACCTCAAGTGTGGCATGATTTGATTTGTGAGTACGCAGGTGCCATTGGATGGTAATGGATGTTTACATAAGGTATTTTGCATCCTATGGTCTTCTTTGTACTTCACGGATTAATGAGTTCTAATATTTTTCTTCTTTTCTTCCTTTTTTCTCTTCCAATGGTTAATTACTTAACCATGATACCCTGAGTCAGTGTTGAGGTAGATTCTTTCGTACCTGACTGGCTGGCTGCATGGTATCCACGCACTCGGTAGTATGTACCCGATGGAACTGCTACGTCGATTTCTTTACTTAAGCTGGTTACATTATCAGCTGTAAAATTCCAGTACTTGTATGTTCCGTAGCTTCCATTGACCTTCCGTTCCAAATAAATTGACAAATAGACTTTACTACACTTTTTGTGACATTGTGTCAATCCATAGATAGCAATTTCATTACTCGAAACTTTCTGAATTTTCATGTTTCCATAATTCAAATTACTACTTCTTGCTAAAATAGTCGAAGTATCTTCTGACCAATCTTCCGTTGTCTCTTCATCTGTAATCTCATCAAGAATACTGATTGTATCGGCATATACCGGTGCGATGC
>CAVFJK010000075.1:0-2704 GCA_963622815.1 Ruminococcus bicirculans (ex Wegman et al. 2014)
GTATCAGAGGATTTCAATCAGCAAACAAGACGAAAAGTTTTGAAAGAACAAAGAGGTAAATTAAAATTGAATATTGAAGATTGTTAAGACGGTCATCATTTCGGGATTATGAAAAATAGTTGTTAAGAGAAGTGATGACCGTCTTACATTGTTGTATAAAAACGTTTTTTACGTTATACTCTCCATAGAATGCAGAAGTTACATACATTACAGCTGCATAAAAGGAGAGCTTTTTTATGTGGAATAATAAAAATAATATAGAAGATATGATCTTGTTTGAAGATAAAGATATTCTGGTATGTCATAAGGCTGCCGGAATTGCAGTTCAAAATGCGCGGCTTGGTGCGGCAGATATGGAAAGTTCACTGAAGAACTATCTGGCAGTAAAGAATCCGGGAAAGATGCCGTATCTGGGAATCATACACCGTCTGGATCAGCCGGTTGAGGGAGTCCTTGTTTTTGCAAAGACTCAGAAGGCTGCCGCAGGGCTGACGAAGCAGATCACAGCGGGAAGTGTAGTTAAAGAATACCTGGCAGTGACGAGCGAGATGCCGGAGAAGCAAAAAGGTCACCTGGAAGATTTCCTGAAAAAAGACGGAAAAACAAATATGTCATCTGTAGTGCCTGCGTCAACAAATGGAGCAAAAAAAGCGATTCTTGACTATGAAGTACTTGAGGAACTGGCAGATGAACGAACCGCTACGGGAAAACGTGTTCTTGTGAAGATCCAGCTGGGAACAGGGCGACACCATCAGATTCGTGTACAGATGGCTCATGCAGGGATGCCGCTTCTTGGAGATCGTAAATATAATGCAGGAGATATATCCCGATTACCGCTGGGATTATGTTCCTTCCATCTTGTTTTCCGTCATCCGATCACCGGAAAAAAGATGGAATTCCAGGTAACACCGAAGGGGGAAAGTTTTGCAGGTTTCCCAAATCTGTAATCTTAAATCTGGTAAAATTGCCGTATTTTCTTCTAAAAAATGAAAAAACTATGAAATCTATAGACGCAAAAAAGAAAATGTGTATAATGTAAAAAGATAACGAAGAGTAACTTAACGTACAGAAAGCGCATTTGTATAAATCATAAATAGAAAAGAGGAAAATACGATGAAGAAAGCAGCTGTTGTGGTGCTTCTTCTTGCCGGAGCTGTTGCAGTAGCAGGAGGAACCGGTATGATGGATGGCTTTGGTAATTTTGTTGCGGATGTGCAGGCAGAAGATGAAGTGCCGGATAACGACGAAGCCCAGGATGAATCTGAAGAGGAGACAACTATAGAAGAATCCGGTGATGAAGTGCAGGAAGAAGACAGGGTATCAAAGATTGATACGACGATCACGCTTGGAGCCGGAAGCCGGATTGCAGTTGTAAGTAAGGCGACAGACGGAGAATACTGGAAGCTGGTGCGTCAGGGTATGGAAGACGCAGTGAAGGATATCAATACAGCGTATAGCTTTACTGGCGATGATGCAATTACGATGACATTTGAAGGACCTTCGGATGAGCAGGATGTTGAGACGCAGATCAATACACTGGATGCAGTTATCGCAGAGAACCCGACTGTTCTGTGTATGTCGGCAGGAGATATTGAATCCTGTCAGGCACAGCTGGAGGCTGCGAGTGAGAATGGGATTCCGGTAGTGGTATTTGATTCGAATGTCAGTGAAGATGAACTTGTATCCGCATTTCGCGGTACAGATAATAACTATGTAGGAAAGCTTGCGGCTGAGAAGCTTGCTGATGCGATCGGAGATTCCGGTAAGATCGCGGTATTTTCTGCACAGGAGAAGACAGAGAGTTCCCAGAAGCGTGTAGAGGGATTTAAAGAAGCACTTGCAGAGTATCCGGACATTACGATCGTAAGTGAGCTTTATACAGATAAAGTAAATGATATGTCTGCAGCAATGGCTGATGTATTGAAACGATATCCGGATCTGGATGGCGTATTCTGTACAAACGAGAGTGTTTCTGATCAGTACCTTGCTCTTGAAAAGGGTGAGAAATCTCCGGTCATGGTAGGCGTGGATGCAACGACCGCACAGCAGGCGGCAATCGCAGACGGACAGGAACTTGGAACAGTATCCCAGGATCCGTATGATGTCGGATATCAGACCATCATTGCAGCATCACAGGCGATGTCTACAGATGAGGCGCAGGCAGCAGCTGTAGAGAAAAATGTTCTTCTCGAACCGGAATGGATCGATGCAACGAATATCGATGATCCGGCGAACAACAATTACCTTTATGCAAAATAGGCTGTGAGAAGGCTATATGACATAAACAGGAAAAGATAATTGAGCTACAAAAGGGATGTTAATATTTCACAATATTAATGTCTCTTTTTTGTTGATTAATTTTACTTAAATTAATTGCCTTTTAGCTAAAAAATAATAAAATTAAGTTAGTTAATATTACTGTGAATGTAGTGAGCGGTAACGAGGTAATATATGAAGAAAACAGAGAAACAAAAATGGATGAAAATGAACCGGAGACAACGAGAGTTGTTTACATAAGAAAGGCCAGCTGTAAGCATTCTGGTCATGGAAGGAGGAGGCACGATCCGTGACAAAGAAGAAACTCTGGCCTTCAAAAAAGGAGACAGTCTGTTTATCACAGCAAATACCGGAGAGTATGAACTGGAAGGTGCATTTGAGGCACTCGTAACGACTGTATAACAGAATAAAATGGTTTTCAACTCCG
>CAVFJK010000076.1:0-2930 GCA_963622815.1 Ruminococcus bicirculans (ex Wegman et al. 2014)
GTATAGAAGTTGAGATTAAATTAAAGGTAAATGATAAGGAAAGTATAGAGAAAACGCTGACAGAAATCGGCTTTTGTAAGGGGAAGTTTGTCCTGGAGTCGGACACGTATTATATGGCGGAGCATCATGATTTTGCGGCATTGGATGAGGCGCTTCGGGTGCGGTGCATTGAGGATCGGCTGACGGGAGAGCGGTCTGCGGCGATCACGTATAAGGGTGCAAAGCTGGATCATATTTCTATGACGCGGCAGGAGTTGGAAACATCTGTAGGTGATGGGGAAATCTGCCGTGAAATATTGGAACGGATCGGTTTCTGGCCGGTTCCGGTGGTGGAGAAGCTTCGGCAGTATTATCACAGGGATAATATCACTGCGTGTGTGGATGCTGTCACGAATCTCGGTGATTATCTGGAACTGGAGCTTATTGTCGATACAGAGGAGAAAAGGGAAGCGGCTCTCGACCAGCTGGAGGAAATTTTACATATCCTTGGCTATTCCATGCAAGATACGACAAGAACTTCCTATTTGTCGATGCTTCTGAAAAAGAAATAGAATAAATTGAAGTTTTTTTAAAAGCATGCATCCTTTTTGGCAGTTTATGCGTCTAATAAGTAGAAGCACATAAACAAAAAGCTTTTACAACATTTCCTGATGACCGGTCAGAGACAGGAGAATGGAGAAAACTACAATGAATGAATTTTTGATACGAAGGGCAAAGAAAGGCGACAAAGACGCATTTTGCCGGCTGATGGATGAACATGTACAGTGTATGTACAAGGTTGCAGTTTCCTACCTCAAAAATGATGAAGATGCTGCCGATGCGATTCAGGATACAATCCTTTCCTGCTATGAAAATCTCAGAAGTCTGAAAAAGAATCAGTATTTTAAGACATGGATGATACGCATTCTGATCAATAAATGTAAAGATATTCTGCAGAGAAAAAAGCAGGTCACGTACACCGACCAGATGCCGGAAACGCCTTTTTATGAGGAAGAATACGCATCGAAGGAATGGGCACAGCTACTGGAACCACTGGATCCGAAATATCGTCTGGTCATCATTCTGTATTATATGGAAGGATTTAATATCCGCGAGATCAGCGACATATTGGACATGAAAGAAAGTACTGTGAAATCCCGCCTTCAGCGTGGCAGAAAACAGATTGCAGAAATGTATGAGTACAAGATCAGGGAGGGACGTGCTTAATGATGAGTCTTAATAATAACGAAAAAGATTTTCAGGAAAAACTTCAGAAAGATACAGAAATACCGGTAATCGTGCATGAGCGGATCAATCAGGCTTATCGTCTGATTGAAGATAATACCACGATACAGAAAAAGGCACCGAAGGAGCCATATCACTGGATGAGGATTGGGGGCAGGATTGCAGGTGGCGTGGCAGCAGTACTGGCAGTGGGATTTGTATTTTATATGACAGATCCTGTTATGGCAAAAAATATCCCGGTCGTAGGAGGACTTTTTGAAACACTGCAGAATAATGTAAGTTTCTTTGGAGATTTTGCAGATCATGCAACGACGCTGGAAGCTGTTGGGGGTGCGGAGACAGAAGGAAACAACGGAGCAGAAAACGAAAATACGACAAAAGCTGACGTGAACGGACAGGGTTCGACAGACACAAATGCTGTAGACACAGCAGCAAAAGAAGAAACCGCCTACACTAAAACATCAGACGGGCTGACAATCACCTGCTCCGAAGTATTCGCGAACAGCCAGGCAGTTTATGTGACCATGCAGTTCAAGAGTGACACTCCGTTCCCGGAAACGGAAACGCTTGCAGAGAGTGGTAAACCGATTATGAATCTGGAAATGATCGGCGGCGTAGATTTTAATGAAGATGCAGATCCGATCATTGATGGCCAGGTAGAAGGTCAGTTCCTGGATGCTAATACCTATGCGTGTATATTCCGCTATGATCTGGCAGAGGCTTCCAAAGATTATACCGAATATAGTGAGAAATACAATGAAATGACGCAGCAGGTGCTGGATGAGATGGGAGTAACACAGGATGATCTGGACGATCAGACAGATGAAGGATACGCACTGCTGGAAGAGTTTGTTGATAAAGTGTCTGAGCGTGGGGGAGAATATCAGAAATATATTAAAGACATTGAGATTCCGGATACCTTTAACCTGCATCTGGATATCACAAAAGTAAAGGGTATGGAAGCAAACTATCAGTGGTCAGAAGAGGATTACGAAAAGTACGGAGAGGATGCCGGCTACTACACATACGAGGGTGACTGGAGCTTCGACATCCCGGTCACAGTAGATGATTCTCAGACTGAAGTCATGGAACTCAACGATACAAACGATGCGGGTATCGGTCTCAAATCTGTGATCCGTACTCCATACGAACTGACCGTAAATGAACTTTACGAAGAAGGTTCTGACAGCGACTGTTTCATGGTAGCCCTCGATGCCAACGGAAACAAACTTCCATACAACGATTCTGTCGGAAACTGCAATATCTTTACCATCCAGGACAGAGACATTTCCACCGTTGACATTTACATTCTGGACTACGTTCAGTACATGGATGAACTCAAAGGCGAAGACAACTACAACAACAACGAAAACAAACCAGAAGGCCAGAAGTGGAGTGACCTTCTCGACCAATACGCAAAATACCATAAGACATTACACTTTAAATAACACCAAGAACAAAAAGGCGATGCGACCCCGGCGGTCCATCGCCTTTTTTCAAATTCTGTAATTTCTAAGTGGCTGCCCAAATTGGGCTTGCTATGTGAAGGTAAATGTTGTATAGTATAAAACATAAGCAGTAATCTAAATGTTCTAATAAGCGATTTTTCAGGCAATATCTGCCATTAATTCCAAGGATAAAGATACATTAACCTGAATTATTCATGGAACAATATCTAAACTGATAACTGTACCATGAACCTGAAA
>CAVFJK010000077.1:0-3171 GCA_963622815.1 Ruminococcus bicirculans (ex Wegman et al. 2014)
TTGCTGATCATATCCAGTTTTACATACATTCATGCAGATTCAAAACATATTACAGAATTTGCTTCTGTATTCTATATTCCGGCTGTTGCAGTGCCTGTTGGAGGTTCGCCGTCCGGAATCTTTGAACAGCTGAATGATATCACGGTGCGGGCATATACCAATACAGAAGAAGAACTGGATCTTGCTGTCGACTGGGATTTCTCACAGATTGATTTTTCCAGAAGAGGCGTGTACGAGATTACCGGACATCCGCATCTTCCGGAAGACTATATATTAGCCGATAATTGCACACTTCCTGAGTATACCACCAGCATTTCCGTACAAAATTACGCTTCACCGGATATCAATACCTGTTCGCTGATGAAAGCGGCCGGGATTTTTGTATTTCCATGGCATATTGTATGCAGACCAGAGTGACAGCAGCGATAACCTTTATTTTCTCTCCAGGGAATGGCAGTATTTTCCCGGGCAGCTTCTGTCTCCACAGGATATTGAACAGAAATCCTATTACAGTCGCTATACTTCCATAGGTGAATATGGCGGCATGGAACTGGATGATGCCGGGAAAAGTCCCTACGGAAGCGGAACTTATCGTATGTTTACCTTTAAGGGTTCTGATACCGTAGAGATTTTGATCGCAGTATCTGATTTTTCGGCAGTCTCATCAGGAATACGTTATATTCCGGTCTTAGGAACTCCGCTCAAAGTAAACATGTTTCGTGGAATCCGGATCCTGTTCAACGGATTTACTATGACTTTTTGTCTGTGTATCATGATGGGCTCTTTGTTCCTTTTTATTAAAGACCATGCGCCGGAATTCGGATTGTTTTCCTTAATCTGCCTGTGCATCCTGCTTTATTCTTCCTATCCGGTCATCCATACTTTTCTGGCACTTCCTGTGCAGCCGGTTTATGCATTGGAAATATTTGGATATTATATGATGCTGCCATGTATGATTTATCTGGAACAAAGAATCCTTCTGTATGAGAAGAAACGCTTTATTGCAATTTTATTTGTCGCATGGGCATTTATAGCATTATTTGGGGAACTCATAATTGTGTATTCGACAAAATCATGGTAATATGTTTATATATCTACATAAATCGAAATATGGAAGGAGATTTATCATGAATCGAACCAGACAGATTTTAAAGAAATCCGCAGTAGCAGCATTGGGTGTTTCTCTGGTAGTATCAGGAAGCAGCACTGTTTTTGCAGCCGGCTCCTATCAGGAAACAGAAAAGACAGTGCTCAGTAAACTTACCGAGAGTCTTCCGGACAGTTGGGACACATATGTTGAAAACTACGAGAAGTCGGCCGCCGGAACAAAAAGTAACATGACTCTTAAGGTAGAAGATACCGGCCGTGCACTGGTGGGTGCGTTGATGGGTGGCGCAGATGTTTCCTGGCTGCAGAACATCAGTCTCGACAGTAATATTTCCATCAAAGACGGAGTAGAGGCAGTTGTATCCTCTGTTCTTCTGAATGATAATAAACTCTGTGATTTTAATGTGTTTATGGATCTTGCGAATACAATGGAATATATCCAGATTCCGGAATTATCCGAATCTTATATTGCAGCACCTATTTTTTCTGATTCTGGAGAAGATTCCGATGAAAGCCAGCAGTTTATCGACACCTATATGACAACTCTTTCTGACCTTACTTCCGTGCTTCCGGATTCCAAGACAGTTTCCACGCTTCTGGATCGTTATGGAAATATCGTAATCGATAATGTAGAAGAAGGAGCTTCTGTAGAAGAAAGCGTATCGGTTGAGGGCATCAGCGAAAACTGTACCGCATACGAAGGTCTGATTTCTGAAAAAGCTCTTTCCACAATGACGGAAGAAATCCTGACAACAGCAAAAGATGACGAAGAGATTAAATCTCTTTTTGCTCAGTGGGCTGATGAATCTTCAGACAGCGAAGATCAGTATAAGGAATTCCAGGATGCTATAGAAAGCGCATTAAATGATCTTTCCGCAGACGAAGACACAGATGAAAATGAAACGCTTTCTTCTAAGGTATGGGTAAATGCCGATGGAAAGATCGTTGGTCGTGAGATCGGTATAGCTGATGACACAGAAGTTACTCCTGTATTTACATGGAAAGCTCCTTCAGATGGCGACAGTTCTGCAGTACTGATTGAACTTGCAGCAGATGATACATCTCTTACCTTTACAGGAAGCGGTAAAACAGCAGATGGTCTTCTGAATGGTGATTATATCCTTGCAGTGGATGGAACAGAAGCAGTTGATATCAACGTAGAAAATCTTGAAACAAAACCTGAAAAAGCCGGTTATTATAACGGAACCTTTAATATTTCCTTCCCGGCAGGAGATACAGACTCCACAGACGAAGATGCAGAAGTAAATCCATTAGCCGGATTCGGTGCAGTCGTTAAGTTGATTTCTGATGCCGATGCAGAGACATCTACTCTGGAGCTTACTGTTACAACTTCAGGAGCAGCACTTGCAACATTATCTATCACCGGCGAAAATGGTGATGGTGTTGAAATTCCGGATTTCGCATCTCTTGATAAGACTTATGATGCTACGGATGATGAAGCTATGACCGGTTACCTCACAGAGATAAACTGGGATACCTTCCTTACAAATGTCAAAGCGGCCGGTGTTCCGGATGACCTTGCATCTCAGCTTGAAGAAGTATTAAAAGCAGCTGTCGAGAGTGCTTCTCAGCCAGAAGAAGAAAGTGATACTACAACAGATGCTGAAACAGGTGAAGAAAACGCAGCAGAAGATGATGTTGCATAAATATTGTTTCAAACTTCTGAAAATGTATAATTAAAACATGATCAAAAAGAGGATATCCCTCAGGCAGATGCCTTAAGGATATCCTCTTTCTTTACTTTATAAGTTGCATATTCAAGATTACAAAGAATTAAAGCAGTAACAACCGGTATCATTCCAATCCACGATCCTTTCAGATCTAAGGCCTGACAGGCCAGAAATGAAATTGCAACGCCTGCATAAAAGCAAATCAGTACTTTTCCAAAATAAATGCCTCTTCGAAGAGACTGTTCATCTTTACTGCAGAGATATTCAGTAAATCCTGTTGTACACTGACGCAGATTATTGGTAGAAAAGATACTGGAACTTGTAAATCCATCTGCTCCTTTAAAGGAACACCACTGAAAAGCAGTAGCAAAAA
>CAVFJK010000078.1:0-6451 GCA_963622815.1 Ruminococcus bicirculans (ex Wegman et al. 2014)
AAAGTATCGTGGAAAGATTAATACAGTATATACAAAAGACAGGGACTTAGAGTTGAAAAGATTACCGTAGAGACAGTAATTTTGAAAGACTTTAGGTCCCTGTCTGCATATAGAATATTACAGTCTGCCGCTTGCTTTATGCTAGAATGACATAAAACAGCAAGCTTAAAAACCATGGCATCAGGGAAAAGGATATAACGAGAAAGGATTCGGCAAAGGAGGCGCAAAATGAAGGGAAAATATATACTCACAACGGTGGCAGTTCTGGCGGTCGGTGCACTGGCATTCGGCACGATTCCGATGTGGAAGGGTACGGATTCCGTGAAGCAGGAAGAAACGAAAACAAGCGTTGTTGAAGATCCGGTAAATCCAGAAACAAAATCCGAGGAAGAGTCAACTGAGAATAATGAACAGAAAACTTCGGTTACCCCGCTTCCTACAACAGCTCCGGTTGAGGGAATCTCTCACGCGGAAAGCTATGAATCTCTCTATAATATGTTGAAAGAATGGAAAGAAAATTCTTCCAATAATGTCCAGCCGCGTGTCATGATGATCGAAGAAACAGCGGATGCGGCGGGAGACACGGCGAGTGCCAGTGGCGTTGATATGGGGGCTTCTGACAATATGGTGGTCTCTAAGTCAGACGAGCCGCTTGATCCGGAATTTGGCGTTGATCCTTCTGAAGAGAACGGGGATTATTCCACCACAAATACCCAGGAAGAACTGGTGGACGAAGCTGATATCGTAAAGACGGATGGAACCTGTATTTATGCTCTGGACAGTAAGGGAAATCTTCGAATCATAGATGTGGCATCCATGAAATTGCTGGATGAGATCAAGGGGGAAGTCAGTTCAGATTATAAAGAACTGTATGTGGATGGCGACTGTCTGCAGCTGATCCGGCAGCAGGAAGACTATGTAACATATAGGGGCAGTCTGAAGCTTCCATCGACAGAAACAAACGCTGAGGTCGATACGGAAGACGATACAGAAGACGACACGGAGAACAGCAGTGATGCAGCTGACAGCACTACCGACAGCGTTCGTACCAGTTACAGTATGCCGGTGACTACGGTTACAGTAGAAACTTATGATATTTCTGATAAAGAGAACCCGAAAAAGACCGGTTCCTACCAGCAGGACGGATCATATCTTTCTTCCAGAAGAAACGGCGGTAGACTGTATCTGTTTACTTCCTATACACCGGATGCAGGCAATGATGCAGATCAGCTTCAGTACTATGTACCGCGAAGTGGAGAAGAATATATCAGTTGTGACCATATTTATCTTCCAATGCCGGATGAAGATTTTTCTTATAATGGAAAAGTTTTTCTGGTAGCAGGCGCCGTTTCACCGGATCAGCCGGATCAGGCGACCGATGTTATGGCAGTGGTCAGCAGTGCAAATACGTTTTATGTCAGTGAAAATAACATCTATTCCGCCACGGAGATATGGAACGATACCGAAACCCGTACAGAGATTGTGCGGATAGGCTATGATTCCGGAGAGTTTGCGGACGGGGCAACCGGTTCTGTAAAAGGAGAACTGAATAATAATTTCTCTATGGATGAATATGACGGAAATCTCCGTGTAGTTACGACTGTGGAAGGATGGGACAAAGACTACAGTAATTATTCACGAGACAACAGTCTGTATGTGCTTGACAGTATGCTGAAAACCATCGGAAAAATCGAGAATCTTGCAGAAGATGAAGAAATTAAATCAGCCCGATTTATGGGAAAGACCGGATATTTTGTGACTTATCGAAATACAGATCCGCTCTTTGCAGTGGACCTTTCAGACCCTGAAAATCCAAAAGTAACCGGCGAACTGAAAATTACAGGTTTTTCGGAATACCTGCATTTCTATGGTGAAAATCAGCTTCTGGGAATTGGATGGGAAACAGATCCGGATACCGGAAATGTATCCGGCATGAAATGTTCGATGTTTGACCTTTCCGATCCGACTGATATAAAAGAGACAGACCGTTTTATCCTGAAAGATGTATCTTTCTGTGATGCACTTTCGAATTACCGTGCGATCCTTGCAGCACCGAAGAAGAATCTGTTTGGTTTTGCTTACGGAATCTACGGGAATACAGATGATGTATATGATTCCAGTGAGAATTTTTATTACGGACTTTTTTCTTACAGTGAGGAAGAAGGTTTTTCGCCGGAAGTTTATCTGAATATGAATAATAATGAACTGTTTGAGGGGGATATGAGTTATCAGGACTATCGGAGAGTGCGCGGTGCCTATATCGGGGATATCTTTTATCTGGTAACAGAAAAAGGAATTGCTTCTTATAATATGCAGGAGGATTACGCGCTGACCGGAACTCTTAAATGGGAACAGTAAAAACAACATAAAAACACAAGAAAAACGCAACAAAAACCGCAATTCTCCAAGATTTACTCCTTGCAGTAATCTACTGAATAGTCTATACTAGAAATCAATTGGATGAGAAATGAAAACAGAGAGGTATAGATTATGAAGCTCACAACTGTAAAAGAAATTTATAAAAACAGAGAAGAATACCTGAATAAGGAAATTACTGTAGGAGGATGGGTACGAAGCGTACGTGGTTCTAAGGCGTTTGGATTTATCGTACTTCATGACGGTACTTTTTTTGAGACCCTGCAGGTTGTATATCATGACAATATGCCGAATTTTGCTGAGATCAGTAAATTAAATGTTGGTGCTGCGATCATCGTTAAAGGTACTCTGGTTCCGACACCGGAAGCAAAACAGCCATTTGAGATTCAGGCTGATGAAGTACAGGTAGAGGGCGCATCCGCACCGGACTATCCGCTTCAGAAAAAACGTCATACTCTGGAATACTTAAGAACCATGACACACTTAAGACCGAGAACAAATACATTCCAGGCAGTGTTCCGTATACGTTCCCTTTGCGCATACGCAATCCATAAATTCTTCCAGGAAAGAGGATTTGTATATGTTCATACACCACTGATTACAGGAAGTGACTGTGAAGGCGCAGGAGAAATGTTCCAGGTTACTACACTGGATATGAAGAATCCTCCGCTGAACGAAGACGGTACTGTAGATTACAGCCAGGACTTCTTCGGAAAAGAAACAAATCTTACTGTAAGTGGTCAGCTGAACGGTGAGACATATGCACAGGCATTCCGTAACATCTATACATTCGGACCGACTTTCCGTGCAGAGAACTCTAATACTACACGTCATGCAGCAGAGTTCTGGATGATCGAGCCGGAATGTGCATTTGCTGATCTGGATGATAACATGGACCTTGCAGAGGATATGCTGAAATACGTGATCCGTTATGTACTGGAGAATGCTCCGGAAGAAATGAACTTCTTCAATTCCTTCATCGATAAAGGACTTCTGGATCGTCTGAACCATGTGGTGGATTCTGAATTCGGACATGTAACCTATACAGAAGCAATTGAACTTCTGGAGAAAAATAACGATAAATTTGACTATAAGGTATTCTGGGGCTGCGATCTGCAGACAGAGCATGAGCGTTATCTGACAGAACAGATCTTCAAGAAACCGGTATTTGTAACAGATTATCCGAAGGAAATCAAAGCGTTCTACATGAAACAGAACGAAGACGGAAAGACAGTTGCAGCTATGGACTGCCTGGTACCGGGAATCGGTGAGATCATCGGAGGAAGCCAGAGAGAGGACGACTACGATAAGCTGAAAACCCGTATGGATGAACTTGGACTGAAAGCAGAAGATTATCAGTTCTACATGGATCTCCGTAAATACGGTTCTACTCGCCATTCCGGATTCGGACTTGGCTTCGAGCGCTGCGTAATGTATCTGACTGGTATGGGTAACATCCGTGACGTGATCCCATTCCCAAGAACAGTTAACAACTGTGATCTGTAAGATTATCTGACAGGTAGTTTTACAGTTGCGATCTATAAGGAGTAGTTTTTGAATGATTAGATTTATTCATCTTTCAGATGTACATCTGGGGGCAGTTCCTGACCGGGGCTGTCCGTGGAGTCATGAGAGGGAAGAAGAAATCTGGGAAACATTCCGCCGGGTCATTGCGGGTATCCGCAAGAGTCCGGTGGATTTGTTGTTTATAGCTGGTGACCTTTTTCATCGTCAGCCTCTTCTCAGGGAACTGAGAGAAGTTGACGATTTGTTTGCGTCTATACCGGATACCAGAGTTTTTCTGATGGCAGGAGATCATGACTACATAAAAGAAGATTCTTTTTACAGGAATTTTGTCTGGTCACAGAATGTAACATTTTTTGACCGGGAACAGCAGTCCTGCGTGGAGATTCCGGAAAAACAGGTATTTGTCTACGGATTGAGTTATGAACATCCGGAGATCCGTACCCCAATATATGATAACTGGGTGCCAAAAGAGAAGCCGGGCTTTCATGTGCTGCTTGCGCATGGAGGAGAAGTCGGACACTGCCCGATGGATTTTACGAAGCTGGCAGGAGCAGGATTTGATTATGTAGCGCTGGGGCATTCACATAAACCGCATACGGTATTCAGAGATAAGATTGCCTATGCGGGTGCACTGGAGCCGCAGCATCGTAACGATGTCGGAAAACACGGGTATATAGAGGGAACATTTGACGAGGGAACCATAAAACTGAAACTGCGTCCTTTTGCTCTTCGTTCTTATCAGAATCTGGTTCTCACCGTGGATCAGGATACCACACAATATGCACTTGAAGAGATGCTGCGTACGGAAGTGATGAAAAGAGGCGGCAGAAATATCTATCGTCTGATCATTAAGGGAAAAGTTTCTCCGGATAATGTTCTTTTACCGGAACGTCTTCACAGCCTTGGAAATATTGTGGAGATCATGGATGAATCAAGACCTGCGTACCAGCTGGAGAGTCTGTACCGGCAGTACAGGGGAACTCTGATCGGCGACTATATTAAAACTTTTTTAAAGAAAGATCTGACCGTAGTAGAGAAAAAGGCACTCTATTATGGCCTTCAGGCACTTTTGACGACAAAGGTGCTGACCAGTGGCAGGAAACGAGTATGAAGATCAAACAGATAGAAATTAGAGATTTTGGAAGCATTTATAAGCAGACGATTGCTTTTTCGCCGGATGTTAATGTTTTGTATACGGAGAAAGAACGGACAAGAAGAGAAATTCAGGCTTTTATCGAAAGTATGCTGTTCGGCAGGATAGATGCTCCTTATGCCGGGGTGATCTGGTTTGAGAGTGGCGGACGTAATTATCGTCTGACAAGAGACCTCCACAGAGAGGAGCCATACAGTGAACTTCTCTGTGAGGAGAGCGGAGAACTTCTTGACGCAGACCATATCAGTGAGGATAAGATGGCGCTTGGCATCAGCGAAGCGGTTTATGAAAATGCCATCTGTATTGCACCCCTTAAGGGAAATACGGGAAACGAGATCGTTCGTGAAGTACAGAAGCAGATGACCGGATTTCAGAAAACGGGAGACTGCTCAGTTGATCTCGGAAAAACATTCCAGAGAATCAAGATGGCACGAAAGGGATATCAGGTACAGGTGGAACGCCGCAAAAAGGCGGATCAGCTTGCAAAAGAAAAAATCTCCGCACAGATTAAGAGTCTGCGCAGGGAAATCCGTGATGTTGAGGAGCAGAGAGCGCAGCTTGGAGAACAGGAAAACGCTCTTCGGATGAATGAGGAGAGTAACGGATATTATCTTCTTGATTACCGGATCGGAACGCTTGAGACAAGAAATCAGGTACAGATCGCAGGTCTGTGTGCAACGGCACTGCTTGCGTTTGCAGGGGCATTGATTCTGATACTGGAAGCGGGCCAGGTGCTTCCGGCAGTTCTGGTAGGTATTGCCGGTGTATTGCTGTTTATCACAGAGCTGAATTTTGAAATGCGTACAGTACGTGAACTGGAAAAACGTAAGCGAATGAAAACGAGATGGCTTTCCAGACAGAGTAAGCTGGAGGGCGGACGCAGCAGTATTGATGAAGAGCTGCGCGAAAAGAACATGGAACTTTCAAATCTGACGGAAGAACTCAGGGAGCTGGAAGAATATGCGTATCTTCCTTTGATGGAAGAGGTGGAGATTGATGCGATTAATCTTGCGATGGAGTCCATTGAGAAGCTGTCTGACCGGACATATCGCCAGACCGGAAACCGACTGGTCAGAACGATGTCTGAGATTCTGCGTGGAATCACAGGCGGAACTTGTCAGGAACTGATGGTTGACGATGAGTTTCATATCAGTGTGGATACCGGTAAAGAAATACTGCCGATTGAAAATCTGCGTCTGATAATGGTAGAGCAGATCTATCTGGCAATGAGACTGGCAGCAGGAGAGCTTCTGTGTGGCACAGAAAGACTTCCGGTCATCTTTGATGAAATGTTCTGTGCATTTGATCCGGAAAGGCTGAGAGAGGCTGTTACATGGCTTGTAGAGACGAAGCGTCAGGTGATTGTAAGTACAAGTAAGAAGCAGGAGCTGGAGG
>CAVFJK010000079.1:0-3363 GCA_963622815.1 Ruminococcus bicirculans (ex Wegman et al. 2014)
CAATATAACACTATTGTATGCTAAAAGCAAGCATAAGTATTACAATGAAATACAAATAATACAAAAATGGGAGTGAGTTGAAAAACGAGAATCCCATTTGAAAGCTAAGATTTCTGTTTGGTAAGTGAAAATCTTCGCTCGTGATGAAAAAGATTATCTGTGGACGATGATGAGAAAACGTGTTATCATAATTCACACAGAATGTCGACGAAAACGAGAATAAAATATAGCTTGAAAAGAGGACTGAACAGATAGATGAAACCTGAGAAACTGATAGAAATATTAGCTGTTGCGGAGCGCCTGAAAGATGCTGCCAGGCATTGTTATACATCCGGGGGTCGGAGGGAAAGTGTTGCGGAGCATTCCTGGAGAATTACGCTGATGGCATATTGGGTGAGTGATGAATTCCCAGAGGCAAATCTGGAGAAGCTGATGAAAATGTGCCTGATTCATGACCTTGGAGAAGCGTTTACCGGTGATGTACCGACATTTGAAAAAACAGAAGCAGATGAGGAAAAAGAAGCATCACTTCTAAATGAATGGGTGAAGCAGCTGCCGGAGCCTTTTGCAAAAGAAATGCAGGAGCTTTATCGGGAGATGGAAGAGCGTCAGACGCTGGAAGCCAGAATCTACAAGGCCCTTGATAATTTGGAAGCTCTGATTCAGCACAATGAATCGGATATTAAGACCTGGATTCCGTTGGAATACGATCTGCAGATGACATATGGAAATGATAAAGTGCAGTTTTCAGAGTATCTGACCAGGCTTCGGGACGAAGTCCGCAATGACAGCAAACGCAAGATTGAGGAGCAGAAATGTCAACAGACACAGGAAAACAAAAGTTGATATAAGAATTTAACAGTTGCTGTGAATGGAACAGTGACGTAATAAAAGGACTGGGAGACGAAATAATATGAGAAAATGTATGGATTCTGATAACCTTCACAGAAGATTGAAGAAAATTATAGGTCAGGTACAGGCAATTGACCGGATGATTGATGAAGATGTGCCATGTGAAGACATACTTGCACAGATCAATGCGGCGAAATCTGCGTTGCATAAAGCCGGCCAGGTGGTTTTGGAAGGACATATCAAACACTGTGTCCGTGAGGGAATCGAGCATGGTGATGCAGATAAGACCATAGAGAATTTTACGAAAGCAGTAGAACGTTTTGCAAATATGAAGTAAATAGGGCTATAAAGTGCAGATACTTTACAAAAGAATATAGAATAATAAAGCGCTATGGCAGAGACAGTATGTATTCAAATTTCGGAATATATACGAATCTTCCATAGCCTTTTTATTTAGATAAATTTCGCAGGAAAGTTTGTTTAGAATTTATAATTGAGAAAACTTCTCAAATAGAATATTGACAGCCTATACCCCTATAGGTATAATATGAACCATAAATTACTTATACCCCTATAGGTATAGAAGGAGAGGCGAAGAGTGAAGAAAGTAACAGATAAACTGGAACAGCTGCTGGAATTTGGCGGAACGAAAAGAGATATTTTGTTTCTGGTGATTTCAGGTATTGCATTGCTCATCAGTATTTTTGACAAGGAGCTTCTTCCGTTTGACCCGACATGGGTGGCTATCATTCTCTGTGGAATTCCGATCATTCTTGAAGCAATTATCGGATTGATTACAGAATTTGATATTAAGGCGGATGTATTGGTCTCGCTGGCACTGATCGCATCGGTTCTGATTCGGGAAGATTTTGCAGCAGGAGAGGTTGCTTTTATCATGCAGCTTGGTGGACTTCTGGAGGAACTGACCGTGGCAAAGGCAAGGGCCGGAATTGAAAAACTGGTTCATCTGACTCCGCAGACAGCGAGAGTTTTGACGGAGGAAGGAGAGAAGATTATTCCGGCAGAAAAAGTAAAAGTCGGAGAACTTCTTCGTGTGCTTCCCGGGGAAACAGTTCCTGTAGACGGGGTGATCACTTCCGGACAGACTTCTGTGAATCAGGCAGTTATGACAGGAGAATCACTTCCGGTTGATAAAACTGTGGGAGATAAAGTTTCCTCCGGAACAGTGAATCAGTTTGGCGCTTTTGAGATGCGTGCATCAAAAGTCGGAGAAGACAGTTCAATCCAGAGAATGATTCGACTGGTCCAGTCTGCAGATGCGGGAAAAGCTAAGATCGTCGGACTGGCAGACCGCTGGGCGACGTGGATCGTGGTGATTGCTTTGACGGCAGCGGGATTGACCTGGTTGATTTCCGGAGAGATTATCCGTGCGGTAACGATCCTTGTTGTTTTCTGTCCGTGTGCACTGGTCCTCGCAACACCGACTGCAATCATGGCAGCAATTGGAAATGCCACAAAACATGGTTTCCTTGTAAGAGAAGGAGATGCACTGGAACGACTGTCAACAGTGAAAAAAATTACATTTGATAAGACAGGAACGCTGACTTATGGAACACCGAAAGTTGTTGCAGTCAGAGGTCTCGGCGAAGAATGGGATGAACAAGAGATTTATGGATATTGCGCGGCAGCAGAACAATTATCGGAACATCCACTTGGAAAGGCGGTTGTGAACTGCTTTAAACAGGAAAGCAAAAATGCATTGTTATCAGCAGAATCTTTTGAGATGATTCCGGGACGCGGGGTATCCTGTACAGTAGATAAACACAAAGTCCTCGCCGGAAATGTGGATATGATGAAAGAAAATCAGATTTCTGTGCCGGCGGATGTGGAAAAACAGGTACAGGAATATCTGAATCAGGGTTGTACACTGATCTATCTTGCAATAGATGAACGGATGGCAGGATATCTGGCACTGGCAGATACACTTCGTGAAGAGAGTGTAAAGATGATCGATCGTCTGACCGAACTTGGGGTAGAACCGGTTCTTCTTACAGGAGATCATGAGAACGCAGCATTCACAATCGCAGGACAGCTTCATATCAGAGAGGTTCATGCAAACTGCCTGCCGGAAGATAAACTGAACTGGATCAGTAAATATCAGCAGAAAGAGGAAAAAGTCTGTATGATCGGCGACGGTATCAACGATGCCCCGGCCCTTAAAAAAGCAGATGTCGGAATCGCCATGGGTGGTGTCGGAAGTGACATCGCCGTGGATGCGGCAGATATTGCACTTGTGGATGACGAAGTTAAGGAACTTCCACATCTGATCGCATTATCCAAAAGAATGATGATCACGATCAAATGTAATCTCAGTTTTTCTATGGGATTGAATTTCCTTGCAATCGTCCTTGCAATCACCGGAATCCTGAATCCGGTAGTCGGAGCACTTGTTCATAACGCCGGTTCCGTACTTGTTATCATTAACTCAGCACTATTATTGAAATGGAAAAAGAACTGATCAAAAAAGTCCCCAGGGTATAAGCCCTGGGG
>CAVFJK010000080.1:0-1857 GCA_963622815.1 Ruminococcus bicirculans (ex Wegman et al. 2014)
CCTCACATACGATTCCGAGATTACAGTTCTCACAACAGAAAAAGAAATCGTAACTTCTCTGATGGAAGGTCAGAAAGGTACTGTATTTGTAAAAGAAACACCATTCTATGCTACCATGGGTGGTCAGGAAGGTGACAGCGGTGTGATTGAAACTGCAAACGGTAAATTCGTAGTAGAAGATACCATTAAACTTCGTGGCGGTAAATTCGGTCATGTCGGACATATGGAATCCGGAATGCTTTCTACCGGAGAGACCGTAACTCTTAAAGTCAACGAACAGGCCCGCCGTGATACAGAGAAAAACCACAGTGCAACACATCTTCTCCAGAAAGCACTCAAGACCGTTCTTGGTTCTCACGTAGAGCAGAAAGGTTCTCTGGTAACTCCGGACAGACTTCGTTTCGACTTTGCACATTTCCAGGCAATGACACCGGAAGAAATCACAGAGACAGAAGCTCTCGTAAACAAAGAGATCCAGGCAGCTCTTCCTGTAGTGACAGATGTCATGGATATCGAAGAAGCCAAGAAATCCGGAGCAATGGCTCTGTTCGGTGAGAAATATGACCAGAAGGTACGTGTCGTATCCATGGGTGACTTCTCAAAGGAACTCTGCGGTGGTACACACGTTAAGAACACAAGCTCCATCATGCTCTTCAAGATTGTATCCGAAGCTGGTATTGCAGCAGGTGTACGTCGTATCGAGGCACTGACAGGAAACGGTGTTATTGAATACTATAAGAAACAGGAAGCTATGCTCCATGAGGCAGCAAAAGCCCTTAAAGCACAGCCGGCAGAAGTTACTGAGAAGATCACACATCTCCAGGCAGAGGTGAAATCTCTCCAGAGTGAAAATGAATCCCTTAAGAGTAAACTGGCTCAGGGATCTCTCGGTGATGTCATGAACCAGATCGTAGATGTCAAGGGCGTGAAACTCCTTGCAGCTAAAGTGGAAGGTGTTGACATGAACGGACTTCGTGATCTTGGCGACCAGCTTAAAGAGAAGATCGGAGAGGGCGTTGTCGTTCTCGCAGCTGTAAACGGAGGTAAAGTAAATCTCCTTGCCATGGCTACCGATGCAGCTCAGAAAGCAGGAGCACATGCAGGTAACCTCATCAAAGGTGTCGCAGCGATCGTAGGCGGTGGCGGCGGCGGTCGTCCGAACATGGCTCAGGCCGGCGGAAAGAATCCTGAAAAAGCAGACGAAGCAATTCAGGCTGCAGCAGGAATTCTGGAACAGCAGATTCACTAAAAAGCACATTTTTTGTCAAAAATAATTTTTTTCTAAATTTAGCCAAAAGATGTTGACGAATGTTATTGCTATGTTATATAATAACATTCGTGCAAGAAAAATACCCAGACAGTTGTATTTTAGCACAATCTACAACTGGAGGGAGGTTAGGTGTGAGTCTATGTCAAACGTTATCGTAAAAGAAAACGAGACTTTAGATAGCGCTCTTCGCAGATTCAAGAGAAGCTGTGCAAAAGCAGGTATCCAGCAGGAAATCCGTAAGAGAGAGCATTACGAGAAACCAAGCGTTCGTCGTAAGAAAAAATCTGAAGCCGCAAGAAAACGTAAATATAATTAATTGTGCGCAAAAATCCCTGACGACAATTCCGTCAGGGATTTTTAAGATTACAGTTTGTCACTCAATTAACAAACGCTGTAACAATATTTGAAAAGGAATCCTATGCATCGTATTATTCATACCTTCAAAAAAATCTTACAGTTATTATTTAACCGAATTTTTTATGTAGCAGTTGCCCTGATGCTTCAGCTTGCATGGCTTATGATCACAGTATGGCGACTTGCCGCGTATTCAAAATATATTTCAAATGCGATCAGTATCATCAGTGTTC
>CAVFJK010000080.1:1867-4274 GCA_963622815.1 Ruminococcus bicirculans (ex Wegman et al. 2014)
CGCACAGGCGATTCAGAACAAATATGCGCAGGTTCAGGAAGAAAGCCTTCCCTATATGAAACAGGATCCTGACGTTGCAAAAAATCTCGAAAAAGAATCGCCATCTGCCGCCGTTCAGTCAAAATATATTCACCAGTATTCCAACTTTCCTGTTCATACCAATACAACTGCCGAATATTTCCAGGTAGGAGATGATATGTTCCCGGTTCTTGTCAATGAACTTGAACAGGCAGAACACTATATTTATATTGAATATTTTATCATCAATGACGGCGTTATGTGGCGGACGATCCTTGATATCCTGGAACGTAAAGCATCCGAAGGCATTGATGTTCGGCTGATCTATGATGGGTTCGGCTGTCTGACAACGCTTCCGTATCACTACGAACGTTTCCTTCGCGAAAAGGGGATCCAGTGCCAAGTATTTAATCCGTTCCGCCCTCTTCTGAATGTCGTCCAGAATAACCGTGACCACCGCAAGATCTGTGTTATCGATGGAAAGACCGGTTTCACCGGCGGAATCAATCTTGCTGACGAGTACATTAATCAGAAACGGCGCTTTGGTCACTGGAAAGATACCGCTGTCATGCTGAAAGGTGAGGCTGTCTGGAATATGACAGTCATGTTCCTGCACATGTGGAATGTGATTTCCAACTCTGCAGAACCAATTGATCATGAATTATATTTTCCGCATCATTTTCATTCATATTCTTTTGAAAGCGATGGATATGTCCAGCCTTACAGCGATACGCCTCTCGACGGAGAAATCGTCGGTGAAAATGTTTATCTGAATATCATTAACCGTGCCCGAAAATATGTATATATCTGTACACCATATCTGATCATCGATAATGAAATGATGACAGCCCTTTGTCTTGCTGCCAAGAGTGGTGTGGATGTCCGCATTATGACTCCGGGAATTCCGGATAAAAAAATGGTCTTCCTGCTGACGCAGTCCTATTATGAGCAGCTTCTGGAAGCCGGCGTTCATATTTATGAATATCAGCCCGGGTTCCTTCATGCAAAATCTTTCGTCTGTGACGATGAGATCGCAGTTGTCGGAACGATCAATCTGGATTACCGAAGCCTGTATCTTCATTTTGAAAACGGTGTCTGGTTTTACAAAAACAAAGTTATTCAGGATATCCTGAATGACTTTCAGGAAACACTCAATTATTGTGACCCGATCAGTATTGACTTCTGTCGGAACCGCAATATCATTATCCGGGGATTTCAGAGTATCCTGCGTCTGTTTGCACCGTTACTCTGATCACAGTCGTTATAAGAATTAAGAAGAACAGCCTCTTTTCTGTCTCTGCCGGCATGAAAAGCTGTTCTTTTTTTATTTCACATGCATATTATCCAATCTTCATTTCTACAATAATACTAAAGTGCTCAACAGGAAATCCGCTATGAAAATCTCTACAAAAATCATCCTTCTTCATAAGCAGCTTTTCTCTTTTACCTTATGCCTTATTTTATGCTTTGTTTCCTTACATATCTTTTGTATTCCTGTTTGTGCCGAGGGAGAAAGTTCTGTGGCGGGTCCCGAACTTTCTGCTCCCAGTGCCGTCCTTATGGAAGCCGAAACAGGCCAGCTCATTTATGAAAAAGACAAAGATACCCGCAGAAGTCCTGCAAGTGTTACAAAGATCATGACTCTGATCCTGACTTTCGATCACTTACATAACGGCAATATTTCTCTGACTGATCTGGTCACAACAAGTGCACATGCAAAATCCATGGGCGGTTCACAGGTATTTCTTGAAGAAGGCGAGATCCAGACCGTTGAAACCCTTATCAAATGCATTGTTATTGCTTCAGGCAATGATGCCAGTGTAGCCATGGCTGAATTCATCGCCGGAACAGAAGAAGAGTTTGTGAATCAGATGAATCAGAGAGCTTCCGGTCTCGGGATGAAAAATACACATTTTGTCGACTGCTGTGGCCTCACAGATTCAGATGAGCACTACACAACAGCAAATGATATCGCCATCATGAGTCGGGAACTGATTACAAAATATCCGGAGATTTTTAATTATTCATCTATATGGATGGAGAATATTATCCATGAGACACGACAGGGAACTAAAGAATTCGGCCTCACGAATACAAACCGGCTGATTCGCACTTACCCCGGCTGTAAAGGACTGAAAACAGGAAGTACGAGTAAAGCCGGCTTCTGTCTTTCGGCTGTCGCAGAACGGGATGGTATGAATCTGATCTCTGTCGTAATGGCCGCACCGGATTATAAAGCAAGATTAAAAGACGCAGCCTTCCTTCTGGATTATGGATTTTCCAGATGCAGTATTTATAAAGATAAAGATTCGGGAACACTTCCCCTGATCCCCGGCAGACAGGGTATCAAAAAAACTGTCCCTGTCCGGTATGAAGAGCCTTTCCGTTA
>CAVFJK010000080.1:4314-5485 GCA_963622815.1 Ruminococcus bicirculans (ex Wegman et al. 2014)
CCCCTGATCCCCGTCAGACAGGGTATCAAAAAAACTGTCCCTGTCCGGTATGAAGAGCCTTTCCGTTATCTGAGTACCGATGGAAATAAGATTACAGAAGCAGATAAGAAATATATTCTTCCTGAATCGGTAAAAGCTCCTGTCAAAAAAGGAACCCGGGCAGGTGAGATCGTGTACTCCTATGATGGAAAGGAACTTGGCCGGATTCCCCTTCTGTATTCCGAATCGGTAAGAGCATTAAAATACAGTGACTGTCTGAAAGATGTTACAAGCGCTTTCTGGTGCTAACAATTATTTTGACAATTTCATCCTGTTCGGGGTATAATAATGTCCAAATGATTTTTCAGATTATCGCAGGAACAGGAGAGCGAATAGAATGAAAGAAATTCGTACAGAAGATGCCGTAGGTCATGTACTTTGTCACGACATCACACAGATCATAAAAGATGAAAAGAAGGGTGTCCTTTTCAAAAAGGGACACATTGTCCGCGAGGAAGATATCCCTGCACTTCTTTCTGTTGGAAAAGAGCATCTTTTTGTCTGGGAAAAACAGGAAGGAATCCTCCATGAAAATGAAGCAGCAGAAATTCTTTACCGTATTTCCGCTGATGAACATATGCATGGCAGTGATATCAAAGAGGGAAAAATTGAACTGATTGCAGATTGTGATGGTATTCTGAAAATCCGCCGCGATGCACTGCTCGCCGTCAACAGTCTCGGTGAAATGATGATTGCCTCCAGACATGGAGATTTTCCTGTAAAAAAAGGAGATAAGATTGCCGGTACAAGAATCATTCCTCTTGTCATCGAGAAGACAAAAATGGACAGAGCAGAAGAAGCTGCCGGTACAGAACCTATTTTTTCCATTCTTCCATATCATTCCAAAAAAGTCGGAATCGTCACAACCGGAAGTGAAGTCCAGAAAGGTCTGATCAAAGATACCTTTACTCCGGTACTGAGAGAAAAGCTTTCTGAATTTTCCTGTCAGATCATAGCGCAGACTCTTCCGGGAGATGATCGGGCCCAGATTACTTCTGATATCCTGAAATTTATCGAAGAAGGTGCGGATATGGTAATCTGCAGCGGTGGAATGAGCGTTGATCCGGATGACCGTACTCCGGGCGCAATAAAAGATACCGGCACTGAGATCGTTACTTATGGTGCACCGGTC
>CAVFJK010000081.1:0-11372 GCA_963622815.1 Ruminococcus bicirculans (ex Wegman et al. 2014)
TAAACGGCATCTTGATATCTGTAATCAGAAGATCTGGCTGCTGTCTGATCAGAAGCGGCAGTGCCATCTCTCCGTCAGCGGCCTCGCCTACCAGTTCAAACCCCAGATCTTCCCACGGAATCATCCTCTTGATCGTCTCCCTGACGATCACCTCATCTTCTGCCAGAAAAATCTTTAACATCTTTCCACCCCATTTTTATCTCTTCCATATAAAGTCTTTGCTATATACTATAACAGTTCTGATTTTGTCAGACAAGTTCCTTTTTTGTCGAAATTTATAATCGATTTTTATGAAAATTTAATACTTCACGCTCTTTGCCGCCCACGCAATGTGTGGTATGATAGTGCCAATCTGATATGAAATCTACTGTTTACGCAGGTATTTGTGATTTTATAAAATTACTTATTATGGAGACTTGCTATGGATAAAAAAGAATTTCTTGATGTTTTATATGAGCAGCTATCCGGGCAGATGCCGGAAGGTACAATTGCTGCACATGTACAGTACTATCGTAATTATATTGAAGATGAGCAGCGCAAAGGTCGCTCCGAAGAAGACATTTTAAATGAACTTGGAGATCCGCGTCTGATCACCCGCACACTTCTGGATGCAGAGGGTGCCTCCGGTAATCCGCAGACAACCGGAGCTTACTCCACAACATACGATGACACAGCCGGCTATGATGACAACGGCCGCGCTTCTTCCGGCAGTGGCCGCGTGAAGCAACACAGCTTTCACCTGGATCTGACCACATGGTATGGTAAACTTGCAGTCATCCTGATCGCCATTATTGTAGTCATTCTTCTGTGCACGATCTTAAGCGTCCTGATCCCGATCATGCTCATTGCCGGTGTGATCCTGTATGTATTCCGTTTACGCAAACGTTAGATTATGGAGTAATTTTCTAATAAAAGCAAAAGGTCTGGAGTCCATCCCATCTTACACTGATGAGAACTGAACTTCAGACCTTTCTTTATCTTTTTTTATTTTTATGGACTTTTTCTCAGATACAATATCCTGTATCTTATTATCTTAATTACAGTGTGAAACTGTACTCACCACTTCCAAGTTCTTTCGTCTCTTCGCCCAGAACCAGTGTTGCGGTTGTGTTTTCCGGAATGCGGCAAGTGTAGGAATATCCCGCATCTGTCTTCTTCCATGCACTCTCGATGCGTCCGTAAGGAGTATCAAATCCACCCTCTGCAAATGCAAGTGTTCCCATCTCCGGTTTCAGTGTGAAGTGTTTATAACCAGGATGTTCTTCATCTCTCTGGATACCAAGTGTATTTTCATACAGCCAGCTTAAGACACTTCCCAGTGAATAATGGTTGAAGCTGTTCATGGAGTTGTTTCCACCAAATCCATTTTCACGTGTAAAGCTGTTCCATCTCTCCCAGATCGTGGTCGCACCCTGTGTAACCGGATACAGCCAGCTCGGGAAAGCAGTCTGTGTGATTGTCTTCTGGGCTGCTTCCGGATAGCCGCCTTTGCTCAGCATCGGGTTGATCGGGCCGGTTCCGAAGAATCCGGACTGAATCGTGTAGTTACCTTCTCTTGTCGTGCGTTCCAGATGTGCAAATGCTTTTTCTCTGACTGCATCTGCAAACACATCACAGTTCAGGCCGATGGAGTAGCTTCCCTGTACATCACAGGTAGTTCCGTCTGCGTTCTTTGTGATACCAGTCTCTTTATCTGTGAAAGTATCGTTCCAGTATGCCTTTGTCTCTTCTGCAATCCGGTGATATTTCTTCTGTCCTTCGGTGTTTCCGGTAAGTGCGGCAAATTTTTCCATAAGAACTGCATTTCTGTAGTGGAATGCATTGAAGATCAGGTAGTTGTCTGCCGGAACCGGAGCCAGCCAGTCACCCAGCCATTCACTTTCATGAAGAGACGGTGTTCCCGGAAGACCAACTGCTTTCATGCTGTCCATCCAGCGATCCATGGAATCATAATATTCCTCGATCAGTGCAGCATCGCCATACTGCTGATACAGTTCCCATACCATCAGGATCATGGCACTCTCATAAGTCTGCCCGCCGAATCCGCCGCCGGCCGGTGCGATACTCGGCAGTCTGGCTTCCTCTGTCTGCATATCCTTCATTGCCTGCAGATTTCTCAGATAGAAGTTCTTTACATTGCTCTGATACGTTGCTGTACGGCAGAAGATATGCGTATCTCCCATCCATCCCATACGCTCATTTCTCTGCGGGCAGTCAGTCGGAATGCTGATAAAGTTGCAGTACTGGCTGAATTTAACATTCTGAGTAAAACGATTGATCAGTTCATTGTCGCAGTGGAATTTTCCGGTAATCTTATCTACACTGGAAAGAAGTACTGCCTGCACATCTTCGAGTGCCGGAGCTTCATCCACGCCGCTGATCTCGATGTAACGGAAGCCGTGGAAAGTAAATCTTGGCTTGTAGATCTCCACGCCTTCACCCTTGCAGTAGTATGTATCCTCATTGGAAGCTTCACGCAGATTTGCCTGCAGCATCTGTCCGACAAGCCCCTCATATTCCGGCAGATCCGGATAAAGAACCTCTCCATAACGGATCGTGATCTTCTGGCCTGCTTTTCCCTTAAGCTTCAGAACCGGTACACCTGCGATCTCCTGTTCCAGATCGTAGATATATGTGCCCGGCAGCGGCTCAGTCATGGATTTTGCAGTAAAAGTTTCCACCTCATGTACCGGTGCCTGATAGTTTCCGACAAGTTCCGGCTCTTTTTCATTCATAGCCGGCCAGCATGCGGCTCCCGGGAAGATACCTTCCTGCTCATCCATCACAACTGGTGTGATTACTTCCGGTTTCTTCATGCCATCTGCTTTGAAATCCGGTCTGGAGAAATCATAATAACGGTCTTCCAGACGTGCATCATAAGTTTCACCGTTGAAGAATCCCGCATAGCGATATGGTCCTTCGCCAAAATACTGCCAGGTATTATCATCGGTAACGATGGTTTCTTTGTGTCCATCTTCATAAGTGATCACCAGTCTTCCAAGGAAGGACGGTTTGTCGCCCCAGTAGTTGTAGTTGTACAGACGGAAACTGAAAGAATCACTCCACCATCCGGATGCCAGAATGCATCCGATACCATTCTCGCCTTCCTGTACCAGATCTGTCACATCGTAAGTCTGATACATCAGGTGACTGTCATACTGGCTTGCGCCCGGTGCAAAATATTCCTCTGTCACACGTTTTCCGTTCATGCTGCATTCATAGATTCCACGTGCAGTTGCATACAGTCTCGCACCTGCCACTTTGCCATTTACGGTAAAGTTTGTGCGCAGCATTGGCAGAGAAAAACGACTTGAGTCGGAAATTTCCAGACATTCACCCTTAAGAGTCTTTCCGCTCTCTGTATCAACAGCCAGGATCTCTGCACATGGTTTTCGTAAGTTCCGTACACGGATCCCCTGATATTCTGCCTCACTGTCCGGTCCTGCATAATATCCCATCTCACACAGACGCGGGAACGTTGTGACATCAAATGCTCCAAGCGGATTCAGCTGTCTCGGGATTCTGATCTTATCTCCAAATGGATTTTCCCGGTATGCTTCGTCTACTCTGCAGTTGTCCAGATATGTATAAGCGCCGTTTCCTTCTACTTCAATTGTCAGTTTGTGGAAATCATGTTTATTTTCTTCTGTGATCAGTTCTTTTCCTGTTTCCAGATCTTTTGTTCCAAGTTCATAAAGCGGAACATCTGCAACATCTTCTTTGCAGTATCCTCTTCTGTAAACTTCGATCACTGCCGGTTTTTTCTCAATATTCAGGACAAAACGGATATCATTTGGTCCTTCGACCTGAAGTTCGTTCTTGCTGATATCCATAAGTCTTGCATCGTTTGCACCAAATACAACGCCTGCTTTAGTTCCTTCTTTAATGCGAAATGTACTTTCCAGTACAAACACACCAAGTTTTTCGGATGCCACGTTGAATTCCGGAGTGCCAATCCACTTTGCGCCATCCCATGCAGAAATGTTTCCGTTCATCAGACCAGTCTCGAACCAGGAAGAGGTCTCTGCCTCTTCCCCGTCCTGATTCCATGCTTTTACTGTTACATAATATCTTGTCTCTGCTTCCAGAGCTTCGCCTGCATAAGCAATTCCAGCGGACTCATCGGTATCCATCACACCACTGTCCCAGACATCTGCACTGCCGGCTGTTTTTCCAACCAGGATCTGTGCCTGTTTCTGCAGAGTGTTCTGTTTTTCGGATTTCAGTTTCCAGGAAAATACCGGTTTTTCTGCATCCAGACCAAGTGCTTCTGTGATCTGGTTGACTCTCAGGTCATATATCTCAAAATTTTTTTCGCTCATAGTTTTTGCCTCGATATTCTAATTCATGATCACCTGTGAACAGTAACAATTATTTTACTTTCTTATATGGAACTGCATTCTCATACTGATTGGACTGCCATACGATATTTACCAGACGGCTGATGCATGCTTTCAGGTCATCCATGGAAAGCGTTCCGTCTGCAAGCTCCTGCTCAAGATTATCTCTGTCACTGAATGCGCCAGGCATTACCAGATCGTTTCCTGCCCTCATGCAGCCGGAAGCAGTACAGTCCGGTCCTTTTTCTGTTGTTGTCCAGTCAGTCATGATCATGCCTTCAAATCCCCATTCACACCTTGCAGCTTTGGTACAGATGTCTTCACAGTTTGCAGCATGTACTCCATTTATCAGATTATAACTTGTCATGATCGCCATTGGCTGTGATTCTGTGACCGCGATCTCAAATCCCTTCAGATAGATTTCCCTCAGGGTTCTTTCACTTACAATACTGTCTGATCCCATACGGTTGTCTTCCTGATTGTTGCATGCAAAATGCTTGATCGTAGTTCCGCATCCCGCTACTTTCTGTACGCCATTTGTCATTGCTGCCGCAATTTTTCCTGCGACAAGCGGATCTTCGGAATAGTATTCAAAGTTACGTCCGCAGAGTGGATTACGATGAATATTCATGCCCGGAGCCAGCCACAGCGTAGTAGAAAATTCTTCCATCTCTCCACCGATCATCTCACCGATTTCTTCGATCAGAGCTGTATCCCATGTCTGTGCAAGGAGTGTTCCTACCGGAATAGCTGTACAGTACTGATACCAGGTCTCTCCCGGATCTGCAGGTTCATCCTCACAGAAAAGGCCGCCCTCCAGACTGAATTTGAATGGTTTATTTACAATCCTGCCTTCATAAACATTATAATGCTTCATCAGACGAAGCCCTGCCGGTCCGTCAGACAGAACAATTCCCGGTACGCCGTCTTCCAGGGCGCAGTCATTTGTTTCACCTGCGGAACCCGGCACAGAAATGCCGGCAGAACCAAGGTTGCTGCCCTGTCCTTTGCCCGGATCACCGCTTGCCAGTGCTACCAGTTTCTCTGTACTTAAAGTATCTACAAATTTACGTGCCTCTGCCGGTACGCATTCTGCGTTGGAACGATATTCCACTACATGTGTTTCCACATCTGCCGCTTTCAGTTCCATGACCGGAAGCTCCCTTTCCTCTGCAAGTTTCAGAAGTGCGCTGAGTTTCTGGTTCATCTTTTCAGAAGGCTGGCTCATCTCTTCCAGCTCTTCCTTCAGCGGACATATATTCCTGGTTCTGGTAAGAGTCACATCCTCATCCAGTGAAAGTACTGCACACGGTATGGATTCTTCCAGACTGCTGCCTGTCCAGATCACATAAGAACCTTTTTCCAGAACCCATGCTGCTTCTGCCTCACTGTAGGAGGTCAGTCTGTCAAGACCGATCTCAAAAGTCAGTTTTTCGCTCTGTCCCGGAGCCAGAAGTCCTGTTTTGGCAAATGCAGCGAGGCGGCGGTATTCTTTTTCCAGTTTACCTGCCGGACAGGTTACATAAAACTGTACAACTTCTTTTCCGCTGTAAACATCACCTGTATTGACAGTTTCCGTCTCTGCGACAATCTTATTATCTTTCAGCTCTGCACTGAGGACCTTTGTCTCGAATGTTGTATAGGAAAGTCCAAATCCGAATCCATATCTTACCGGAACATCAAAGCTGTCAAAGTAACGGTAGCCGACATACATTCCCTCTGTATAATATTCTTTATTTACATCGCCATTGTTGTGAGAGAAAGTCCTGCTGTTCGGGTAATCTTCATATCTGACCGCCCATGTATCTGTCATTTTGCCGGACGGAGTCACCCTGCCGCTGATGATATCGGCAAAAGCATTTCCTGCTTCCATACCCGGCTGCACGATCTGCAGGAGTGCATCGATATTTTTGTATTCATCCATAAAGGAAAGGTCTGCAAGTCCGCCGGTATTAACTGCAACAACAACATGTCTGTACATCCTGCTGATATCAGCGAGCTGTTTCTTCTCTTCTTCAGTCAGATAATAATCCCCCGCTTCGTCAAAACGGTCTGCACCCTCTCCTGCCACACGGCTGAGGATATAGATGGCAATTTCCGCATCTGTCTGCGTGACCGGAGCTCCGGCCGGCATTCTGAATGGTGTTGACGAGTAAACATTAAAGAAACCTGATACCTGATCTTCCAGTCTTGAAGCTTTTTCTTCAATTTCATCTCGCCATGCGTATCTTGCTTCCTGATACTGTTTATCATAATCATTTATCCAGTCTTCTGTCGTGATCTCGAATCCGGCATTTTTCATTCCCTGGAAAATGCTGACTGTCTCACGCTCATTAACATCACCGGAGCCAGTCCCTCCTTTGATCGTTCTGGATGCTCCAACGCCATAGAGAGCAACCTTTGTTCCCGCTTTCAGTGGAAGAAGCTGTCCTTCGTTTTTCAGAAGTACCATGCCCTCTGCAGCTGCTTTTCTCGCAAGCTTACGGTTTTCGATCTCTCTTTGTGTTACTGTATTGTCTGTTGTACCTGTGAAATGTCTTGTCCTGATAATTCTCATTCCACCGTTTCCTCCTCTACATCTTCATAACTCTTAAATAAATCTGCAAAATAAATCGCTGCCAGATACGCCGGTCCTGATAATCCGATCAGGAAATCCACTGAAACAAATCGATAGGATATGGTCAGAAGCGCCGCCGGTATCAGTGTCAGTACCAGCATCAGAACTGCCTGCGGAAGTTTACCTGTGCAGAACAGCAGGGCATTCTTTGCTGTATTTTTAATCGTGTTGTCAAAACGCGCCAGCACTGCAAAAATATGAAGCAGTACCATCGCAAAAACCAGTATGATCACAAAAAGTACCACACGGTATACGGTTCCAAAAGTTCCTGTAATGGAACGAAGGAGCCAGATATCAAATGTCATGAATGCAATCAGTCCGCCAAAGATCAGCCACAGGATCGTCGCCTGTTTGAAGTTATCTTTAAACGCATGGAAATATCCGGAAATGATCTTTCCATCTTCCTTACGAACCATACGCATGACCATCGTATATAACGCAGTCATAGCCGCTCCTGCTGTAAAAACCGGGATACAGCAGATGATCGCCAGGATATTAAGTACGATCAGATTTCCAAGTGCATTCAAAAACCTTGCCAGTGCACCATCCGGTGAAAAAATTCCCATTTCTGTACCTCCTGTTACTACATGACTCCTGCAAGATACAGGAGATATTTTACTGCTTCATCTTTGTGCGGTGCATTATAGATAATGCCAATCGCCGCCTCGGTGTCCTCGTTTGTATAACATCCATCCTCCTGCATGATCGGAAGCTCATCTGCCATAATACCGATCACTCTTCCGTCATCGGTTGTCAGAATCCTATCTTTCAGTGTTTCCATCTGTTCATCTGTCATACATTCTCTGAGATCCCTCCAGGTCTGTGAACCGTCATACTTCACAAAATCATCCTTTAGCATGCCGCATACATCCAGAAGCTCACTTCCAATATCTGCCATAAATTTGGAAAAACTTGTCATAGAATAATTTCCGGAATCCGTTCCCTGAAACATCAGATTCGTCTGGATCTGCACCTGATATTTCTTCGGAGCTAATTCTGCGGCCTCCATGTACTCTTCTGCCATTTTTTCACTGCTCATTTCCGTATGACAGTCGATCAGCATAACAGAAAGTGCCGTATCCTTTGCCGTCAGCGAAGTGATCAGAAAATATAATACAAGCACCACTACGATCAGCACTGCCGCAAAAGGCAGCTTATAATACATCCAGAAATATTCCAGATTGTTCTTTATGCTTTTTTTCTTTACTGTTTTGTCACTCATCCAGAATACTTCCTTCCTGAATTAAATTTCCAGATCAAATTTAAAACTATTTTTAATTAAAGTCAATGGGCCGGCATAAAATACCGACCCATATAAACTTCTGTATAAAAGGCATCAGCCTTTGACTGCACCTGCTGCGATTCCGTTTACGAACTGTTTCTGCAGTGCAAGGAATACAATGATCAGAGGCAGTGCACAGAGTACACATGCTGCAAACAGTACATTCCACTGAGCAGGGTTTTCCTTGTCACCAAGGAACTGAAGCATACCTACCGGAAGAGAATACTGTGCTTTCTTTGAAATAAATACCATTGGATAGAAATAATCATTCCATATCCACAGTCCCTGTGTGATGACACAGGATACGATCGCCGGCTGAAGGAGCGGGAATACTACCGAAGCAAAACGGGTCGGCAGGCTGGCACCATCGATATATGCGGATTCTTCGATCTCAACCGGAACACCTTTCATAAATCCTGCGAACAGGAATACAGAAAACGGAAGAGAACAGGTGATAAACATGATCATCGGGGTGAAACGAGTATTCGGGATACCCAGTCTGTTCAGCGTCTGAGCGATCGGAACGATAACCATCTGAGATGGAATGATCAGACCTGAAATAAAGAAGTAATACAGGAACTTCGCTGTTTTTGTCTTAATACGTCCGATCGGGTAAGCTGCCATTGTAGCAAAAATCACTACGCAGAATACTGAACCGGCAGTTGTCAGTACACTGTTGACCAGTTCCATTGGATAATTCATATTGCTGAATGCCTGTTTATAGCTTGCCATAGTGAACTCAGAGAAAAGGATCAGCGGAGAAGACTGATTTCCCGGAGAACGCAGTGAACTGGAAAATACAATGACCAGCGGTGAAATTACAATAATACAGAATACAATGATCACGAGATAGATCAGGAAGCTCTTTGGTGTCAGCTTCATATATCCCTCGACTTCGCGTGGTTCTTTTTTCTTTCTGAATGCCATTATAATTCCACCTCCCTCTTATTCATATAAAGAAGCATACATACTGTGATCACGATGATGAATGCAAATGCCAGTACGGAAAATGCACTTGCACGGCCCATCTTCATATCCGTAAAGGCTGTCTCATATACCTGGAACATCAGTGTCTTAGTTGATTTACCAGGGCCACCGTTTGTCATAATGAAGGAATAGTCAAATGCCTTCAGACCGGAAATTACTGAAAGGATAACATTGATCGTAACAGTGGATGAGATCAGCGGCAGTTTGATCTTACGGAACAGCTGCCATTCCGTACATCCGTCGATACGTCCTGCTTCGAGAAGACTCTCATCGACTGTCTGCAGACCGGCCAGATAGATGATCATGGTAGTACCAAAGGCTTTCCACGCTTCTACGATCGCGATCGCATAAAGTGCTGTCTTATAATTACCCAATGGGTTGAATGCAGCTCCGTCCAGTCCGATCATGGTCAGAAGATTTGCGATCATACCAGAACCTGGCATATAAACGTAGGACCAGATGAATCCGACTACAATCGCACTGAACAGTGCCGGAAAATATGCACAGGTACGGAACAGACCTTTGAAGTGGATCTTGGTGTTCAGGATCATTGCAACAGCAAGTCCTACCACGTTACTGATCAGGACAGTCAGGACTGCGTAGATCAGGGTATTTTTCATGGAGTTGGTCAGTGTGCCATTATGTAATACTTTAATATAGTTTTTCATTCCAACGAAATCAAAATCGTAATTAACGCCGTTGAAGTTTGTTATACTGTAATAAAAAAGCTGCAGTACCGGATAGATCCAGAAGATCAGGAAAAATGCAAGTGCCGGTATCAGGAATAAATACATCTTGTTTGAAAAAACCAGAGATGTGTTTGCACCTTTTCTTTTCGTTTTTGGTTGTGCCATTCCTTTTCCCTCCTGTAAAATGGAACTGCCCTGAAGCCTAACTTAAGTTTCAGGGCAGTAATGTTCATATTCTTTCTGTAAATGGTAAGCCCTTATTATTCATCCAGAAGATCTTCGAATTTATCCTGCATTCCTTCAGTGATATCATCGATTTCAGTTCCCTGACCGCCAACCATTTCACTGAACAGAGATTCCATTTCTGTTTCTGTTCCTGCCGGCCATGCCTGGTTGCACCAGTAGAAGCCTTTACCATCATTCAGAAGTTCAACAAATGGTTTGAACAGTTCATAGTTTGGTGAGGAATCTGCACCATTACCATATGTTGCAATAACCTTACCAGTTGCAAGGTAAGCATCCCATACTTCAGATTCTCCATCCATCCAGTAATCAAGAAGTTCTTTGCAGGCATCTACATTTTCAGATTTGCTGTAGATACTGTACCCTGCTGAGAGGCATGTTGCTGTATAAACGCCATCTGTTCCCGGAAGTGGGAAATATCCTCTTTCGAAATCTCCTGCAGCACCTTCTGCTGTAAGAGCTGCTGCATTGAAGGAACCGTCAAATGTCATAGCTGCTTTGCCATCGATAAAGTCTGTGATCGCCTGAGAAGCACCATATCCAAGAGATTTGGAAGAATCAATATATCCTTTGTCGTACAGAGTCTTATACATTTCAAGAACAGTATCCCATGTTCCTTCATCTGTGAAGCTTGCATCTCCATCTCTTAACTGTGTATCATAATCTGCGTTTTTGGAGTAGATCTCATCTGCTGCAAGCTGATACAGACCAAACTGAAGCACATACTGATCTTTATCACCCATAACGATCGGCTGGATTCCGGCATCCTGCAGTTTCTGGCAGTCCTCAAGGAATTCATCCCATGTCTGTGGCTCACTTTCGATACCGGCCTGTGAGAACAGATCTTTATTGTAGTATGTACCAAGGATAGATACACCTGCTGTCTGTGTTACGATATCTCCGTCATATGTAACTGAAGAAAGAGCCTCTTCTCTTCCCTGTACACAGTCAAGGTCATTCAGAGAAGCAAGGTATCCGGCTTCTGCAAGTGCATAGCAGGAGTTCTGGCCGGCATACATTGGCTGAGTCAGGATGATATCCGGGCATTCGCCGGAAGCAAGTTTTGTTTTCAGAGAGGTATAGTAGTTATCATCCGGAAGTTTTGTTACTTCAAGTGTTACATTTGGCCATTTTTCTTTTACCAGTGCCGGTAACTGTTCTGTCTCGAAGTCATTATCTGTTGCAACACCGGAAACCATCATTGTGATCGTGAT
>CAVFJK010000082.1:0-1871 GCA_963622815.1 Ruminococcus bicirculans (ex Wegman et al. 2014)
CAGAAAATAGCTTCCCGGAATATCTCTCTGTAACATATTAAAAAGTGTCTCTTTTATTTTGTCTGTGGTAGGTCTTGTGTCCATACCTTCTATTGTTTTTAAAAGCACTTGTAATTCATCTCCTGATTCAATCACCTCCTCTTGTTCCTTCCCATTTAGACTACTAATATTGCTGGCAGTTTTTTCATCCTGCATATCTATCTGTAATGATATAATTTGATTTTCATATTGATATTCAATTTTAGCAAAAGATGTCATTTCACCAATCTCATAGTCGACAAATTCCATTCCATATGGCCTATAGTAAAACTCTGGCATCTTCACATCCAGTTTTTCTTCAATATCTGCAATTGCATCACTTTCTTCAGTGTTTGCATTTTCATTTGTTTCATCATTATATGAAATCAGCTGGCTATCATTCCCGCTCAATATTCTGACGCTATTCACAAGATACTTTCGATTTGCTTCGCTGCTCATACTTGCTGCAAACACGCAGATCAGACACAAACCCGCGATTCCGGCAATCCTGCCAAACCGGACATAACTGTGTTTCTTTTTCGCGGAAAATTTCTTCTCGATGGAAACAACTTTCGCCTCTGAATCGGAATCTTCTTTAGATGTCTCCGGATCCTTTCTGAATTCCAGAATTTTCTTTTCAGGTTCTTCAACTGCAGGCATCTCGACGTTCTCATCAGAATCTTCTTCGTCAGAAGTATTTGCCGCAGACACCTCGTCTGTTTCTTCATCCAGCATTCCTTCTTCTCTCATCCTCTGGTAGAAGCTTTCTCTGGAAACGCTCAGTTTCTCTGCAATATCCTGGTTATCCTCGAACTTTCTGCTCGCAAAAAGAGATTCCTCGATGGCATCTGCCTCTTTCAGATACTCGTCTTCCAGCCACTGGCTGAATTTCTCGTCATCATCCATATCCGGCATATCCAGGAATGCATCATCTATCTGATTGTCTTTCTGTTCTTTTTCAAACTCTTTTTTCATGATATTATCTCTTTCTTGACAATTCTTCCCCGGTGGTTCATAGTTATTGGTAATAAAATGATTTTTCAGGAGGAATTCCCTATGAAACATATTGTTCTCACCGGCGGTGGTACAGCCGGCCACGTTACACCAAATATCGCTCTGATCCCGACTCTTAAAGCTGCCGGATATCAGATTTCCTATATCGGATCCTACGAAGGTATCGAACGTAAACTCATTGAAGAAATGGGTATTCCCTATTACGGAATCTCCTCAGGAAAACTGAGACGTTACTTCGATCCTAAGAACTTTTCCGATCCTTTCCGGGTATTAAAAGGGTTCCACGAAGCTAAGAAACTTCTTAAAAAACTGAAACCCGATGTAGTCTTTTCCAAGGGTGGTTTTGTTACCGTCCCTGTTGTAATCGCAGCGAAACGCTGCAAGATCCCAGCAATCATCCATGAGTCCGATATGACTCCTGGACTTGCCAACAAACTGTGTATTCCATCAGCAGTTAAAGTATGCTGTAACTTCCCGGAAACCGTCAGCAGTCTTCCGGCTGATAAAGCTGTACTGACCGGTACTCCGATCCGTCAGGAGCTGATGAAAGGTGATAAGGAAGCCGGCCGCCAGTTCTGCGGATTTACCGCTGACAAGCCGGTACTGATGGTGATCGGCGGAAGCCTCGGCGCCGCTTCTGTAAATGATCATGTCCGCAAGATCCTTCCTGAACTTCTGAAAGATTTTCAGGTCATCCACCTCTGCGGTAAGGGAAAAATGGATGAAAAACTTAACGGAACAGAAGGATATGTTCAGTATGAATATATCAAGGACGAACTTCCGGATCTCTTTGCACTGTCCAACGTAGTTATCTCCCGTGCAGGTGCAAACGCCATCTG
>CAVFJK010000082.1:1881-18469 GCA_963622815.1 Ruminococcus bicirculans (ex Wegman et al. 2014)
AAAAAACAGGGATTCAGCATGGTACTTGAGGAAGAAGAAATCACCGAGGAGAAACTTCTGGATACGATCCACCAGCTGTATGAGAATCGCCATTCCTTCGAAGAAGCAATGTCCGCTGGTAAACAGATGGATTCCATTCACCATATCGTTTCTCTGATCGAAGAATGTGTATTATCTAAAAAATAATCTTATATAACAGGATGCAGGCAGTTATCGATGCGACTGCCTGCATAATTTTTCCATTTCTTCAATTATCCAGGCTTTCGAACGTAAATTTCTGTTATTCACATTATTCGGTGTAATTCCATACTCGCTTGCTACCTCTGCCGCTGACAGCTCATGCAGTTTCGTCTTCACCAGAATGTCGTAATTCATCGGATTTCTCATCCGAAGCCTGTTCAGTACAAGTTTCTGATATTGCTCTTCTTCCATACGAAGTATTCTCGCCTCAGGATTACTTTCTTCATCCACCGGCTCATACACGTATTCCTCATTATTGTCAACCATATTGCTTTCCGGTCTGGATGAAGCCTTTCTATAATGGTCAACACATTTGTTGGTTGTTACTTTCGTTACCAGTGCCTTTAGTTTTGTCTTATTGGAATAGTCCAGTTTATCTTTAATCTTAAACAGCGACATAAAGACTTCCTGACTGATATCCCTCGACAATTCATAATCCTCGGTTATACAGAAAGCAACATATGCTGAGAATCTTTGATAGTGATCGTAAAAATCATTAAAATTCTCATTTGTCATTCGTTTACTTACTCTTTTCTTTTTCCTATGCGATTCTAGTATTCTTTTATGCTTTTACCTTTGACAGGATTTCTTCTTTCATCTCATCTGTCAGTTCTCCCGGTTTCCAGGTAAGTCCGACCTGATCTCCCTCATAACGCGGAATCAGATGCATATGAAAATGGAATACTGTCTGTCCGGCAATCTCTCCGTTATTCTGCACGATATTAAATCCGTCACAGTTCAGTCCGTCTCTGAGCTTTGTTGCCATGTGTTTTGCAAGGATCATTGCTTTTCCGGCTGTCTCATCCGGGAGTTCATAAATATTTGCTGCGTGAGATTTTGGCAGGATCAGTGCATGTCCCTTTGTTGCCGGGCCAAGATCCAGAATTACGCGAAAGTCTTCGTCTTCATATAAAGTAGCGGAAGGAATTTCTCCGTTTGCAATTTTACAAAAAATACAGTTTTCCATGATGTAGTCCTCCTTCAAAATAAACTGTTTTCTGTCCTTATTGTCTCGTATTTTCGCGATTTTTTCAATACGAAATTTATTGATTCGCCTATTTTTTGATGTTATGCTTCGCATGAGGTGACAGATTATGCAGGAAAAAAACATTATCACACAACAGAAAAAGGAATTTCAGTCGATGTTGTCCACATTTTCTCATGAAATAAGAAATCCCCTCGCATTGATCACCAGTGAAATGCAAATGCTGTCGGATCTTGAACCGCAGCTCTGTTTCAATGAGCACTGGGACAACATCATGGAAAATCTGAATTATATCCGTGAACTTCTGGATGAACTTTCCAGATATCAGAATGCCGGTCATATTTCCCTTGTGCAGACAGACTTAAGTCTCTGTCTGGATCGAATTACCAGTTCCTTTCGACCGGCACTGGATTATCTGGGAATCTCCTTTGAGACTGACATCCCCCGTGATCTTCCCCAGATCAGTCTGGATCAGACAAAAATCCGTCAGGCTCTTTTTAACCTTCTCCGTAATGCGCAGGAATCCATCCAGCATACACACGGAAAAATTCTGTTTTCCGCTTCTGCCGTCTCCGGTGGTGCCCGGATCATCATTTCCGATAATGGGTGCGGCATGACAGAAGAACAGATTGAAAATGCTTTTCGCCCCTTCATAACATACAAGCCCGGGGGCACAGGTCTCGGGCTTGCTGTCACCCGACAGGTTATCGAAGCCCACCAGGGTACTCTTCATGTAGAAAGTATCCCGGAAAAAGGCACTACTTTTTATATTTTTCTTCCGGGATGATAAAGAATCACTGCAAGCAGGAATCCGGACACCAGACCAGCTACGTGGGCTGTGTTGTCCACTCCTGTACTTGCAAATCCAAAATACAGGGAAAAAGCTGCCATGATCAGAATCTGCCGCATTGACAGGTCTCCGAGCCATCCCTTATTACGGATCACAATATAGATCATGGCTCCCATGACTGCAAACACAGCTCCGGATGCGCCAGCTGATACGGCAAAGTCCTGGCTGTGCAGTTCCACACATAATGAGATCACATTTCCAAGTACTCCGCCAAGCAGGTAGATCAGCAGGAAACGAATTCTTCCGATTGCCTGTTCCAGGCGGCTTCCAAGTACAAATAAAACCAGCATGTTATTTAAAAGATGCTCAATTCCAAAATGCAGAAACATGCAGGTAAACAATCGATAATACTCTCCACCCTGAATGATCATCGGAGTATACGCAGCGCCCCAGTCCAGCATGTGCATGGTATTCTGGGAACTTCCCGTAAATTCTACGATCAGAAACACAAGAATATTCAACAGGATCAGTCCGGCAGTCACCGGCTCTTTACGTAATTCTTCCACAGGTCTCGCTCCTATCTTTTCTCTTCATAAAACGCATATCTATCATGTCTGTTTGTTTAGCGTCTATTTTAGCAGAAGCCCATCCCTGTGACAAGACAACACATTCACCGTATTGTCCGATAAAGACTGTTCTCTTCTATTTCAAAAATACATACCTCGCCTGTGCAAAATCCACCTGATCTTCATCCTGCAGAAGATACTCTTCATCTGCAGCCAGCATTCTTCCATTGACAGAAGTTCCGTTTCTGGAATTTAAGTCCGCAAGATAATACTCATCCCCTGTCTTTCGGATTCTGGCATGTACCCGGCTGACCGTCGGAAACGGAAGCACTACATCAGAAGCCTGTTCCAGTTTACCGACTACCGTCAGTTCTTCTTCCAGATAAATCGTAGGAAGTTCTCCCGGTTCCCGGCTCACCAGACTGGCAGAGCCTGACAGCTGCCCCACCGAAAGAACTACCGTCTCGCCATACAGTTCGTGTTGCTCCTTATTTTTTCTTTCATCCAGATTAGATTGTTTTTTAAATGTGCGTTTCTCTGTATCCGTTAAGTTCTGTGTAGTCGTATCAGTTTTGTCTATTTCATATTCCCATCGATTTTGTACCATATCATTTCTTTCTATATTATTCTCTGTCTTATCCACCTCGGCAAGTTCCCGCTGTACTTTATTTCTCCACTCTGCAGTCTCTTCCTGTTTCTTTTTCTTCTTATCTATGATCCATCCACAGCCGGCCCCGACTCCCATCAGAAGGATTGCCACACCAAGAACTACTTCCACTGAAATTTCCGGAAGGTATCCCAGATAACTGGCCATAAGAGTTCCAAGCAGAATCAACACTCCCACCGCACATCCTGCCACCAGACCCCATTTCACATCTACCTTTTTATCGTGACTTTTCTCTTTGTTGCTCTTTTCCTTAGACTTTACACGTTTCTCTTCTGTTTTCAGATACTGCTCTGTCTTCTGCTCCGTACTTACAGGCTTCTCCCTGAAATCGTTCTCTGCATAACCAGTACTGATTTTCTCTGCCTCATCTGGAATCTTCATCTCATCATTATCCGTAAATTTCTTTGTACTGCTGCCATTCTTTTCGTTTCCTGCCCGATAGATCAGCTCCTTAATGTGTTCCAACTGTAATCCTGCTTCCATTGCTTTCCGATAAACTCCATAGCCCAGATTCACTGCTGCTGCATCCTCATGATCCAGCTTCGGCAAAAAATATTCCGTCAGTTCCCTGAACTGTTCCTGCACCGGATGATGATAATCCGGCAGACAACAGAAAAACACTTCTCTTTTCTCCACATCCAGAAACATATACTCCGGACAAAGCACCAGCTGCTCCGCATTCAGAAGATATTCTCCCATTTCCTCCATCACCCGGATAAAACCAGTCAGAATCATTTCCAGATCCTCCGCGCCCAGTTTTCGATGCTCATAAAAAGAGGCAAGCGACTGTTTCGATGTAATATCATAATAAAACAGCCATTTTCCGTCCAGTCCCTGCATACGGCATTTCAATATAGAAGGCATTGTGTTTCCCGTCAGCATCCGCACCTGATAAGAAGCTGTGTTGATCGTCTCTTCTCCATGAAGGATCAGGTAATTATGGCTGACATCCCGTTTATACTCTGCATGCATATTTTATTCTCCTCCTGCAACGATCTCTGAAGCTGATTTTACC
The DNA here is from genome assembly GCA_963622815.1 of Ruminococcus bicirculans (ex Wegman et al. 2014). Lineage (GTDB taxonomy): Bacteria > Bacillota > Clostridia > Lachnospirales > Lachnospiraceae > Blautia_A. Next base: position 6,145 of record CAVFJK010000082.1, read on the forward strand.
TTGCGTACCCATTCTGCCGGACGGATAATCTTTGAACTTCCTTCTGTCCGTAAAGTCCAGTGAAAGCCTCCAAATCCCGAAATCGTTTCCGCCTGATACGAAACTTTAACTGTTTTTCCGGTACTGACCTGATACTGCAGATTCTCCGCACCAAAAAATCCAACATTTCCAAGTTCCTGTCCTCTCGCAGAAGCAGCTTCATATACCTGTCCATTTTTTTGTACACCTTCCATACTTCCGGTCAGTGCTGCCTCATAAGCCGCCGCCGTCAGCCATGTCCGGTTATGTACAAAGAATGCCAGATACAGAACTCCCATAACCGTGACCAGAACGATCGACATCACACATGCAGCCTCTATTGTAAAACTGCCTTTTCTGATTTTTTTCTTCATAACAATAATCCTCCCAGATATCCAATCAGAAGAAACGGCACCAGAGGAATTTCTGTCTTTCGCCCCTTCCTGCATGCGACCAGAAGCACGCCTGCATACACTGCCGCTGCCAGCATTCCGATGCATGCCATTTTTATATAAATTTCTGTTGTCAGCATCGCACCAAGTGCAAGAAATATCCAGCCATCTCCCAGACCGATCTCACCGCCGGTCAGAATGCTCACCGCAATCATGACCAGACTCACACCAACCGGAACCAGCCAGTCCTCCAGCGTTCTTCCCGCATGAATACTCAGACCAAGTCCGACGATTCCGTAAATGCCCGTCAAGAGCAATGAGATTTCTTTTTTCTTCCAGTCTTTCCATCCTGTAACTGCCAGAAACAACACGGTCAGCACTTCCCTGATCTGCATCATCTTTCACCTCTTGTTTCAACTCTGAATTCCATCCCGTCTCCTGCTTCTTCTATTTTCTACCCACAGCTGCTGCACGCATGCATTCCGCTGAGTTCTGATTCTTTTACCAGTTTTACTGTACGTTTCAGGCCACTGCAGGTAGCAACGTTATGATACCGGTTACCGGAAGATGTCACATAAACTACACCGGAAGGTTTCTGATTTCTGCTGCAGGTCTCGCACGGGCTGTACTTCTGCCCGCTGTCATTTCTCGCATGTGCCAGAGACGACCCGGAAATCTGATTGATAGAAACCTTCAGATAACGACAGCCGGCCTTCTTATGGTATACTGTCCCGGTCTCTGTCACGTACACCATCTTCTCCGGTTCTTTTGAATCCCCTGAAAAATCCGCCTCATCCGCACCGGTCCAGGCATGTACCTTCACCGTGTTATGCATCCAGACTTTCGGCAGAGGGACAAGTGCCCCGACCGGTGTATATGCATAAACATCCGGCAGCGTAATCTCCTCCGGACCTTTTCCGTCCAGAACATAGGCATACATCCCTGCTTCTTTTGTCTTTTCACACAATGTCTGCAGATGTTCTGTCTGTATCCGGTAAATATCCATAAAGGAGATCATTGTCACCATTCCAAGAAAGAATAAAGGAAGTACCAGTGCTGTCTCCAATGCCAGACTTGCCTTTTTTAAGGCGCAGAAAGATACTTTTCCAGAAAGTACATTTATTTCAGAAAGTGGAGCTAAACGTACTTCTAGGATTCTTTTGACTATCGGGGACGTCGAGATGCTGTTTTTAAGAGAGCACATCCTTTCTTTTTTTATTTTATTTTTTTTCACGTTTCTCTTTCTGTCTATCATTTCTTTATTCCCATAATTTTTCACTTTCTGAAAAAGCATCTTTCTACACCTCTTTTCCGGGGCGGCTCTTCGCCGCCCGTATTGCTTTTAAATCCAATCAAACAAAAATTAACACTTAACTATAACTGTACTGCCTTGTTACGGAGAAAGTCTGCCTACGGTTTGCATCTACATCTGCAGATGCCTCGATCGCCTCGATACAGCAATCCAGCCGAAAATTCTCTTTTCCTGCTGTACTGCGGATCTCCGCTTCGATCATATCCATTCCTCGGGTCAGCTTATCCGTTTTTGATTTTGACAGAAGAAGTACCTGCAGATAATCTTCATAAGACATTCCGCCTTCCTGGTCCCGTCGCTGACTGTCCAATCCTTCCAGAAGGTTCGGCAGGTTTTCCAGCGACAGCTGCCACGTCGCCGCCGTCTTCGTCAGAGCTACTTTTCCTCCATGAAACAGTTCCCTCAGATCCAGGATACTTTCTGCAAACGACCAGCACAGAATCAAAGCTGCTTCAATGATCACAGCCGCAGGCGGAATCAGAAATCCGGATGCGATTGCAAGCGCAAGTGCCTGAATCTGAGCTCTCTTTCCGGCATCAGCCATCAGGCAGGAAACATTGATACCTTCGCGGATCAACAGAAGGCGATTCGCCACTGCTTTCAGATTTTCCTGGTCACTTTTCTTTCCTGCAAGAAGGTATTCCAGCTGATAGCGGAGTCCTGCTTTCGACGGAGAAATATAGTTTCCCAGATGATCCATCAGATACTCCTGAAACAGTATTTTTGAGGAACCGGAATTATCTTTTCCGACACTCTGTGGCATCGCCATTCCCTGCTCGGCTGATCTTCCAGATAACAGCTCACTACGGTTCACTTCCCGGTCCGATATCCCCTTCGAAGCCGGCACGATCAGGTCCAGAAGTCCCATTTTCCGGATTCGCTGGATAATCGGAATCGGATTGACTACCTGCGGTTTTGTTTCTCCATCTGAAAAAAGTTCTCCCGATGTTCCGTCTCCAAAATCCCCTGCATTCTCATTTTTCGAGGCTTCTTCCGCCTCCTGGCTTTTCTGTGCAGCCGAATTCATTTCTGAATCATAGTTCTGCAGTGTATTCCCTTCTTCGGCCTGTTTTCCGTCCTTTTCTGCCTGCTTCACCTTCTGCTCTTTTTTCTTATAGCGTTTCAGAAGTGCCTGCACTCCCTGACTGCCAAGCGTATCTTTCATATAAGTGACTGCCTGCTGATAAAAAACTTCTCCGTCCTCATCGGTTGCCAGACGATATCCGGTAAACCCGCCCTGATGAAGCGTCAGTTTCTGACTGTTCTGTTTCAGTACCGGTTTCATGTAAGACTCCAGATTATCGTATACCGCAGCCAGATTCAGCTCTGTTCCTCCCTGCGTACCGTCCAGAAAAAACAGATCATAATTCTTCAGAAGAAAACGGTCATACTGTCCAAACAGAGAATAAAGTCCAATATCCATACTGTTCAGAATCTGTGTCCGGGCTGCTGCCGCCTGCACGGACTGTATGCTCGTCGCGACCAGTGACAGCAGAAGACTTAAGATCAGCGCCAGAAAAACAGTAATACTGCCCTTTTTCTCCATCGACATTCTCCTTTCTTCCTCAGATAGAATTACTCTGCTTCGTAATCTTACTTAAGATCGCCTGCACCAGGTTCGTCAGCTGTTCTTTAAAAATAATAACCAGACTGATCAGGACCACCAATATCAGAATGATCTCTACAACACCAACCGCATCTTCTTCCTGCACAAATTCTTTTACAACTTCCAGATATTTCCGCATTGCTTCGCCTCCCTCATTCCTGTTTCCACTTAGTTCATCCACTTCTGCATTTCTTTCATTCAACAATCATCCATAGAAAGACAAAAATGCCGGTATCATGATGATTGCCATCACCACCGCAAGCATCATGATCATCGGAACCAGCAGTTTTGTCGCCGCTGTCTCGCCCATCACTCTTGCCTTTCGCTTTCTTTCATCCCATGCTTCCAGTGCTTCTTTTTCCAGAAGGTCCGCCATCCTGTGACCGCCTTTCTGAAGGTTCTGGATCAGAATCGTAGAAAATGTCTTATACTTCATCTGCCCGCATCGCTCTCCGAATCTTCGGTAAGCCTCCAGTTCTGCAACACCGCTTTCCATCTCATGACAGGCCGTTGTCACTGCTTCATACGCATAGCGTCCTGTTTTCGGACAGCTTCTCAGGTAATCGGAACTGATCTTATGAAACGCTCTCCGGACCGTCATCCCGGCCTGAATCAGAAGCGTAAACTTCATGATCAGGGACGGATAGTCCATCAAAAGCTGTTCCGCTCGTTTTGCCAGTTCTTCCTGCTGCTCTCTTGCTTTTTTTAACATCAATACGACTGCTGCAAACAGGGCCAGCGCTGCCAGAAGTGTTCCCGTATTTTCTCCGGGTTTCTGCCATTGAAGCGTCTGACCGTCCCAGGTATCCGGCAGATAGTAATAATCCGGATCCTGCTTTTCCTGATTATACTGTTCGATCACTGCCTTCAGTTCTTTCTGTCGTATTTCCTCCTGAGACTGAACAGATTCGTTTTCTGCAGCTTCCGTTTCTGATTCTTCTGTCTCTTTTTCCGGAATTTGCACATTAAATTTCTCCGGCTCGGCACCATCCACCGAAACCTGAAGTTCTTCGGTATAAGCACCATCTTCACTCTTCTCGATCCTGTGTCCTTTCTGATAAAGCTCACTGCTTCCACTGGTTAAAGTCAGTGCCATTCCAAGCATATTTCCCAAAAGTGCCACGATCAGAAACAGGCGGATGCTTTCTTTATCCGCAATCCCATCAAGTCTGAGCCATCCGGCCTTCCAGACAAGTACCGTCCCGAATGCCGCTACAAAAATAATCAAATGTACCCACATTTTTCTACACCTCAATATCAACGATCCTGCACCCCAGCCAGTAAGACAGAATATAGATTCCAAGGCAGAGTGTCATTGCACAGGTCCCAAACAGATTTCCATAAAGAACGCTTAAAAATCCCGGTGAAGTCAGTTTCAGATAAAGGATGATCCCCGCCGGCATCAGACTCATGATCATCTGCTCCGCTTTTTTCGCTGCCAGCGTTGTCTCAATCTCTTTACGGACATCGATCTTGTCTCCAAGCATCCTCGCAGATGTCTGTATGATCCGGTTCATATCGCCGCCGGTTCTTTTTGCGGTATAAAATACTGCAGCAAAATTTTCAATATCTTCAATCCCGCTCCGCTCTCCAAGACTCATTAGCAGCTCTTCCATCGGAACACTGACTTTCAGCTGTGTTTCTATGTAATGAAATTCTTTCACAATATCTGTTTCTTTCGGATACAGCCTCTCGAGATCTCTGGAACATGCTGTCACTGCATTTTCGACGGAATATCCAGCCTGTACAGCTACGCTTAATGCATTCAGCGCATCTTTGAACTGATAATTCAGATTTCGCTTCCGTTCTCTGATCAATCCTTTCTTTTTGAGTCTCATAAACAGGACAGTAACCGGGATTGCCAGTATCAGCATCCACCAGTTCTGATAAAACAGATAATCCATTGCTCCGCAGAGCAGTACACTCTGCATCAGATATTTCAGGACCTCTGTTTTTGAAAAATGATATTCCTCATAATTCTGTTTCACATCACCTTTAGATTTCATATCGTCACTCCTGCCCGCACCAGTTTCTCCCGGTTAAGAAGAGCAGCTGTCTGCACAAGACCTTTTCCCTCCTGCCACCGGTACAGTGTCCGGGTCTTTATTTCATGATCTTCAAACCCGCAAACTTCTGTTATCTCCAGTACTTTACGACTCTTATCCCTCATCCTCCCAAGATGGATCAGGATATCTACACCCGATGCGATCTGTCTTCGAATCGCTTCCAGAGGAAGGTCCACTCCCATGAGTGTCATGGTCTCGAGGCGGGAGAGCATGTCTTCTGCCGAATTTGCATGTGCAGTGCTTAAGCTTCCCTCATGCCCGGTATTTAAAGCCTGCAGCATATCCACTGCTTCTCCTCCGCGGACTTCACCTACAACGATCCTGTCAGGCCGCATACGGAGGGCCGTCTTGATCAGATCTCGTATCGTAACAGATGATGCGCCTTCTGTGTTCGCCATTTTTGCTTCCAGGCGAACCAGGTTTTCAATCCCCTGAATCTTTAATTCCGCATTATCTTCAATTGTGATCAGTCTCTCGTCACTGGGTATAAAATTGGACAGTGCGCCAAGAAATGTTGTTTTTCCACTTCCAGTTCCACCACCGATGACCATGGAGTATTTCGCCCTGACCAGTGCTTTCAGAAATTCTGCGCATTCTACAGGCAGGCTCCCGAGTGCGATCAGTTTTTCCATCGTGATCGGTGTATCCGGGAATCGTCGGATCGTCAGTATCGGACCATTTAATGCCACCGGGCGGACTACCGCATTCACTCTGGCTCCGTTCTCCAGACGGGCATCCACAATAGGCATTGATTCGTTGACCACCCGGTTGCATTTTCCGACGATCTGCTGGATCACATCTTGCAGTTTCTCTCCGGATGTAAAGGTCTTTTCCCAGCGGGAAAGTTTTCCGGCCCGCTCCACAAATATGGCATCGGGGCCATTCACCATGATCTCTGTCACCGTCTCGTCCTCGATCAGCTCCTGCAGTACATCCAGTTTTCTGACGGAATGAAACAGTTCCTGTCGAAGCTGCACTTTTTCTTTCAGTGAAAGACAGGAATCCCGCATTTTCTCCAGAATCAGTGTATCGATTTCTTCCAGGATTTCTTCGTCACTGAGTTCTCTCGCAAGATCCAGTTTCTCCATCAGAAGGCCACGCAATGTCTGAAAGTTCTGTCTGCTCATACTTCATCCTTTCCGAGCAGTTCTCTGACAAAATCGCCAAGCGTTCCCCAGACGAGCTGCTCTGCACGAAACGGTTCTGCCAGGACTTCCTGTCCATACGGCAGATCCAGTTTTACCATACGGCTCAGAACCTGCGGATAATCCCGCATCCCCAGAAGTTCTTCAAACTGTGCCAGTTTGCACCGTGACATTTTGTCTGTTTTTACAGGCGTATACACCGTGGTACACATATCCAGCATCTGAAAAACATCCTCGATTCCGTTTCCTATATCGATCACAATTGCCTCATAAGAACTGTGGAGAATGATCTCCTGTAAAAGACGTTCCCAGTCCTGCCAGGATGTTCCTCTGATATCTTCCGGTGATTGTACAGGCGGAATAAAATCCACCTCTCCCATACTCTGTATCATGCTGTTCATCTTCACAGAAATACTTGTTTTTTCCTGTTTTACAAAATAAAGAAGGTCACTGAGGGTATGTGAAAAGTCTTTCTGCATCAGTTCCTTAAATCCGGCATATTCTTCCAGATTCAGATAAAGAACGCTTTTTTCCTTTCCGAGGATCTGCGCCAGCGTCAGTGCAAAGCAAGTCTGAAGACAGCCTCCCAGAGGCGAATATACTCCCAGTATCTCCGTCGTCTTCTTCAATACCGGCAGCTGCACCGGAAGGATTGCCTTCTCCGCACCGTAACAGGCCATCACCTCTCTGACAACATCGGACGATGCCTGATATTTATACACACCGGTATATTTTTCCAGTTCCTTCGGTTTATTTCCTTCTGTCAAGATTACGATCTTACCGATATCCAGCTCTCCTACTTCACGGCACATTGCCTCCGAAGAAATTAACAGCAACTCCACAGGATTCTTCTTTGCAAATGCCACAAAATTCTCCACACTGGTAAAGGCCTGGATCTCAAAAGGAATATTCTTTTTCTGATTCAGATAATCCATGAAATTGCAGGCATATTCTGCCTCCAGATCACAGACTGCAAAAATTTGTTTCTTCAATACATACCTCCCGCATACAGCATCACACTCATAAAGATCGGAACCGTGAAATGAATATTTTCCCATGCGGCTCCGGTCCGGTAATAAGATTTCCGTTCGCCCGTCCGGATATATGAATTCAGGTATTCCGCTAAATATTGGATTCTTTGGCAGAAACCGCCACAAAAGATCAGAATGGCCAGAGAAATAAGCCCTCCTGTCAGAAATGCATACCAGATACATTCCAGAATATGTACCGGTCCCATAATGCTGCCCAGTACACAGAAAAGTTTAATATCCCCCGAACCAAGCATCCGGAAATAAAACAGCCAGCCGAGGATCACCAGTGGAACTCCTGCTCCTGAGATAAAAAATGCTGCTCCGTTCCATCCTCCACGCCAGAGATCATAAAGAAATCCTGCCAGCAGTGAGATCAGAATCCAGACATTTTTTATTTTCATCTCATACAGGTCCATTAAAACAGCAACTCCGGTAATCATCAGCAACAATATCCTGCCGACAATAACACCAACCACACTCCTTTCTGTCTGCAATCATTACGATAAATAAAAAAGGGAATCTTCCGTCTGAACCGACGGATCTGAATACCAGAAGATTTCTGGTGAGTCTTATTATAGAACGGTACGGACCTGTTTGTAAAGAAGATTCGTTCGTCAAATTCTCTGTATTTCCGACATCGTGCCCGCCTCATTACTGTTTTCTCCATTCACGTACTCTCCTGTCCCCTCCGTTCCAGACTGGCAGTTGCACATTCCCGCTCTCTTCTGTATAATAAAAAGAAGCAGCAGAAAGGAGTCTTCATCATGGAGAAAAACATCAAAAAAATCGAAGATATGTCGCTGAATGCCTGGCCGTCCCATAAAATGGAACTTTATGATGGCTGGATCCTGCGATTTTCTTATTTCTATACCCACCGTACCAACAGCGTGGAACAATTCGGAAATTCTACACTTCCATGGCGTGAAAAGGTCTCCTACTGCGAAGATGTTTATAAACGTCTGGGATCACCGGCGATCTTTAAGATCAGTCCGCTGGTGTCCCCGGATTTTGATTATACGCTCGAAAACCGAGGCTACAAAATTCAACATGTCACGGAAGTCATGACACTGCATCTGAGCGATGCACGCCTGGATGCGCCTTACCCGTCCGTAACGATCACGGATGAGATTCCGGATATCTGGATCACGAGTCTTTTTGATCTGAAAGGAATGACAAATCCGATCCACCGTGCTGTTGTCCCGTCCATGTACCGTGCCATCCCGAAGGAAACGATCTGTACTTCCATATGGAAAGAGGGCAAGATCATTGCTACAGGACTTGGCATTCTTGACCGTGACTACATCGGAATTTATGCGATTCATGTAAAGGAAAAATACCGCGGTCAGGGATTCGCCCGCCAGATCTGTACCGCACTGCTCACCGAAGGAATGAAAAAAGGTGCCGAGAACGCCTACCTTCAGGTCGTGCAGGGCAATACTGCCGCAAAGCGTCTGTACGCGTCCCTTGGTTTTACTGATGCTTATACTTACTGGTTCCGTGTGCAGCCTGAAGCTGCAGCTCAGAAAGGAGTCTCATGAAAAAGACACTGGTGATCTGTATCGGATCACTTTTTCTTATAACATTGTCCGGCTGTAGTCTGGGCGATATCGTCGATCACTTTACTGCCTCAGACGATGCGCAGGTTCAGGACATTCACCCGGAAAGCGCCCGTGTATACATGGATGAGATACGCGGTACCCTTCAGAATTTTACCGGTAATCAGCTTACCATTCTCAGTAATTCTGAAACTTATATCTTTGATATTTCCCAGGCAACTCTGGAATGTTCCGACGGAATGATCTGCGGCGATGCAGTCAGTGTGATCTACGAAGGACAGCTCGACAGTACCGATACCGGAACCGTCAAAGCTCTGAAAGTTGTCGATGATTACCACGAAACATCCGAAATAAAAGAAGGCACGACCCGCGGCCAGGTGCAGAGCCTCACCGCCAATTCCATTACGATTAAATCGAAGGGCGGAAAAACGGTTACATTCCCGATCACCGGAACAGAACAGTATTATCAGGGCGGTATCAAAGCCGGAAACTGGGTTTACCTGCACTATAAAGGGGACTTTGGACCTGCTTCTTCGGATGACGCCAACGTACTTGACGGCTCTCATATGAAGATCTACAGTGTCTCTGATATTGATCCGCTCAACGTCCCTGACCCGACACCAACTCCTGCTCCACAGGAAGGTGTAGAGGTTAAAGCTGAACATAAACTGCGTGCCGTGATTCAGAGCATTCAGACTAATGTTCTTCAGGTATCCATCGAAAATACAACAAACGTTCTGAATCTGGATATGTCTGCGATTCCCTGTTATTTCAGCGGTGGAATCGAATCCGGCTCACACGTAAATGTAGTTTATACCGGTGACTTTAACGGAACGACTCTCGATGGAATCACCGTGCTCGGCATTACCGGAGAAGTACCTGAAAACTTACGTGAGCGCAGTACCGGATTTACTGTTTCCGGTGAGATTGTTGCTTCTACCGCTAATACGATTACGATTCTTACTTACGATGGTATAAACATTACCTGTAATACAGAAAGTGCCTCAAACGAATCCACCGGCGGACTTCTTACCGGCAGCTCCGTGAAGATCACTTTTAACCCTGCTGATTCCAGACAGACCAATATTTATACCGCATTAAAAATAGAAGACCTGTGAGATTTTCTCACAGGCCTTTTTCCTGATATCTATATGCTATTTTACAAAATTTTATCTCTCAGTACTTTCGCACTACTTTCTCCGGAATCTTTCCCGTATCGCTCTTTCGCCTTCCTGCAGCCACTGCTGTACTTCCACCGAATCCCCCAGAATCTGGCAAAAGGATTCATATTCCTGACAGATTCCTTTTCCATGCGGAACCATATATGCACCCGCATCACTGCCAAGAGCTGTTTTTACTTTCTTCTTAAAAGCTGATCGAATCAAAGCTTCTGCATGCTCCACGATCGGTTTCAGCACTGTATCTTCAAATCTTCCGCAGCCGACGAGATTCCGAATCGTCACAAGCGTTGGTACCCACACGGTATCACTGTCAGCCAACATGGAAATCGTCTCTTCATCCATATAATTTCCATGTTCCAGACTGTCCACACCAGCCTCGATCGCAGCTCTTGTTCCATAAACACCATTCGTATGGCTCATAACCGCAAAGCCTTCTTCATGTGCAATATGTACCATCTCTTTTACTTCTTCAGCGTTCAGTGGAGTTCCTGTTATTTTTCCCTGATTTTTAAAATCCAGAAGCCCGGTCGTCATGATCTTTATAAAATCTGCGCCCTCTTTTTTAGCTTCTAAAACTCTCTGATGAAATTCTTTCATGTTATCAAAACCACGGCCTACGATCGAGCCATAGTATCCGTTTTTATGGACAGCAAAGACAGGTGAACGATAGTCGATTCCATACTCCGGCGCCAACTTTTTTGCAAGCATTGCCACTCCATAAGGGTCGCCGCCATCTCTTACAAAGGAGACTCCGGCTTCCTGATATGTATGCAGGCATTCCCGTACGGCATTTTCATTTACCGCTTCTCTATGCAGTTCTACCGCTGCCCGATAATTCGCACCATTCATCAGTGCATGTGCATGACATTCTCCAAACATTTTCCATTACCTCAGATCACTGTTCAAAAAACTGACGGATTTCTTCTTCGGAAGCTTTAACAGAACCCTGTACAAAGAATGGTTTTCCGCCGCCGCGGCCGTTCAGTGCCGCGTTCATTTCTTTTGTAAACTGACGCAGGTCTCCGTTTACTTCTCCAATCGCATATTTATAACTTCCATCTCCGTTCGCAGAAAATACTGCACAGCATCCGCTGCATTTCTGCATCACGGCATCTGCCATTCTGCGCACCTGATCTGCTTCAAGTCCTTCCTGGAAAATCAGTACGCTTCCTGCGCCTTCCCACTTCTGAGCCTCTGCCGTACAGAGCTCATCAAACATCTGATTTACCTGTCCCTTCAGACGGAAGTTTTCATCCTGAAGGCGTGCTACTGCTGCCGCGGTCTCCCCGATCTTTGCAGAAAGTTTTACGGATACCTGACGGTTCTGATCATTTACCATATTCAGATAATCCATAACTCTTTTACCACAGATCATAGTAAGCCGGATTCCCTCATGGAAGTTTTCTACAGTCAGAATCTTCACTGCTCCAATCTCACCGGTATGTGTCACATGTGTTCCACAGCATGCGCAGAGATCAGATCCCGGAAAACGTACAATACGCACCTGTCCGGTCAGCTCTTTCTTGCTTCTGTAATCCAGTTTATCGAGTTCTTCCTTAGATGGATAAGTAATCTCTACCTCACTGTTTTTCCAGATCTTACGGTTTGTTTCTGCCTCGATCTCGGCAAGCTGCGCTTCTGTCAGCACACCACTTAAATCTACCGTGATCACATCACTGCTCATATGGAATCCGACATTATCGTATCCGTAAGCTGCATGAACAAGTCCGCTTACAATATGCTCACCGGAATGCTGCTGCATCAGGTCAAATCTTCTGTCCCAGTCAATCTTTCCGGTTACTTCACTGCCCGCCTCGATTGCTTCTTTTGTATAGTGGAGGATCTCTCCGTTTTTCTCATGTACTTCGAATACTTCCACATCGTTCAGTGTACCCAGATCATACGGCTGACCGCCGCCTTCCGGATAAAAAGCAGTCTGGTCCAGAACGATCTCATAACCTTTTTTTCCTTCTCTGCATTCCAGAACTTTTGCGGTAAATTCTTTTGTATATACATCT
>CAVFJK010000083.1:0-5364 GCA_963622815.1 Ruminococcus bicirculans (ex Wegman et al. 2014)
GAGTACATCCTTCTTCTGAATAATGATACCGAGATCATTAACGAAGACTGTCTGGAAGAACTGCTTGGCTACTGTATGCGCAGTGATGTCGGAGCGGTCGGTGCCAGAATGTATTATGAGGATGATACGATCCAGCATGCCGGAGTCGTGATCGGATTTGGCGGAATTGCAGGTCATTGTTTTGTTCTTCAGCCAAGAGGAACGACCGGATACTGCCACAGGATCATCTGTGCACAGGACTACAGTGCGGTAACAGCAGCCTGTATGATGGTGAAGAGAGAGGCTTTTGATAAAGTCGGAGGACTGACAGAAGAGCTTGCAGTTGCATTTAATGATATCGATTTCTGTATGAAACTTCGGGCTGCCGGATATCTGATCGTATATAATCCATATGCGGAGCTGTATCATAACGAATCAAAGTCCAGAGGACTTGAGGATACACCGGAGAAAGTAGCACGATTTAATAAAGAGATTCAGATTTTTGAAAGACGCTGGCCGGATATCATGCGTGACGGGGACCCGTATTATAACCCGAACCTGACACTGAAGAGCCAGGATTTCTCACTGAAACGGATATAGGAGGATTTTTAGTATGAAAGTATTAGTAACAGGTGTAAAAGGACAGCTTGGCTATGACGTAATGAACGAGCTGGCAAAAAGAGGCTATGAAGGCGTTGGTGTGGATGTAGATGAGATGGATATCACAGACAGTGCAGCTGTTGAGCGTGTGATCAGTGAAGTGAATCCGGATAAAGTTGTTCACTGCGCTGCATGGACAGCCGTAGATGCTGCAGAGGATAATCAGGAAGTATGCCATAAAGTAAATGCAGAAGGTACAGAAAATATTGCAAAAATGTGCGGAAAACTTGATATTCCAATGGTATATATCAGTACAGACTATGTATTCGACGGACAGGGAACACGTCCGTGGGAGCCGGATGATCCGGTTGTAAAACCACTGAATGTTTATGGTCAGGCAAAATACGACGGAGAGGTTGCAGTAGAAAAATATGCGCCGAAACATTATATTGTACGTATTGCATGGGTATTTGGACTGAATGGCAAGAACTTCATCAAGACTATGCTGAATCTGGGAAAAACTCATGATACTCTGACAGTCGTAGATGACCAGATCGGAACCCCTACTTACACTTATGACCTGGCAAGACTTCTGGTAGATATGCTGGAAAAAGAAGAGTACGGAAAATATCATGCAACAAATGAAGGTGGCTATATTTCCTGGTGTGATTTTGCAAAAGAAATCTTCCGTCAGGCAGGTATGGATGTAAAGGTACTTCCGGTAAGCTCTGCAGAGTACCCGGCAAAAGCAAAACGTCCGACAAACAGCCGTCTCGAAAAGAAAAAACTGGAAGAACATGGATTTACAAGACTTCCGGACTGGAAAGATGCACTTGGACGTTATCTGAAAGAAATTCAGTAAAGACGATTCGAAAACTATTATAAATTTATGAAAACAAAAAACCGGCTGCTGTCCGAATCGACAGTGACCGGTTTTGTATGTTTATGGGTTTAATGTGAATCAGGATTTTGCAACTTTCACGATGCGGAAGAGAATCAGGAGCAGGAAGAGCAGCCCGATACCGCCAATCACAAAGTACGGAACATTCGTGTGGCTGGTCGTGTAATTCTGCGCATCTGCAAGATTCTGCGTGCTGGCCTCAATGACAGAAGTATCTTCTTCTGTTGAAGCAACAGACATGACTGCAGTTCCGACAGGAGTTCCGCCGAACAGATACTGTCGGCTGTACTGACCATCCTGTACTTCGCCATCCTGAGTAGTCAGTGCATCTGCTGTGGTGCCATTTGGAACATATACGTCACCGCCGGATGCCATGTTGAAATCATTGTCACCCAGAGAGAGAATCTGGAAATTGTCAAATCCGTAATTGAGAAGGCTGACTGCCTCGGCAGCAGTCGTACCGGATGCTCCCTGAAGAACGACTGCGATCAGAGAAACACCGTTTTTCTCAGCTCCGCAGACCAGTGTGCTGCCGGAGGCTTCTGTATATCCTTCACGTCCGCCGAGACAATACTGATAATAAGAAGCATTGGTATTGTTCAGCATGGAGAAGTTATTCGTCAGGACTCGCTCACCGCCGGAAACGTTAGTGGCCGGAATCATGTAGGAAGCGGTTCCTGCGATCGTCCGGAAAGATTCATTATCAATGGCTGCTTTTGTGATCAGTGCCATATCATGAGCGGTCGTATGCTGATTTTCGTCCGGAAGACCAGTAGGGTTTGTAAATACGGTGTTGGTACATCCAAGTTCTGCAGCACGGTTATTCATCATCTGAACGAATCCATCAACGGAGCCGCCAATCTGTTCGGCAATCTGAAGTGCTACATCGTTTGCGGACGCAAGCATGATCGCATACAGACACTGCTCTACGGTAAAGACCTCATCCAGCTGGGCAGAAATACTGGCACCGCCGTCTGTGACACCGGATACGCCGGTTGCGGTCATTGTGACCTGGTCACTCAGCTGTGCATTTTCAAGAGCCAGCAGAGTTGTCATGACTTTTACTGTGGCACCCGGATAAAGAACCTGGTCCATATTTTTGGCATAAACAGTGGTCTGGGTACTGTCTTCCATGATCACAGCTGCCGTGGAGGTGATCTCCGGTCCCTGCGGCCATCCGGCGATGCTGTTCGTAGAAATGGAAGAGGTCTGTGTGTCAGCTGTTTCTTCAGCTGCAAAGACCGGTGTCTGGAATAACAGAGAACATGTAAGTCCCAGAGCCATAAGACCACTGCATAATCTTTTTAATTTCATAAATCTGTACTCCCATTTTTCTTATCTTAAAGTTTTAGTTCTAAACATTCTTGAAATCTATCATATCCCATTTTAATCGTTAATTCAAGCAGAATGACATACGCCCTTGCAAAAAGAGAGGCAGAATGATAAAATAAACCCGATTATAGTAAAACAGAACTGACTGTAAGTAAAAATAAAAACATAACCCGAGGGTGTAAAATAAAGTATGAGTAAAAATAAAGATGTGTCAGGACATATCGAATGGGGAAGGATGCTGAAGAAACTCAATCCTTATACGATCAAGAAGGGATTGCGTTATTTTAAGCATTACGGTCCGAAAGAATTCTGGATCAGACTCCATGAGCGGTTTGAACCGGAAGAAGTTCCATATGGTCTGTGGTATGAAGCTTATAAACCGGACGAGGCAGAGCTTGAGAAGCAGAGACGTCACAGATTTTCCAGTGAGCCGCTGATCAGTGTTGCCGTTCCGGCATACCATACATCGGAGCCTTTTCTTCGACAGATGATCGATTCACTTCTGGCACAGACGTATAAAAACTGGGAACTGTGTATTGCGAACGGAAGTCCGGATGATGAACAGA
The DNA here is from genome assembly GCA_963622815.1 of Ruminococcus bicirculans (ex Wegman et al. 2014). GTDB lineage: Bacteria > Bacillota > Clostridia > Lachnospirales > Lachnospiraceae > Blautia_A. The sequence goes on from CAVFJK010000083.1 coordinate 3,379, forward strand.
TGAAGCAGGTGCTTTCCGAGTATACACAGAAAGACAGCCGTATACGTGTACAGGAATTAAAAAGCAATCTTGGAATTGCAGGAAATACGAATGCTGCGCTTGAAATGACAAAGGGCGAGTTTGCAGGTATTCTGGATCACGATGATCTCCTTGCCCCGAATGCACTTTATGAGATCGCACTGGCACTGGAAAAAGATCCGAAGCTGGATGCTGTGTATACAGATGAAGATAAAGTGACGACAGATTTGAGTGAACATTTTCAGCCACATCTGAAACCGGATTTTAATCTGGATCTTCTGCGCTCGAATAACTATATCTGCCATTTCTTTGTAGTGAGACAGTCTGTAATCCGTAAGGTCGGAGGCTTCCGTCAGGAATTTGACGGAGCGCAGGATCATGATTTTATTTTCCGATGTGTGGAAGCGGCAGATAAGATCGGACATGTTCCGGAAATTCTTTATCACTGGCGTACGCATAAGGCATCTACGGCAGATAACCCGGCAAGTAAGATGTATGCGTTTGAAGCAGGCAGACGTGCGATCGAGGCACATCTTGAAAGGACCGGGGTAGAGGGAACGGTGACACATACGCCGGATCTCGGATTTTTCCGGGTGCAGTATCCGGTTCAGGGAGAGCCGCTTGTTTCTATTATCATTCCGAATAAAGATGAGACAGAATCTCTCCGTGCATGTATCGAGTCGATCAGAGAAAAAACAAAATATCAGAATTATGAGATCATCATTATCGAGAACAACAGTACTTCTGATGAGATATTTAAATATTATAAAGAACTGTCCGAGGATCCGAAGATCCGTCTCCTTCGCTGGAAAAAAGAATTCAATTATTCCGCGATCAATAATTATGGAGTGCGACATGCAAATGGAGAATACCTGCTGTTCCTGAATAATGATGTGACGGTCATTACAGAAGGCTGGCTGACAGAAATGCTTGGAATGTGTCAGCGTAAAGAAGTCGGAGCAGTAGGCGTGAAGCTGATCTATCCGGATAATACGATCCAGCATGCCGGCTGTGTGATTGGTATTGGCGGAATTGCAGGGCATATGTTTGTGGACATGCCGGCAAACCGTACCGGCTATCTTCATAAAGCTTCGATTCTTCAGGATATGAGTGCAGTTACCGCCGCATGCATGATGATGAAAAAAGAAGCATTCGAAGAAGTCGGTGGCTTTACGGAAAAACTGTCGGTTGCGTTTAATGATGTGGATCTCTGCCTGAAGGTCAGAGAGACCGGAAGACTGATCGTTTATGATCCGTATGTACAGCTGTATCATATGGAATCTAAGACAAGAGGTGCGGAGGACAGTGAAGAAAAAGTACGTCGTTTCCAGGAAGAGATAGAGTATATCCGCTGTCACTGGATCGATATCCTTAAAAAAGGAGACCCGTACTATAATAAGAATCTTTCTCTCTCGAAATGGAATTATTCGCTTCGCCCATTGAAGGGAATGGATCTGAAAGAGAAAGAAAACAGATAGGAGAAAATATGGAAGTATCGGTGATCATACCGAATTTTAATGGAATTGCGTTTCTGGACAGTGTTCTGGGAAGTCTGGAAGGGCAGACGCTGAAGAATTTTGAAGTGATACTGGTGGATAACGGATCCGCGGACGGGAGCTGTTCTTTTGTAACGGCAAATTATCCGTGGGTACACATCATTGAACTGCCGGAGAACTTTGGGTTCTGCAGAGCGGTCAATGAGGGAATAAAGGCATCAAAAGCACCGTATGTACTGCTTCTGAATAATGATACAGAAGTGAAGGAAGATTTTGTAGAGCAGATGCTGCTTTCCATACGAAGACATAAAAAAGCGTTTTCATGTGCGGCAAGAATGGTTCAGTATCATGACAGGGATAAAATGGATGATGCCGGAAATTATTACTGTGCACTTGGCTGGTCTTTTGCAAGGGGAAAAGGAAAAGACATCGATCTCTATCAGAATGAAGAGAAGATTTTTTCAGCCTGTGG
>CAVFJK010000083.1:5374-5902 GCA_963622815.1 Ruminococcus bicirculans (ex Wegman et al. 2014)
TCGGATATCGAGCAAGAATCTACGGCTACGAGAACTGGTATGCACCGGAAGCAAGCGTATATCACGTAGGGAGCGGTACGAGCGGTTCCAGATATAACCATTTTAAGACCAGATACTCTTCACGAAATAATGTCTATCTTATATATAAGAACATGCCGTTTCTTCAGATCATCCTGAATCTGCCGTTTCTGGCAGCGGGCTTTCTGATCAAGTTTCTGTTCTTTGCCGTAAAAGGAATGGGAAAGGAATATCTGGCTGGTATCAAGAATGGATTTTCCATCAGCATGAATCATAAAAAGGTTCCGTTCTCGTTTAAACATCTTCCGAATTACTGTAAAATTCAGCTGGAACTGTGGGAAAATATGTTCCGCAGACTGCGCGCATAAGGGGCGGGTATATGCTTCGGATGTCTGAATCAGAGCAGACAGCAAGTTGATTTTACAGCGGTTTATGGAAATTTTATATAATAAAAGTTAAGATTTTATTGATTTTGAAGAACAACTATTATAATATAAACGTGTCTGTCCG
>CAVFJK010000084.1:0-11003 GCA_963622815.1 Ruminococcus bicirculans (ex Wegman et al. 2014)
TTTCCACAATATATTCAACCATTTTCAGCGCTGATATAGATACTTGCCAGTATCAAATATTGACCAGTGTGCCTCTTATGGGAGAGGTGGCAAAGTCCATCGGTAATTTTAATGATGTCAAGGACGAAATCCTTGAGTCCTTTATAGTGCCAGAATTCCGAGATTCCATGCGTGAATTTTTGGATTTCAATACTCTTGCAGAACGCCTGAAAAATGTCAATACAATTACAACAGAATATAAAGCCCCAACCGGTCAGTGGATGCAGTCACGGTTTATTGTGAAGAGAAGGGCAGCGGATGGCACAGCAAAGGAAATTCTCTATGTTGCCCGTGATATCACAGAAGAGAAGCTGCATGATCTCAAGCAGCAGGAGGCACTGGCACAGGCTTTGGCAGCAGCACAGCAGGCAAACAAGGCCAAGACAACCTTTTTAAACAGTATGTCCCATGATATCCGCACACCGATGAATGCCATCGTTGGTTTTACGGCATTGGCGCAGACGCATAGCGATGACCAGGCACAGGTACAGGATTACCTTAGTAAAATCAGTACTTCCAGCACGCATCTGCTGAGCCTGATCAACGATATCCTCGATATGAGCCGTATTGAGAGTGGTACAGTAAAACTTGATGAGAAGACCGTGCATCTTCCGGATTTGCTTCATGATCTGAGAACGATGATCCAGAGTCTTATCAATTCTAAGAATTTAAATCTTTTTATTGATACGCAGGATGTTGTGCATGAGGATGTAATGACGGATAAGCTGCGTCTGAATCAGGTGCTGCTGAATATTGTAGGCAATGCCATCAAGTTTACACAGCCTGGCGGAGATATCATGATTCGTTTGATTGAAAAGCCTTGTAGTTTGAAAAGCTACACAACATACGAGTTCTCGGTGAAGGATAACGGCATTGGTATGTCAAAGGAGTTTGTCGGGCATATATTTGATACTTTCTCAAGAGAATATACCTCCACAGTCAGCGGCATTCAGGGCACAGGGCTTGGAATGGCAATTACCAAGAATATCGTGGATATGATGGGCGGTGATATAAGGGTTGAGAGTGAAGAAGGAAAAGGATCTTTGTTCACGGTTACTCTGAATCTGCGGATTGGAAACGAATTTGTGAAAAATGAGCCGATTCCGGAACTGCTTGGAGCAAAGGCACTGGTCGTGGATGACAATATGGATACCTGCAGAAGCGTCAGCAAGATGCTTCGAGATATACAGATGCGTCCGGACTGGACCACGTCAGGTAAAGAGGCTATTGTTCGTGCGCAGGATGCTGCGGAGATGATGGACGAATACAAGGTCTATATCATCGATTATCTGATGCCGGATATGAATGGTATAGAGACGGTCCGCCGGATACGAAAAGTTATCAGTGAAGAAGTGCCTATCATCGTGCTTACAGCTTATGACTGGGCGGATTTCGAGTATGAGGCCAGACAGGCAGGTGTTACGGCATTTGTTTCCAAACCTATCTTTATGTCTGAGCTTAGAAGTGTGCTGACACAGCCGGTAATCAAAGAAGGCATAGAAAACCTGGAGAAGGAAAAAGAAAAGAAAGCAGCTTATAATTACAGCGGCAAGCGAGTGCTTCTGGTAGAGGATAACGAATTGAACAGGGAGATTGCCACTGCAATTCTAGAAGACATAGGTATGACGGTGGACTGTGCAGAAGATGGTGACATTGCGGTTTCTACAATCAACGATGCTCCTGCAGAGCGATATGACCTGATCTTTATGGATATTCAGATGCCTAAGATGGACGGATATACAGCTACCAGAGAAATCAGAACACTGCCTGACAATCGAAAAGCAAATATTCCGATCATTGCTATGACTGCAAATGCCTTCGAAGATGACAGAAGAAAATCCTATGAGTATGGTATGAACGGACATATTATCAAGCCGATCAGTATTGAGGAGATTGCCAAGGTGATGGATGAGATATTTGCAATAAAGAAGGTGTGAACATTATGACAGGAAAAGTGAAAATACGTGCGGTTAGTAAATTAAGTCTGATCGTGACAATTATCCTGACTACTTTATGTATCGGGATTTCAACATACGGTTTGCAAAAGTATGCGGTTTTGCGGAATTCGCTTCAGGAATACGTGTCATGTGAATCAGCAATCCTCCAGTTCATCAAGGGTTCAGATACTTTGACGGAGCAGGCACGTCTTGCGGCATCCACAGGAGAGATAACATACATTGACGGTTATTTTCAGGAGGCAAATGTAGACCGGAACCGGGAAAAAGCTCTGGAAGTGCTTGCCTCGTATGATGGAAATGAGGATGCAGTGGAGCTTTTGGAAGAGTCCATGCAAAATTCAAGAGACCTGATGGAGACGGAGTACTATGTTATGCGCCTCGTGGAAGAGTCTAACGGAACGGAGCAGAGCAGTTGGCAGCAGGAACTCCAAAACATAGAACTTTCCGTAGATGATGAAGCACTTTCAAATGAAGAAAAACTTGTGCGGGCACAGAATCTTATGTGCAATCCGGATTATGAGCTTGCGAAGAAAGCAATTCTGAAAAGCACAAATGAAGTTTTGGAGACACTTTCCAATCAAATTGGAAACAGACAGAATCGGTCCGCAGATATCTTTTTTGATGTTTTCAAGAAAATACTTTTCTGTATTGGCTGTTTTGCACTATTCCTTTTTGCAATTTACTACATTATGCGGCACTGGATTGTGACACCACTTGCAAAATATAACGAGAGCATTAAGCAAGGTAAAATTTTTCCGGTTTGCGGAGCTTATGAGCTGCAGCTTTTGGCAAAAATCTATAACGAAGTATTTCTGGAAAACGAGGAACGCGAGAAGCTTATGAAGCACCAGGCGGAGCATGATCCGATGACTGGTGTACTCAATCGTGGGGCATTTGATCAGATTCTGAAGCTGATGGAAAAGGATAAGAGAGAGTTCGCATTGATTCTTGTGGATGTGGATAATTTCAAGAGTGTCAACGACACCTATGGGCATGCGGTGGGAGATGCTATTCTGAAACGAGTGTCAAAGCTCCTGACAGAAGGTTTTCGTTTGATTGACCATGTCTGTCGAATCGGGGGAGATGAATTTGCTGTTATCATGATGGATGTGACAAGTGACCTGGGATATACGATTGAAGATAAAATAGGCGAGATTAATAAACAGCTTGCCGTACATGAAGAAAATGTTCCAGCGGTATCGCTGAGTGTTGGAGCGGCATTTATGGATCGAGAGAATCCGGGAGAAAGTCTGTTTAAAGATGCCGATCGAGCATTGTATTATGTGAAAGAACATGGACGGAATGGATGCCATATTTACTCAGCGGAGGATGCGGAGATGGTTGAATGATGTAAGGTATGTGCGCAGCAGCAATGCTTACAGGAGCAGCAGCTCCGGTATGGGCAGCAGATGCAACAACAGAGGAAAGTGCAGAGGAAGCAGCTGAATAAAACACAAAAAGTGTATTGACGAAACAAAAATTTTGGTGTTATGATGAGAAAAAGACAGAACGGAGGATTTTCTCATGAAAACACTTGAAACTAAAAAAGCACCAGCAGCAATCGGACCATATTCTCAGGCTAAAATGGCAGGAAATTTTGTATTCGCATCCGGACAGATTCCGGTAGACCCGGCAACCGGCGAAGTTGCAGGTGATAAGATCGAAACTCAGGCTGAGCAGTCCTGCAAGAATGTTGGAGCAATCCTTGAAGAAGCTGGTCTTACATTTGATAATGTTGTAAAGACAACATGCTTCCTTGCTGACATGGCAGATTTCGCTGCATTCAATGCAGTATATGAAAAATACTTCACAAGCAAACCGGCTCGTTCCTGTGTTGCTGTAAAACAGCTTCCGAAGAACGTTCTGTGTGAAGTAGAAGCTATTGCAGTAGCTGAATAAGAAAATAGAAAAAGATTTCGGGGGAGCTGTCCATATGGATGGCTCCTTTTACTTTACAGGGAGTTTGAAGTGGACTTGTCCGCTTTGTTCTATTTATATTCTTGTGTATTTTTCACAGGGCATGTATAATGAAATAACAGCAACATTTTAGTGTGGTAACTGTGATACGGATAATCAAAGTATGAGGAGGTATTAGTGTGGATGACAGAACGATGACGGAAGAAATGAAATTACCGCTTCCGGTCGGAATCTCAGATTATCGACGGGCGTCTCAGGAATATTACTATGTAGATAAAACTCTGATGATCAGAGATCTTCTGAATGAACGTCCATTGGTTTCTTTGTTTACGCGGCCACGACGGTTTGGAAAGACGCTTAATATGGACATGCTCCGCACTTTTTTTGAGAAGACAGAGGAAGATACTTCTATATACTTTAAAGATAAAAAAATCTGGAAATGTGGGGAAAAATACCGTGAATATCAGGGAAAATATCCGGTGATTTTTCTTACATTTAAAGATGTGAAACGAAACACATGGGAAGAAACATATGATCATATTTCATTACTGATCAGTGAGGAGTATCAGCGTCACAGTGAACTTCTGGAAAGTAACATCTGTAACGAATATGAAAAGGAAATATATCGTAGAATCGCTGAAAGAACAGCGAATAATACAGATTATATGAATTCTTTAAAGACCCTTTCTGAAATGCTTGATAAGCAGTACGGAGAAAAGGCAATCATCATCATTGATGAGTACGATACACCGATCCAGCAGGGATATGTCTGCGGATTTTATGATCAGGTAGTTTCTTTTATGAGAAACTTTTTCTCCGGTGCTTTTAAAGATAACCGACATCTGGCGTTTGGATTTCTGACGGGAATTTTGCGTGTTGCCAGGGAGAGTATTTTTAGTGGGCTGAATAATCTGATCGTAAATTCGGTTCTCGACAGGAAATACAGTGAATATTTCGGATTTACCAGAGATGAAGTGGCAGAGATGTCTTCTTATTATGATGCACAGGACTGCATGGAAGAACTTTGTGCCTGGTATGATGGCTATTATTTTGGAAAAACAGAGATCTTCAATCCATGGTCGGTGATCAATTATTTCAGTCATGACTGTGAAGCGAGGGCTTACTGGGTTTCTACAAGCAGTAATGACATTATAGGGGAAATTCTTGCAGAAGCAGATGAAGAAATATGGAACTCTCTTACGGGGCTTTTGCAGGGTGAGAAACTTCTGACCTATATAGACACCAGTGTGGTGTATCCACAGATAAAGAAAAATGTTTCTTCTGTGTACAGTTTTCTTCTGATGTCGGGATATCTCAAAACTACCGGCAAAAATCAGCTGTTTGGAGCCGGATATATGTGTGAAGTGGCATTGCCGAATAAAGAAATCCTGTTTGTGTATCAGAAAGAGATTCTGGATCAGCTGGAATATATGATTCCACAGACGGCATCCATCGGAATTCAGGAAGCCGTTTATACAGGAAATGTAAGCACACTTCGAGAACGTTTAAACAAACTTCTGAAAATGTCTGTAAGTTATTATGATACGGCACAGAAGAGCTTTTATCATGGTCTGATGCTGGGATTGCTGGCGATGACAGATAATCAGTACAAATTATCTTCCAATGACGAATCGGGGGATGGACGATATGATATCTGCCTGATTCCCAAAAAGAATAATCTTCCGGGAATTATCATCGAACTGAAGGCAGAAAAGAAATGCACCGCGGAGGAATTGAAGCAGCTTGCCCAAAAGGCGGTACAGCAGATTGAGGAAAAACAATATGATATGCAGCTTAGACAGGAGAATGTGAAACATGTTATCCGATATGGAGTGGCGTTCAGTGGAAAGAATGCAGAAGTTGTAATGAAAGAAGACTAAAATTGGAGGCAGCATGGCAAAAAAGAAATTTTATGCAGTGAGACAGGGCAGAAAGACGGGGATGTTTCTTACCTGGGATGAATGTAAAAAGCAGGTGATGGGGTACCCGGGAGCAATATATAAGAGCTTTGGGACAGAAGCGGAAGCAAAGGAGTATCTGGGAATCAGCGACAGTGGAGCCGGTGCGGCGGGCAGTGGGATTTCCGGGACAGCAGGTACGGATGTCGGTAATAGCAGCGAGGGGAATACGGATTCAGATGCAGTGGAAATCTATGTTGATGGAAGCTATCATGCGGGTACGAAGGAATTTTCTTATGGGATGGTTGTTCTGATCAATGGAAGAGAAGAGAAATTTTCGAAGAAGATGTCTGATCCGGAGCTGGCGCAGATGCGAAACGTAGCAGGCGAGATCAAGGGAAGCGAAGCGGCGATGCAGTATGCCCTGGATCATAAAATTCCTTCTATTATAATCTATCACGATTATCAGGGAATCGCGAGCTGGTGTAACGGTGACTGGAAGGCGAATAAAACAGGGACGATTGCGTATCGTGATTTTTACCGGAAGGCGAAGGAACAGGTCCATATTGAATTCCGTAAAGTGAAGGGTCATTCGAATGACAAATATAACGATATGGTGGATGAACTTGCAAAAGAAGCCCTTGGAATCCATTGACAAAATCCGTCAAAAAGACTTATACTATCACTGTCTCCGGCATAACCGGAGCGAAACTTTTTGAGGAGGATACTATCATGAAAAACAACAGCAGTATCAAAACCGTAGTTGCAGTCGGAATCGGCGCAGCACTGTTCTTTGTACTCGGACGTTTTGTTGCAATACCGAGCCCGGTACCGAACACAAACATCAGCCTTCAGTATGCAGTACTTGCACTTCTGGCAGCTATGTACGGACCGGTTGCAGGCGGACTGATCGGTTTCATCGGCCACGCACTGATCGACCTTTCCTGGGGTGGAAGCCCGTGGTGGAGCTGGGTAATCACATCCGCATTTGTCGGCGTGGTTATCGGACTGTTTGCTAAGAAACTTAACGTTCAGGACGGCGAATTTGGAAAAGGTAAAGCTGCAGTATTTGCAGTTTCCAACATAATCGCACATGTAGTCGGATGGGTAGTTGTAGCACCTGTACTTGACATTCTGATCTATGCAGAACCTGCAAACAAGGTATTTGCACAGGGTGTATTTGCAGCTGTTTCCAATACCATTACCGCTGTGATCGTAGGTGGACTTCTGATTCTGGCATACACAAAGACAATTGCCAAGAAAGGTTCCCTGGATCAGGAATAAAATATGGAGCTGTTGTTCGCAGATATGTTTGTGGAACAGAAGCGGGCAGCAGCTTTTGACAAAGCCTTCTCATACGCTTTTTGGCTTGTGGAAGGCTTTTTCTATTGTTAATATAGTATTCTCAAATTGTTTTTTGTAATTATTAAATGGTTAATATAAATTTTGAGGTGTTTGAATGACTGAGAAAAAATCCCCTGTTATTTCATTTAAAGATTTTTCATTCCAGTACCGGGCGCAGAAGAAGCCCACGCTGACTGGAATCAATCTGGATATTTATCCGGGCGAAAAGGTATTGATCGCCGGACCATCCGGAAGCGGAAAGAGTACACTGGCAGGATGTGTCAACGGACTGAATCCTTTTTCTAATCCGGGAGAGTGTAAAGGAACACTGACCGTGGATGGTGTGGACGCACCGCACAGCAGTATTTTTGAGCTGTCTGCACATGTAGGAACGGTCCTGCAGGATCCGGACGGACAGTTTATCGGGCTGACGGTTGGTGAGGATATTGCGTTTGCTCTGGAAAACAGCTGTACACCTCAGGATGAAATGCATGCGATCACGAGACATGCGGCGGAACTGGTCGGAATTGAAAATCATCTGGATTATGCACCGCATGAACTCTCCGGCGGGCAGAAGCAGAGGGTCAGTCTTGCGGGAGTTATGGTGGATCAGGTAAAGATCCTTCTGTTTGATGAGCCACTGGCAAACCTTGATCCGGCAGCCGGAAAACAGGCAATCGAGCTGATCGATGAGATTCAGAAAAAAACAGATACAACGGTTCTGATCATTGAGCACCGTCTGGAAGATGTTCTCTGGAGAAATGTGGACCGTATCATACTGGTAAATGAAGGAAAGATTCTTGCAGATATGACACCGGATGAGCTGCTGTCTACGAGTCTTCTTGCAGATAACGGCATCCGTGAGCCGCTCTATGTAACAGCAATGCGCTATGCGGGAATTGATATTACAAAAGAAAAGAAACCGGCACATGTGGATTCTGTTGTGCTGGATGAAGCCGACCGTAAGAAATTACAGGAGTGGTTTGAGGCTCAGCCGCTTAAGGAAGATAGCGGAGAGCGGGAAAAGCTTCTTGAAGTAAACAACTTAAGTTTTGGATATACGAAGGATCAGAAGACGCTTCGAAATGTCAGCCTGTCGATCAATAAGGGAGAGATGGTCAGCATCGTAGGACGAAACGGTGCGGGAAAATCAACTTTTTCCAAGCTGGTGTGCGGATTTGAAGATCCGGATTCCGGTGAGATCACTTTCCATGGAAAGGATCTTTTAAAAGAAAATATCCGTCATCGTGCAAAATACATCGGCTATGTCATGCAGAATCCGAATCAGATGATCTCAAAGACAATGATCTATGATGAGGTGGCACTGAGCCTTCAGAAGGCGGGACTGCCGGAGGCGGAAGTTCGCCAGAAGGTAGAAGATACGCTGAAGATCTGCGGACTTTATCCGTTCCGTAACTGGCCGGTATCGGCGTTAAGCTTCGGACAGAAAAAGCGTGTGACGATCGCGAGTGTACTGGTGCAGGATCCGGAACTGATCATTCTGGACGAGCCGACCGCAGGACAGGATTTTAAACATTATACAGAGATCATGGAGTTTTTGCGCAAGCTTAACGAGCGTGGTGTGACAGTTGTTATGGTCACACATGATATGCATCTGATGCTGGAATATACACCAAGAGCACTGGTATTTTCGGATGGTCAGCTGATCGCCGACCGAAAGGCTTCCGAAGTGCTCTGTGATCCGGAGCTGATCGAGCGTGCGGCACTGAAAGAAACAAGTCTTTTTACGCTGGCAAACAACTGCGAGATCACGCCGCCGGAAGCATTTGTAGAACGATTTATCGGAGAGGACAGGGAGGTGAGAAGCCATGGCCGCTAAGACGGTATTGAATTATCTGGACCGCGACAGTGTGGTACACAAAATGACCGGAACGACAAAGCTGGCATTTTTCCTGCTGTTCACGTTTGCAAGTATGATCACCTATAATACCTGGGTGCTGTTGGGACTTTTTGCAGTCAGTCTTGCGGCATTTAAGCTGAGTAAGATCAAATACCGTGAAGTACGGTTTATGATGATCTTCATGCTGGTGTTCCTGCTTTTGAATAATCTGTTTATTTTCCTGTTCGACCCGAATCAGGGAACGAATCTGTATGGAACGAGGCATGTGCTTTGTCATCTGTTCTGGAGATATGATGTGACTGCCGAGCAGCTGTTTTATATGCTGAATATCTCGCTGAAATATTTCGTGGCACTGCCGGTAGCGATTTTGTTTATTTCCGCGACAAACCCGAGCGAGTTTGCGGCGAGCCTGAACAGTATCGGAATTTCTTATAAGGTGGGGTATTCCGTGTCGATCGCACTACGGTATATTCCGGATATCCAGAGAGATTACCACAGTATCAGCCAGGCACAGCAGGCAAGAGGAGTGGAACTGGGAAAGAATGAACATTTCTTTTCAAGATTGAAGAACTCCGTCAATATCCTGTTGCCACTGATATTGACGAGTCTGAATCGGATTGATACCATTTCCAATGCGATGGAGTTGCGTGGCTTTGGAAAAAACAGGAAACGTACCTGGTATACCAGGAGGGCGTTTGCACGGAGAGACTTTATCGCCATTGGAATTGGCGTAATTCTTTTACTTGTAAGCCTTACAGTAACCATTAAGTTTGGACGATTCTATAATCCTTTTGTGTAAAAGGATTATGTATTTTGGAAAATAAAAAAACATGAGGGGACTGGCAAGTCCCTTTGCGGTTTTCTATGCGTTGTCAACGCACAATGACGGGTTACAGGGAAGTACCCAGTGCTGCTTTCTTAACCTGCGCAAGTGCTTTCGCCACCGCCGGAATAGAAATAATAATCACCGTAATGATTCCCTCTGCGAGCAGATAACTATAGTTATACACGATCGGGTAAACTGCAGTCAGGGATTTCGGGAAGTTATCCGGCATGTAGCTCATCCAGTACAGGTATCCGCCAAGTGCGTGGAAAAATCCTCTTGCGATAACTGCCGCAATATATCCTTTCAGCAGTCCGTGGCTCTGTTTTGCGAAGAATCCTGCTACACCGAGTGCTGCAAATGCAAGGATATAATCACAGCAAACCTGGAAGAAGGAAAGTACGTATGGTTCCTGGATAAACTGCAGGATTCCATAAGCAAGACCAACGGTGATACCGGTTCCTACACCATACCAGTTAGCAACCAGTACGATGAACAGCATACTGCAAAGAGTAACGCTTCCGCCCCACGGCAGAGTAAAGATTTTTAAATAAGAAGTAACAAAAGCGAGAGCCATAGCTACAGCACAGAATACAAGTTGTCTTGTAGTCAGTTTCTGTTTCTCTGAGTGTTTTCCTGCAAAATAGATCGCAGCCAGGAACAGAACGACTCCGACGATGATTGCGATGGCATATCCGGCTGTTGTCAGGCCGCCTTCGCTTGTAACCATAAAGTTAAACATAAAATAAGACCTCCCTCGTCTTCGATTGAAAACAAAGGAGATCATAAAATCTCATCTAACGCATCCCTACGCTGGCATTATCCAAATCAGGTTATGGGTCGAAGTTACAAACTTCCTCTCAGCCTGTCTTACAAGCTCCCCTGTTATCAATCCGTATGTAATTAAAAGTATCTGAGTAATAATCCATCAGACAAATTTATTATAACAAATGAAAAGGCAACGTCAAGCAGTATTTCTAAAATTTATTAAATGCTGAAATGAACTTTTTTTCGGTCTTTTGAGGGGACGATTTTCGAAAATGCTTGATTTTACGGGCTTTTTGGGAAAAAAATCGTTCCCTGTGGGAACCAAACAAAGAAAAATTCTTGACAGTCCCCCCACAGGTCGTCCGAAAACTTGATTTTTAAGCATAAATTTAGCC
>CAVFJK010000085.1:0-2489 GCA_963622815.1 Ruminococcus bicirculans (ex Wegman et al. 2014)
GTGTTATACTGTGTTCATATTAAGTAATATCAACAAGAAAGGAGTATACAAAAATGTCTTTAGCAACTTTAACTGCACGCGTAGATGAAAAAGATAAGATCAATTTTGACGCATTTTGTTCCAATGTAGGATTAAACACTTCAACAGCAATCAATCTGTTTGTCAAAGCTGTTTTACGTGAAAAACGTATTCCCTTTGAAATATCAATCGCACCTGATCCATTCTTTTCCGAAAGAAATATTGCTTATGTAAAAAAATCTGTTCAGGAATTAAAGTCTGGAAAGGGTACCTCTCATGAACTAATTGAGGTTGATGATGAGTGAAAAAATATGGTCTGATGATGCCTGGAGTGATTATCTGTACTGGCAGGCACAAGATAAAAAAACTCTTAAGCGTATTAATCAACTCATCAAAGACATTGAACGTAACGGCTGTATAAACGGAATTGGTAAACCAGAAGCATTATCTGGCGATCTACAGGGCGAATACAGCCGTCGCATCAATGATAAAGATCGTCTTGTTTATCACATAGAAAATGGTCGTATCTATATCGTTCACTGCCGCGGGCACTACAACGACAAATAAAAGTCATATCTGAATTTTCTCTGGCATATCTCCCACCACTATATATAACAAAAACGACCTCCGCAATTACTCACGGAGATCGCCTTTTCGTCTTTGTTTTGATATTATTTTACAGTCACTTTGCAGGTCATTTTCTTGGAACCGCTCTGAACTGTGATCGTTGCTGTTCCCTTTTTCAGACCTTTAACTACACCCTTGGATGTTACAGATACAACCTTTTTATTGGATGATTTATAAGTAATCTTTTCATCTGTATTCTTTGGTGTTGCTGTTGCTTTAATCTTAAAGGTCTTTCCTTTTGAAACAGTCTTTTCTGCCGGAACACCGGAAAGCTTTGTTGTTTTTACGCCTGTAACCTTTACAGTCACAACCACTTTCTTCTTACCGGATTTAACAGTGATTTTAGTAGTACCGGCTTTTTTCGCTTTGATTACGCCTTTTGAGCTTACTGTAGCAACCTTCTTATTAGAAGAGGAATAGGTGACTTTCTCTTTGCTTGTTACTGGTGTAACAGAAATAGAAGATGCCAGATTTTTATATGTAGCTCCCTTTGCAAGTGTCAGGGATTTTGTTGTTGTGGTGATCTTTGTAGTTTTTACTGCTGCCTTCTGAACAGTAACCTTGAAGCTTGCTGTCTTTTTGCTTGCAAGAGTAACAGTAACTACAGTGCTTCCTGCCTTCTTACCTGCAGTCAGTTTAAAGGTTCCATTTTTGTTTACATTTGTTACTTTTACAGTTCCCGGTTTATTTGAAGTAACTGCTGTAACATAATCTCCCTCTGAAAATCCTGTTGCTTTGAATGCAGTTGTGGACTGACCTGTTTTCATTTTCAGAGAAGAATCTGTCAGATAAATGGTACCTGGAACTTTTGCTATCGTATTCTGTTTCTCAATTACTGTACCACATACAGAACAATGGCTTCCTTCAGTCTTTCCTGCTGCAAATACAGTCGGTGCTACGGCTGCATCTTTTACTACCGTATGGCCTTTCGCCGGGATTGTTACGGTTCTCGTTGCATCACAGGAAGCACAATTCTCAACCTTACTTCCCGCTGCTGTACAGGTCGCTTCTTTTACAATATTTTTAGTCACCCAGCTGTGGCTGTGTACTTTATCTGTGGCATCAAATTCATATCTCTTTGTATCAATTACTTCCCATCTTCCTGTCTCCGGTTTTTTCTCCCATGCCTTAAAAAAGATCCATGTAGCATCTTTTGTCTTTCGGGTCATGGTCGGAACATCCCAGCCTTCTGTATACTGTACGCTCCAGTCATTCTCGTCATACACAGTTTCAATTTTTAATGACTCCGGATCTCCAACACCTGTTAATTCTCCATTTACATAATGATACAGAGCAACACCCTTCTTCGCATAATCAATTACTTCTCCAACCTGTGGATTCAGTTTATTTCCATTTGCATCTGTAAGATCATCCGGTCCCAGCATCGGTGTGTTATTATCATTGTCGCCATTATCTCCACCATTTGACAGACCATCCAGCTGGTAATCACGTCTTGCAATCTGGTACCACTCCCCATTTGTATCTTTCTCCATAGCAGTCAGTGCAAAGTTCGTATTACCTTCTGTTATTCTTTCCAGAATCGGAAGTTCCTGTCCGGAAACCTCAATCCATTTCCAGCCTTCTGCATCATAATCGTACTGCAGTTTACCTGTTTCATCATCATTATAAGATGCAATGACAATTTTAATATTATCGTCATTTACCGGAGTAAGATCATTTTTTCCTTCTTCGTAACGGAAAAGCTGTGGTTTCATATCTTTGACAATGTCGATTTTTTCTCCCACCTTAGGATTAAATACATTTCCATCTGCATCCGTAACATTTTCCGGCATGATCACATATTCATTAATCCCAAAATAGACTGTTCCTGTACATACCTCAGC
>CAVFJK010000085.1:2499-5364 GCA_963622815.1 Ruminococcus bicirculans (ex Wegman et al. 2014)
CTCAGCTCCATCTATCAGAACTTTTGCAGATATTGCAAAAAATCCGGTTTTACTATGAGATTTTATGACAATATCTGTGCCATCCACCGACACATCTGCAATTCCGGTATAATCTTCTGATTCAGTACCTGGCTGAAGCTTTAATTCATATGAAGAAATATCCTTCCAGTCGTTATTATCTGTTACATCCATCAGATGCGTCTGGAACCGCATCTCACTGTTTGGCAGCATATCTCCATTTCCTATATGGCCTTCTCCAAAATCATAATAAAACTCATACTTTTTTTCTTCAGCACCAGCAGCATCACTGAAAAGCTCCTCCGCAGTTCCATCGGAAAGGTCTTCCTCTGCAGTAAAATCCTCATCCTGCACTTCTTCATCGTCCTGAATCTCTGCTTCTGCCTCTTCTGAAGCATCCTCATCTGCTTCTACTGATACTTCCGTGTCAATGTCATCCTGAGCCATTTCCACTTCCTGACCAGCATCTGCTGTCAGTTCCTCTGCTGCTACCGGAACAACTGCACTCTGTGTAACAGTAAGCGCCATTGCCAGAAGCATTGCAATTTTGTTTCTTTTCATATAAACCCCATTCCTTTCTTTATTATTGTCTGTAACCAGACCGATAAATTATTATAGAACGAAAAAGAAACAAAACCCATTACCTCATAGCATAGTTTATGTTTTTTTCAGAAAAAAAGCCTCTGCAAATTATATTGCAGAAGCCCTTTGACTGGTTTTTATCCAAATGTCGCATTTGCCGTATCAACTGAATGATCTGAATTATTCTCAATGTCTGTATCATTTCCGGAAAATGTACTTCCGGCAAAACTCAGAACCTCATTTCCCGGCAGGCTGTCAATGCACACCGCAGTTCCATTATCTGTAAATGTATTATTCAGATAGTCCGGAGAAGTACCATAAGCCATACTGCTGTTGAACTTCAGTCCAACCTTATTATCTGTAAATACAGAATTCATGGCGTTGACCCAGGCTTCATTCTGTGCAAAAGCTGCAATATCCCAGCCCTCAAAGCTGCAATCAGAGAGCGTTACAAAGCAATACGCATCCAGTCCGATTCCCGAGTTACCTTTGAAATTGATCCCGGACAGATTTGCATAATTCCCGTTCTGTCCTTTCATGCTGACTGTTCCGGTAAATGTAGTCACCGCATCGCCATCTGTACCTCCGTAAAGACTCCAGATATGATTTCCAAAGGTAATATCGCCGTCATAAGTCACTGCCGGAAGATGCAGGTATACCGGAGTATCTGAAGATACATCTTCTTCAATAGAAGTCAGTAAAGCATTCAGCTCTTCAGTTGTCTCCATTGGCACATCTTCAGGATAATAGGTAACTGCTTCCTGCTTTTCAATCGTAAGTCTGGTACTGAGTGAAATCGTATCGCCATTTTTCATGGTAAGCACCCACTGAATATCATTTGTACCGCTGTCTGCTGTATAATGAACATCGGAAACATACGCCGCATTTGGAAAATCCTCATTATATACCGGATCTACATATTCCAATTTCTGTGAATTATCTGCCGGTATTGTATCCACCCTGCAAGATTCCACTTTTTCCGAAAACGCTTCTCCTGCAAGTTCCCCTGTATCCTCGTCGATCGCATACAGCTGACACGGAAGTGCACTGTCCAGTCCCTCTGGCAGAGTATCTGTGCGTTCTCCCTGGGCATGTCCTGTCATGCCATCTGACTCCGAAAAATTCAGCAGTACTTTATATGATCTGTCTCCGTCAGGATAAACAACCTGTGCACTGCCCTCATAATTCTCTGGTCTGTGGTACATGGAAAAAGCCACTTCGATAACCGCAATCACAGCCAGAACTGCCGCCCCTGCTGCCGCTTTCTTTCTCCACTGTCTTGGTGTTTTTACCGCTTTCTTTTCTGTCTGGACTGCGGTACAGTGCGGACAGAAGGAAGCTTCATCCGGAAGCATCTGTCCACATTTTATACATTTTTTGCTCATTCTTTTCCCCTTATCCTTTTTATAGCATTCCTCGTTCTTATTGCGATCTTCTTTTACAAAGCCTCCATCAGACGAAGGATATCTCTGTATCTTTTTTCCGGATTTACCATCGTACAGCGCTGTACGATCCTTCCCATTCTGCCTCCGGCAAGCTTTCTGGACGGATGTTCGCCTGTCAGCATGATATTCAGCAAAACCCCAAGTGCATAGATATCTGCACGTCCGTCTGACTGTGAAAGTCCATACTGCTCCGGTGCCGCAAATCCGGTTGTTCCGAGAATCTGTGTATCTTCCTGAATTGCTGCCTTGTATATCCTGGATGCATCAAAGTCGATCAGAACTGCTGCTTTCCCCCGTATGATAACATTGTCCGGCTTTACATCTCTGTGTACGATGCCTCTGGAGTGAAGTACCCATAATGCCGAACAAAGCTGCCGGGTAATCTGCCTGGCCTCGGAAGCAGTCAGAAGACCGCCCTCCAGGATATCGCTCAAAGTATCGCCCTGCACGTATTCTTCCAGTAAAACCGTCCTTCCGTCCTTTTCTCCTGCTTCCATGATCTGTGGCAGATTCGGACTTGAAACATTCAAAAGCTTCTGGTAAACTTCACTGCTTCCGTAAAAATGCCTGAAAATATAACGGGTACCACTGTCTCTGTGACGCACGAGCAAGACTTCGCCCCGTTCACTTCTCTTTAGCAGCCTGACCGTATCGTATTCGGTGCGAACTGCCGTGAGAAGGCTGTCATAAATATCCATATTCCTCATCCCTATCAGTTACTTTTTGTATCTGCTATTATTTTTTACTATGCGGTCTGCATATTGTTTTTCAAAACCATTTATAGTATATTTTAAATTATGTATACAGTTTAAAATATTAT
>CAVFJK010000085.1:5374-7164 GCA_963622815.1 Ruminococcus bicirculans (ex Wegman et al. 2014)
TTATCAGCTATTATTCATCAAGTGATAGAAATAAATATCATATTTATGTACTATTCGCAAATTACAGCGAACAGCAGCACAGTTATCAAAAATATTACAGTAAAGGCGTGGATTATGAAAAAGAAAAATACAGATGGCTTACAACAGGAACTTATGGATTCACCAAATCTGTCACAGTTCCTGTCCCAGAACCAAGAGCAGTTTGTGAATAAAAGTGTATCTGAATTGTTGAACCATCTGTTCGAAAAGAAAAATATCTCAAAGGCAGCACTTGCCAAACAGTCAGGCATGAGTGAAATCTATCTGCATCAGATTTTTGCCGGCCGACGAAATCCTTCCAGAAACCGTCTGCTGTGTCTGTGCTACGGATTGGACGCGAACATCGAAGAAACCCAGGAATTACTGAAACGCTGTGGAAAAGCACAGTTATATCCAAAACGGAAACGTGATGCCATTATCTATTACGGACTGCTGCACGAACTTGACCTGTTTGAGATCAATGATAAACTGTTTGATGAAAATGAAGAGACTTTGTTCTGATTTTTTTATATGCAAAAAGAGAACCACTTCCATGAGCGGTTCTCTTTTTTTACTGTTTTATTCAATTCATACAGTTTTTAATATTTCCACGGTATCTTTACACGATAAACTACCGGAAATTGATATGTTTTGTATGAACCATTATAATATCTGTTGTAATTCACAACCTCTGCAAAAAGCGGATCATAGACACGTCCGTTGATCTCCGCCCATGCATGTGCGTTGCGGTTGTTTCTCTTTCCATCTGCACATACATAAACATTCTTGTACCCAAGTACTTTGGCAAGATATGCAAATGCAGAAGCATCTGCGACGCAATTTCCACGTCCTCTTTCAAAATGATCATTTGCATTTACTGCATACCATGCCTTGCCGCCCTGATCAAATCGTCTCCATGTATGATAGCTTTTTTTCATTACCCAGTTAAAACACGCCTTCAGTTTCTGGCTCTTTGTCATCTTGCTGTTGGTAATTTTGCTTACGATTTTTCTGGCGTTCTGAGATGCACGAAATTCATTCGCCTCGTCTTTATCCAGTTTCTTCCCTGTTGAATCATAATAATTTTTACCTTTTTTCCAGCCCAGTACATTGCCATTTTTCTCAATATAGTAGGTCGCCTTCTGATAAGTTGTATTTTTTTTCTGCAATATCCCTTTTTTGTTGAAAAGATAGACTTTCTTTCCAATCTTCTGGCATCCGACAAGGTATTTTCCATCTTTGTAATATTTCTTCTGCTTATTTTTCAGTGTATACCAGCCATTTTTCCGAACCTTTGAAGATGTATCTGTACTTTTTGCTGTTGCAGCCTGCACTGATGTCCCTGTATAAACCGGTGTCAGTAAAAGTGCGGTACATAATACCAGTGCCATGTTTTTTTTCATTTTTCTTATAATATTCATTTTCCTTCCTCCTGCGCTTCCTTTTACTTTTCCAAGCTGTTTTTTATTATAGCACTGTTCCAAAGATAGTGTCTACTACTAAGATTTCACAGAAAAATTATGATAAATGTATATAAAAAGGGAAGATATTCTGCATATCTCCCCACTTGTACTCTATAAAATTTCAGGTTCACCCCTTACTTCTGTCAAATATCTCTGCATCAAATCCCAGAATATCTGCTGCCTTTTTCATAATCTCTGTTGAATATGCGTAATAATAAGATCCGATAAGATAACATAAGGTCTGTGTGTAGTATGTATATTTTCCGGTTTCTTCATCATAGCAGGCACTCGGCGTCAGCCAGTCACCAA
>CAVFJK010000086.1:0-550 GCA_963622815.1 Ruminococcus bicirculans (ex Wegman et al. 2014)
TCCATGCTGTTTTTGTAAAGAATCGGTTTCTCAACCATCGGAAACCTTTCGCTTCATCTGCGCAGCCTGTGTCCATCCAGTCCAGAAAGATCCAGAGGACCAGTGACACGATCAGAAGTCCAAATGCCAGATGTCTCTGATTCAGATAAACATTAAAATTCCATAATCCCCAGTTTTCATTCGTGGTATAGCCGATGAAAGTCGTATTATCACGCAAGGTTGCCCACAGGTCACCTGCCTGTATATGTTCTGCAATAAAATGAAAGAATGACAATGAACTGCGGAAGAAAAACAGCGCCAGCGTCACAATACCGGCTGCCAGACTTCCCGTCAGTCTTCTGGCTATACTGTATAACAGCATCAAAAATCCCAGAAGTGCCAGCACGCTTTCAATATTATAAGCAAAATCCAGCCGAAGTCCCAGAAATTCCAGATTTCCGACAAGGAACTGAAACATAAAATGGTATTTTACATCCTGCCCTCCAAAATGCGGATATTCTGTCGGAAAGTTATTTCCTTTTGAGAAAGATCGCATCATTGCAGTGTGCGG
>CAVFJK010000086.1:567-8720 GCA_963622815.1 Ruminococcus bicirculans (ex Wegman et al. 2014)
CAGAAAATCCGCTGTACAACTCACCGCCTTTTATATAAAAAACATAAAACATAATCCATGTCAGAAAAACCAGCAGGATTCCAAAAAGAATGCATTCTTTACGAAATGCCATGCGATCATTGATCAGATTTCTGTCTGCCCCGGTAAGTACAGAACCGGTCTTTTTATATCGCTTCCAATATACCCGGCCCAGTATCAGTATCGCCAGAAGAAAAATTGCAACGTTTCCGTATATAAGTGGCCTGGTCGCTCCGGCTGCACTGGCCGCCCAGGAAACCATATAAGTTACCCACCCAAATACCAGCGTTCCCATTCCGAAAGCCGCCGCAAACAGAATCCAGATCTGATTACACGAAATCTTTTTCGTTTTTGTCCCGATGTTCTGAAGCGAACTGTTCTTTCCCGTAAAAAGAAGCACTTCTGCCAGTTCCTTACCGAACATCAGACTCAATATGATATATATAATACCAAACATTATCCACCTCGTCAGTAAATTTCGTACGAGATATTCTACACCTTCTGCATGTAAAAGTCTGTAAAATTGTCTTTCTCTAACTCATACAGAGATAGTATAACAAAGGTACTTTCTAATAGCAAACAAACTTCCTGATTTTCACAATATTTACACGTTTTAACCGGAACTTTCCCCGTTCAGATATGTATGGATTCCGTCCGCCACCGCTTCTGCCACCTTTCTCTGATACTCTTCTGTCTGCAGTTTCTCTGCTTCCTCAGGATTTGTCAGAAAGCCACACTCCACGATCACCAGTGTTCCCTGGCTCCTTTTCAGAAGATAATAGCTGGTATTTCCTTTTATTTCCCGCGGTCGGTCCACTTCCAGCGTTTCATTCAGACTGTTCTGTATCGCTGTGGCAAGTTTCCTGCCCTCTTCTGAACTTTCATAATAAAACACCTGTGGTCCATGAACTGAGGTATCCTGCTGATAGCTGTTCTGGTGAATACTGACAGACAATGCCGGTGATTTCTCACTGATCAGTGCCACACGCCGCTGCATATCCTGAGCTTTTTTATTATTGGCCGAAGCATCATAAAGACCTTTATCTGTCTCTCTTGTCATCACTACGGAATATCCCCGGTTCTCGAGGCTTTCTTTTAACAGAAGCGATATCGAAAGATTGAGTCCTTTTTCTTCCAATCCGCCGGCACCGATCATTCCCGGATCATCTTCTCCGTGCCCCGGATCCACCAGTATTAAATTTCCATCTGCTGGCTTCTGCTCTTCTTTCCCGACCGCTTCCTGCCCTGCTTCCATCTGTACAGAAACAACAGCAGCCTGTCTGGACAGCAGGTAAAAACTTACCAGCAACAGACAGGCCATGATCAGTTCCATTCCGTATTTCCTGTATTTTTTCATGCACGCACACCTCGCTGCATATTCCTTTTATGTATATGCAAAGAGATCGTTTTCTACTACCTTATTCATACTTTACGATTTCTTTTTTCAGACGTTTCATGATTCGTTTCTCCAGTCTGGATATATATGACTGGGAAATTCCCAGAAGATCCGCCACCTCTTTCTGCGTTTTCTCTTTTCCATCCGCATTATTCAGTCCAAAACGAAGCCGGATAATCGTCTGCTCTCTTGGCGACAGCTTACTGATTGCTTTTGCCAGAAGGGTAATCTCGACCTCATCCTCAAGTCTCCTTGAAATAACATCGTCATCTGTTCCGAGAATATCAGAAAGAAGCAGTTCATTTCCATCCCAGTCTACATTGAGCGGCTCATCGATTGATACTTCCATCCGGGTCTTGCTGTTGCGGCGCAGATACATCAGAATCTCATTTTCTATGCAGCGCGACGCATACGTGGCAAGCTTAATGTTTTTAACCGGATTGAATGTATTGATTGCTTTGATAAGACCGATTGTACCGATTGAGATCAGATCTTCCACCCCAACTCCCGTGTTATCAAATTTCCTTGCAATATAGACAACAAGTCTTAAATTGTGCTCGATCAGCAGAGACCTGGCCTCCTGTTCCTGGTCAGTTTTCAGTCTGCTTATCACATATGCTTCCCTTTTTGGCTCCAACGGTGCCGGAAGCACATCGCTTCCGCCAATATAATAAAGCTCCCTCGATCTTGAAAGAACTAATTTCTGAAAAACCTGAAACGGACGATAATCCACTCCTGCTGCCGATCTGCTCATATCCTGCCCCTCCTAATGCAATAATCTGGAATTCAATATCACTTTGTATTCCTTTCCCAAAGCAAAAGGTTCTGATGACAATGCAAGCACCGGTCCGGATACATGAATCCGTTCTCCCGGAGTCTGAATACAAAGATCCTCCAATGTCACTGCCAGAATCAGCTGCATTTCCCGTCCCACGGTCTGGAAGGACAGATAATGCGGTTTCAGGTCAGCGATCTCTGTACTTTCTATCTCCTCTGGATCTTCTTTAAAGTGTTTCAGACGTTCGATCAGATCTTCTGACAAAAGACTTTTCATCGTTTCCGTATCTGCTACAGAAACCGGATTCCCCGTCATCGGATCATTCAGAAGGTTCCCTGTATCGTACAGTCCATACGTTTCAAGTTCTCTTCCCTTAAATCGCAGTATGACCGGATAAAGATTTTCTCTGGATGCTTTTATCCGCTCCAGTAAGACCAGTACCAGGCTTAAGCCTCCGTAAGTTCCGGCAGCACACAGACAGAAAATGAAAATGGTTACTCTTCCATTCCCTGATACAGCAGCCCAGAAACCACCGGTCAGAAATGTTATTCCGAAGAAAAATAACACTGCACCTGCCAGTCGTTTCATATCCCGAAGCCCGTATGCGATCCGCATCATAACTGCCGCCCAGATAATCCGAACCATGACTGTAACCGCATTTACTTCTGCTCGTACATAAAGACACAGGCATGAAAAAAGAGCTCCGGCCGCCGCTGCTGCCAGACATCTTCGTCTGCTGCTCTGATATTTCAGTATGATCCCGGTAAGTCGCAGAAGAATGTAATCCATCAGAAGATTCGCAGCAAACACCAGATCTATGTATACTTCCTGATACATATAAAAAGCCCCCTGCCGCCCATAATGTTTTACTGTTCACAGTAAACTGTACGCAGTAATCATCCCTTCACTTTGGTAAGTGAACTCATTATAGGCGACAGTGGGCGCAGATTTTGTCAAAACGGCGTGTCGTATCTCAGGAACTTATCGACAGAAAAAGAGGGAAGCATTTCGCCTCCCTCTGATAAATTCTTACACAGATCGATTATTTTTTCTCTTCCTGTACTTCGATCTTGCGGATTGTTTTGTTTTTGATTTCTTCTTTGATTGCTGCAATGAATTCTCCAAGGTCTTTCATTCCTTCATCACCAAGGTAACGGCTTCTTACGGAAACTTTTCCCTCTTCCTCTTCTTTTGCACCAACAACGAGCATGTACGGTACTCTCTCCAGACGTGCTTCACGGATCTTGTATCCCATCTTCTCAGAACGTCTGTCAACGGAGCAGCGGATTCCTGCTTCTTTCATCTGTGCTTCTACTGTATCAGCATAAGCATTGAATTTCTCGGAGATCGGGATCACACGTACCTGTTCCGGGCACAGCCATGTCGGGAACATACCAGCGTATTTCTCGATCAGCCATGCAAGTGTTCTCTCATAGCATCCCATGGATGTACGATGGATGATGTACGGACGTTTCTTATCACCATTCTCATCGATATAGTACATATCAAACTGTTCAGCCAGAAGAGCATCCCACTGGATTGTGATCATGGTATCTTCTTTACCATATACGTTCTTTGCGTTGATGTCAACTTTCGGTCCGTAGAAAGCAGCTTCTCCGACATCTTCTGAGAACGGGATATTCAGCTCCTGGAGCATCTGACGGATATGACCTTCTGTCTCTTCCCATACTTCCGGCTCGCCAATGTATTTTTCTTTGTTTGTAGGATCCCATTTTGACAGATGATAGGTTACATCTTCCTCAACACCGAGAACCTGCAGACAGTACTGTGCAAGTGCGATACAGTCTTTGAATTCTTTTACCATCTGGTCCGGTCTTACGATCAGATGTCCTTCGGAAATCGTAAACTGACGAACTCGTGTCAGACCGTGCATCTCACCGGAATCCTCGTTACGGAACAGTGTGGATGTCTCGCCGAGACGAATCGGCAGGTCACGGTAGCTGTGCTGTTCTGCTTTATATACATAGTACTGGAACGGGCATGTCATCGGACGGAGTGCATATACTTCTTTGTCTGTCTCTTCGTCGCCGAGAACGAACATACCATCTTTGTAATGATCCCAGTGTCCGGAAATCTTATAAAGGTCGCTCTTAGCCATCAGAGGAGTCTTTGTTCTTACGTATCCACGTTTTGTCTCCTCATCCTCGATCCATCTCTGCAGTTCCTGCATCATGATGACACCGTTTGGCATGATAAGCGGAAGTCCCTGACCGATTACATCTACAGTTGTGAAGATCTTCATTTCACGACCAAGTTTATTGTGGTCACGTCTCTTGGCTTCTTCCATCTGCTCCAGATGTTCTTTGAGTTCGTCTTTTGTAGCGTATGCTGTTCCGTAAATACGTGTCAGCATGGCGTTCTTTTCGCTTCCTCTCCAGTATGCGCTGGAAGAAGAAAGAAGTTTGAATGCTTTTACTCCCTTAACGCTCATCAGGTGTGGTCCTGCACAGAGGTCTGTCCAGTCTCCCTGAGAATAAAAGGAAATCTCTGCATCTTCTGGAAGGTCTTCGATCAGTTCTACTTTATATGGCTCGTTTTTCTCTTTGAAGTATGCAATTGCATCTTCTCTGGATTTTGTGAAGCGTTCGATCTTTGCCCCTTTCTTGATGATCTTCTTCATTTCTTTTTCGATTGCATCAAGGTCCTCACGGGAGAATGGCTCGTGAGCGAAATCATAATAAAATCCTGTATCAATAGAAGGTCCGATGGCAACTTTTGCTTCCGGATATAAAGTCTGTACTGCCTGTGCAAGTACGTGGGAAGCTGTATGACGAAGAACAGCAAGTCCTTTTTCGTCTTTTGCTGTCAGAATGTTCAGCTCGCAGTCGCTGTCAAGTACGGTACGAAGGTCCACAACCTCTCCGTTTACTTCTCCTGCACATGCTGCGCGTGCCAGCCCTTCGCTGATGTCATAAGCAATGTCAATTACGGATTTTGCTTCGGAATATTCTTTCTTGGATCCGTCTTTCAGTGTGATGATCATAGTTTTGAACTCCTTTTGTGTTTGAATAAATTTGTAAGTTTTTTTCCACAGGGACGAGTAAAGATACCTACGGATCGCTCCGTGCTATGCACTCTCACAATCCTAGTATCAAAAAAAGTCCCTTACAATGCACTTTATACACTGTAAGGGACGAATAAGCATAAAAACAATACTCGCGGTTCCACCCTGCTTGCTGTAACTGTCATACGACAATTTCAGCCACTCTTATAAGATGATAACGGAATCACCGGACCGGATTAGGGCCACTCGGAGATGGTCTTCGACTGCTTCCCGCTGAAATACTCTCAGCAAATGTATTTCTCTCTGGAGCCTTCCACAGCTTACTCTTCTCTTCAACGTGTTTCTTTATTTATTCTGTAACCCATTATATCACCCGTTTTCCGTTTGTCAACGATTAATTTTTTACCGGTAAGACCAATTCTTCCACGTTATCAATTGGATTCAGAACATAAGAACCGGGTATCATTATAATATGATCAGTTCCTTTGTCGATTTATTCAGTATCTCACGTTCTCCGTTCTCATTTACGATCACAATATCCTCTATACGGATTCCGAAATCTCCTCCAATATAGATACCCGGCTCAATCGAGAATGCCATCCCGCGTTCCAGTTTCCTTCTGTCTGACTGTTTGATATCCGGTGCTTCATGGATCGTATACCCGATACCGTGTCCCAGCCTGTTGATAAGCGTTTCGGCATAGCCTTTTTCATCCAGAACATCTCTCGCCTTTTTGTCAATATCCGGAATCCAGGCACCTTCCTGCACCAGCTCTTCTGCCTCTTCGTTGGCACGTCTGACCAGCTCATACGCCTCCTTAAGCTTCTCATCCGGTTCTCCGACAACCAGAGTTCTTGTCATATCGGAAAGATAGCCATGATACTGACAGCCATAATCCATCAGCACAAGGTCTCCATACTCGACTGCTTTTTCTGACGGGATTCCATGAAGCAGGGATGTACGTGCTCCGGAAATCAGAATATTGCCATACGGCATAGTATCGGAGCCTTCCAGCACCATATAACGTGAAAGATTTGCCGCAAGCTCTTTTTCTGTTATTCCCGGACGGATGTCCTTCTGTATCCTTTCATATGCACGGGATGCGATCTCGCAGGCTGCACGCAGGTATTCTATCTCTTGCGGTGTTTTGTATGAACGCAGCTCTTCTACCACTCCTTCACAGGGCACAAGCTCTGCACTGGTTTTTTCTTCTATCTTTCGATAAAAATCAACCACGAGATGATCTGCTTCAAATGCCAGGCTTTTCAGTCCGTCTTTTGCGGCAAGTCCGCCTGCTGCCGCCGGAACCGAGCCATAGTTTTCTCTCCATTCCACAATCTCAAAATCCGGGCATTCATATGATACCTGCTCGGTATAACGTGGATCTGTAATAAAATATTTCTTATCAGACGTCAGTAGCAGATAAGAATCTTCTCCTGTATAACCACTGACATATTTTACGTTGACAGGACGACTGACAAGAAAAGAGGCTGTGCATACAGCTTTTGCCATATGCTCAACCTCTTTGTTTCTGTGTTGAGTGAATTATAACCTATGTGGTTTTCATTTACAACCCTGCTTTGTCATTCCGCAGATTCAGATTTTTCATCAATGTGATTCCATTTACTTATTTAAAATACTCTACACCGGACTCAAAGATCCTGATATCCTGCTCGCCGTAGATGTTGACAGCCACACCGTCACCACGGCGTTCGCTGTGTGCCATCTTACCGAGGATACGTCCGTCAGGGCTTGTGATACCTTCGATGTTCATGTAGGAACCGTTTACGTTCCATTCTTCATCTGCACTTAAGTTTCCGGTCGGAGTTACATACTGAGTTGCAACCTGTCCGTTTTCGAAGAGTTTTTTAAGCCATTCATCGTTGGCAACGAAACGTCCCTCTCCGTGAGATGCCGGGTTGCAGTATACACCGCCAAGCTGTGCTTTCTGAAGCCATGGAGACTTGTTGCTGACAACTTTGGTGTAGACCATCTTGGAGATATGGCGGCCGATGGTGTTGAATGTCAGTGTCGGAGAATCTTCTTTCTGTCCGCAGATCTCACCGTATGGTACAAGGCCAAGTTTGATGAGTGCCTGGAAACCATTGCAGATACCAAGTGCAAGACCGTCTCTCTCGTTTACAAGTTTCATAACAGCTTCTTTAATCTTTGCATTCTGGAATGCTGTTGCAAAGAATTTCGCAGAACCATCCGGTTCGTCACCTGCGGAGAATCCGCCTGGGAACATGATGATCTGAGCCTGATTGATTGCTTTCTCAAAGAGTTCTACAGAATCATGGATATCTTCTGCTGTCAGGTTCTTAAATACCTTAACATCGACTTCTGCGCCTGCTCTCTCGAATGCGCGGGTGCTGTCGTATTCGCAGTTGGTTCCCGGGAATACCGGAATGAATACACGCGGTTTTGCAACTTTGTGTTTGCACACATAAATATTTTCTGCATGGTACAGGTCGTCTTTTGCCGGTTTTTCATTTTCTTCACCGGAAGTGGTCTTGAAGACTCTTTCCAGAGTTCCTTTCCATGCCTCTACTGCTTCTTTCTCTGTGATCACGGTATTTCCATAAGAGAATTTACCGTCATCAGTAACTTCACCGATCAGTGTATAGGTGATGGAAAGCTCTCCGACTTTATCTGCCGGAACTTCCATGATGATATCGCCGAATCCCGGAGCAAAGAAGTCTCTTGGATCCAGATTGTGCTCGATCTTCACACCAAGTGCATTACCGAATGCCATCTTGGAAACAGCTGCTGCGATACCGTGACGATCCAGTGCATAAGCGGAAACAACTTTTCCACTCTGAATATCATTGTGAAGTTTTTCATACTGCTCCATAATTCCTGCGTAATCCGGCAGATCGTACTGATCATGCGGTGCACGGAGCCATACCAGTCTGTTTCCTGCTTTTTTGTTTTTT
>CAVFJK010000087.1:0-10421 GCA_963622815.1 Ruminococcus bicirculans (ex Wegman et al. 2014)
TTCCGAGACCGCTCAATCTTTAATAGGAAGGAATCTGTTTTTCCGATATTCTTGCTTTACTTTATCGCGTTAAAGCGTTATACTTTAAAAAGTTAATTCGATTCAGAACGTGAATCAACAAACAGGAGGTCTTGAAATGAAAAAGCAAATTTTAGCAGGCGTTCTGTCTGCAACAATGGTAGTTGGCATGAGTGGCGTCAGCGTATTTGCAGCAGACAGTGCAGATGATAAAACATATAACATCGGTATTTGCCAGCTTGTACAGCATGAAGCGCTTGACGCAGCAACACAGGGATTCAAAGATGTTATCACAGAGGAACTCGGCGATAAAGTAACATTTGATGAGCAGAATGCACAGGGTGATTCCAATACATGTTCTACAATCATCACAGACTTTGTTTCTGACAACGTAGACCTGATCCTTGCAAACGCAACTCCTGCTCTTCAGGCAGCTTCCGCAGGTACAACAGACATCCCGATTCTTGGTACTTCTGTTACAGAATACGGTGTTGCACTTGACCTTGACGATTTTGACGGAACTGTTGGAAGTAATATTTCCGGTACATCAGACCTTGCTCCGCTTGATGATCAGGCAGCAATGCTTAACGAACTGTTCCCGGATGCAAAGAATGTCGGACTTCTTTACTGCTCCGCTGAAGCAAACTCTCAGTATCAGGTAGATACAGTTAAAGAAGCGCTTGAAAAATTAGGATATACCTGTGAATACTATGCATTCTCAGATTCCAACGATCTTTCTTCCGTAGCTACAACAGCTGCTACTGAGAGCGATGTAATCTACGTACCAACAGACAATACTGTTGCCTCCAATACAGAGATCATCAATAACATCTGCCTTCCGGAGAAAGTTCCGGTAATCGCAGGTGAAGAAGGTATCTGCCAGGGATGCGGTGTTGCTACTCTTTCCATCAGCTACTATGACCTTGGTGTTGCTACCGGTAAAATGGCTCTGAAGATCCTCGTTGACGGCGAAGATGTTTCCACAATGCCAATCGAGTATGCACCACAGTTCACAAAAGAATACAATCCGGAAATCTGTGAAGAACTCGGAATTGAAGTTCCGGATGACTATGTTGCAATCGGTGCTGACGCTGAAGAAGAATCTTCTGACGATGCAGATGCAGAAAGCACAGACGATGCAGCAGAAGAAACAACTGAGGAAGCTGCTGAATAATTCTGACTAATAAATAAAAATTACAAATTTACACGAACAGCGGGAGAGGAATATCCTTTCTCGCTTTCTGTGTCATCAGGAGGAACTAAAAAAATGAACATTATGAGCTTAATCAACGCACTTCCGGGTGCTGCTGCCCAGGGTCTGATCTGGGGAATCATGGCAATCGGTGTTTACCTCACCTTCCGTATCCTGGATGTAGCCGACCTGACTGTTGATGGTACGATGTGTACCGGTGGTGCTGTCTGTGTTATGATGCTGATGAGCGGCCACAATATCTGGGTATCCATGCTTGCTGCTACCGGAGCCGGAATGCTTGCAGGTCTTGCAACCGGCATCTTCCATACTTTCATGGGAATCCCGGCAATCCTCGCCGGAATCCTGACTCAGCTTGGTCTTTACTCTGCAAACCTTAAGATCATGGGAAAAGCAAACCAGGCAGTCAATGGAAACAAATACAATCTTCTTGTTTCCCTTCGTAATGTAAAAAATGTACCATTTTATCAGAATACCATTCTGATCGTTGCAATCTTTATCGTTGTTCTGATTGCAATCCTGTACTGGTTCTTCGGTACAGAACTTGGA
Source organism: Ruminococcus bicirculans (ex Wegman et al. 2014) (assembly GCA_963622815.1). GTDB lineage: Bacteria > Bacillota > Clostridia > Lachnospirales > Lachnospiraceae > Blautia_A. The sequence continues at coordinate 1,778 of CAVFJK010000087.1, forward strand.
TGTTCTCTTCGTGCTACCGGATGTAACCCGAATATGTCCCGTGCACAGGGTATCAACACAGATGTATGTAAAGTTCTCGGACTTATGCTCTCCAATGGACTGGTTGCACTTTCCAGTGCTCTTCTGGCTCAGTATCAGGGATTTGCCGATGTCAATATGGGACGTGGTGCGATCGTTATTGGTCTTGCCGCTGTCATCATCGGTGAAGCGATCTTCGGAAAGATTTTCCGCAACTTTGCACTTCGTCTTCTGAGCGTTGCCTTTGGTTCTATTCTCTACTATCTGGTACTCCAGACTGTTATCTGGCTCGGAATCGATACAGACCTTCTGAAGATGCTGTCCGCACTTGTTGTAGCAGTCTTCCTTGCTGTACCTTACTGGAAAGCAAAATATTTCTCAAAACCTACAAAACGTGGAGGTAACAACTGATGCTTGAGCTGAAAAATATTTATAAAACTTTTAATCCTGGAACGATCAATGAAAAAGTGGCTCTGAACGGTCTGAACCTCACACTGAACGAAGGAGATTTCGTTACTGTCATCGGAGGAAACGGTGCCGGTAAATCCACTATGCTGAATGCAGTAGCCGGTACCTGGCCAGTTGATGAAGGACAGATCATCATTGACGGAGTCGATGTTACAAAATTATCTGAACATAAAAGAGCAGCTTACCTGGGACGTGTTTTCCAGGATCCTATGACCGGAACTGCTGCTACAATGGGTATCGAAGAAAACCTTGCACTCGCAAAACGTCGCGGAAAACTTCGTCTCCTGAAATCCGGTATCACAAAGGCTGAACGTGAAGAATATAAAGAACTGCTGAAGATTCTTGGACTCGGACTGGAAGATCGTCTCACTTCTAAAGTCGGACTTCTTTCCGGTGGACAGAGACAGGCACTGACACTGCTGATGGCTACGCTCCAGAAACCGAAGCTGTTGCTCCTGGATGAACATACAGCAGCCCTTGACCCGAAGACAGCTGCAAAGGTACTTGAGATCACGGAGATGATCGTTAATCGAGATCACCTGACTACCATGATGATCACACACAATATGCATGATGCGATCGCACATGGAAACCGTCTGATCATGATGATGGAAGGTAAGATTATCCTGGATATTCAGGGTGAGGAGAAAAAGAAACTGACTGTAAGAAATCTGCTGGATCAGTTTGAGAAAGCAAGCGGACAGGAGTTCACTAATGATTCTGCTCTGCTGAGCTGATGGGGATAAATAGTTCTTATTATTTACGCAACGTTTAAAAGATATATCTTTTTTCTCCCCCGCACGCACTACAAATAGCGCTGTCCAGGGCGAGGGGCATTACTATAAAACAGCCAACAAAGTAAAATGCACTGGCATAGCTGAAAGTATCGAGAACTTACAAGTGCAGGTGTAATGTGTTTTTGATTTCAGAAACATCTGCAAGAGCTGTAGAAAAACTTAGGTGTAAAAAATATGTGTTATACACAAAATTCACACTGTCTGAGCGACAGCGAGTTTGTGAATTTTGCTGTATGGTTTTAACATATTTTTTACGCCTTAGTATTTCTAAGCGATGAAGCCGTTTCTGAAATTAATGCACATTCATCCTGCACACTTCACGTATTACTTCACTCTGTTTTATTTAATCCCCTTCATGGACAAGCTGATTCTCTTCTTCTTTAAATCTACTCCAATAACCCGCACATCCACAACATCCCCAACAGACACTGCCTCGAGTGGATGTTTGATATATCTCTCGGTCATCTCGGAGATATGCACAAGTCCATCCTGGTGCACACCGATATCTACAAAAGCTCCGAAATCAATAACATTACGAACAGTTCCTTTCAGGATCATGCCTTCTTTCAGGTCCTTCATATCAAGCACATCTGTTCTCAGTACCGGTTTCGGCATCTCATCACGTGGATCTCGTGCCGGTTTCTCCAGTTCTTTCACGATATCACGAAGTGTCGGTTCACCAACGCCAAGCTCCTCAGCCAGTTTCTTGTAATTCTTGATCTGCTTTGAAAGACCACTCAGCTTACCACCTGTGATATCTTCCGGTGTATATCCCAGCTTCTCCAGAACTTTCTGTGCTGCCTCATAACTTTCCGGATGCACACTGGTTGCATCAAGAGGATTCTTTCCTCCTGTGATACGTGCAAAACCTGCACACTGCTCAAATGCTTTCGGTCCGAGTTTCGCAACTTTCAGAAGTTCACGGCGACTCTCAAATCTTCCGTTCTCTTCACGATAAGCCACAATATTCTTTGCGATCACTTTACTGATACCGGAAATATATTCCAGAAGTGATGCAGATGCTGTATTCAGGTCCACACCAACTTTATTTACACAGTCCTCTACAACACCACTCAGAGCTTCTCCAAGCTTTTTCTGGTTCATATCATGCTGATACTGACCAACACCAATAGACTGCGGTGTGATCTTAACCAGCTCTGCCAGCGGATCCTGCAGACGTCTTGCGATGGAAGCCGCACTTCTCTGTCCAACATCAAAGTTCGGGAATTCCTCAGTTGCCAGCTTACTTGCGGAATAAACAGACGCACCAGCCTCATTTGTGATCACATACTGTACTTTCTCCGGAATCTCTTTCAGAAGTTCCACAATGATCTGCTCAGATTCTCTGGATGCAGTTCCGTTTCCAAGAGAGATCAGAGAAACATTGTACTTCTTGATCAGTTTCTTGAGTGTTTCTTTTGCTGCACGAATCTTTGCATCATTTGTCGGTGCTGTCGGATAGATGACGGTTGTATCCAGAACCTTACCTGTCTCGTCTACAACCGCCAGTTTACAGCCTGTACGGAAAGCCGGGTCCCATCCGAGAACTACTTTTCCAACGATTGGAGGCTGCATCAGAAGCTGCTGCAGGTTCTTTCCAAATACATGAATAGCTCCGTCCTCTGCTTTTTCTGTCAGATCACTTCGAATTTCACGCTCAATAGCCGGTGCGATCAGACGCTTATAGCTGTCCTCCACTACTTCACGAAGAATCGGTTTTGTGACTGGATTGTCTTTTGTGATGACCTGCTTCTGCAGCCATCCCATTGCCTCTTCTTCCGGTGCATTGATCTTAACAGTAAGAATCTTTTCTTTTTCGCCACGGTTCAGAGCAAGCACACGATGTCCGGCAAGCTTTTTGATCGGTTCTTCAAATTCATAATACATCTCATAAACAGAAGATTCTTCCGGTTTCTTTGCTGCGGATACAATAGTGCCTCTGTCCATTGTCAGTTTACGGATATAGATACGATAATCCGCCTCATCAGAGATATGCTCTGCAATGATATCTTTCGCACCATTTATCGCATCTGCAGCCGTTTCTACGCCTTTCTCCTCGGATACAAAAGCCTGCGCCTCTTCCTCGATCGGTTTATCTGTCATCTGCAGCATAATAATGTTTGCCAGCGGTTCCAGTCCTTTTTCTTTTGCGATGATCGCACGGGTACGACGTTTCGGGCGGAACGGACGATAAAGGTCTTCTACTACGACCAGTGTCTGCGCATCCAGAATCTGCTTTTTCAGCTCCGGTGTCAGTTTTCCCTGCTCTTCGATGCTTCCAAGCACCTGATTCTTCTTATCTTCCAGATTTCGAAGATAAGTCAGTCTCTCATGAAGTGTACGAAGCTGCTCATCATTTAAAGAGCCTGTTGCTTCTTTACGATATCGTGAAATAAATGGAATCGTGCAGCCCTCATCAATCAGTTTGACTGCTGCATCAACCTGCCATTTTTCCACATTAAGTTCTTTAGTTATCACCTGAATAATATCCATTGTATTCTCCTTTTATGCCTCAGAATTATAGTCATCTCTCTCCTGTTCCATTCTCTGCTCTTCCAGCTCACCTGTCACATACAGATAAAAAGCAGTCTCTGTGAATTCCATATATGGGAGCAGCCACAGAAAACCGATGTATATCGTAAACATGGAAAGAAACATCAGCAGAACAAAGCTCAATTCCAGTAAAAGATACTGTATAATATGACCCTTCATCAGTCGGGCACTTGTCCTTAATGCTTCTATTCCGCCCAGTTCCGGATTATCTGCCAGCAGGCAGAATACCAGCGTAAACGGCACTGTCAGAATGACACTCAGCACCATACTAAACGTAACTGCGATAAAAAACAGTCTGGCCCAGTGCAGCATACTTTCCATGGTCATTCCCTGATCCAACGCATAAGTAACGTAATAAACCGGAATCTGAGCCACGGTATTGAGCAGTGTTATAACAAGTCCTGCCGTCAGCACATGGTCCGACTGGCCGCGAAACATATGCACCAGATCACCAAGTTTGTATTCTTTTCCCCGGTAGATATTCAATTCCATATAGCAGTATCCTGTACTGAATATCAGTCCGATCAGAGATACAATAAATGAAAAAATTTCACTCAAGACCAGCGTAAACACCGAGTCTCCCGGAAACAGCACAATCGCCAAAAGACTTCCAAGCAGATTAAATCCCTGCACCGCAAGCATTCCTGCGATCGCAATGCCCCATTTGCCTTTAAGATGTGCCTTTGCATAGGTCTTCCAGTATTTTCTCTGTCCAGTATTCATTATTTCTTATTTTTCTCCTATCTGCCCTTCCTCCGGGCATCAGACAAAAATTCCACCTCCGCAAATCTGAGAATATATTTACGAAGATGGAATTGTTAGTATTCTTTAAGTTTACTGTTCTGCGCTTTTACAGTAACTCACATTCATTCTCAATCTGCGAGATTAAATGCATCATGCACTGCGTTCATGGCTCTCACACCATCTTTTTCATTGATCAGAACAGTCACACGGATCTCAGAAGTTGAAATCATGTTGATGTTGACGCCCTCATTGTAAAGGCTTTCAAACATTTTTGCTGCAACACCAGGATTGCTCATCATTCCGGCTCCAACGATAGAAAGTTTTGCAATATTTCTCTCTGAATGAAGTTCCTGATAGCCAAGTCTCGTTTTATTTTCTTCCAGCGCTGCAATTGCATCATCCAGGTCTTTTCCGTCTACGGTAAAGGAAATATCCTTTGTGCCCGCACGTCCGATAGACTGCAGGATAACGTCAACATTAATGTGTTTCTTAGCCAGAACATCAAATAATTTAAATGCCATACCCGGTACATCTTTCAGACCGATTACCGCAATTCTCACTGCATCTGTATCAAGCGCAACTCCGCTGATCAGCATTCTTTCCACTGTAACTTCCTCCTTTACGACAGTTCCTTCACTGTTATTCAGACTAGAACGTACCACAAGCGGTACGCCATATTTCTTTGCCATCTCTACAGAACGGTTATGAAGCACGCCTGCTCCAAGTGTAGCAAGATCAAGCATCTCATCGTAAGTGATTTCTTTCAGCTTACGTGCCTTCGGTACTTTACGAGGATCTGCTGTATAAACGCCATCAACATCTGTATAGATTTCGCAGGCATCTGCGTGAAGAGCTGCCGCAAGAGCAACTGCAGTCGTGTCAGAACCGCCTCTTCCCAGAGTTGTATAATCATCGTATTTATTGACACCCTGGAATCCGGTAACAACAACGATCTTGCGATTTTCCAGTTCCCGGCGGATACGTTCGGTATCAATTCTTTTCAGGCGGGCATTTCCGTGCACACTTGTTGTATGCATAGCTACCTGAAATGCATTCAGTGATACTGCCGGAACTCCCAGTTTATCAAATGCCATCGCCATCAGAGCTACAGACATCTGCTCACCGATCGTAAAGAGCATATCCATTTCTCTTTTTGGCGGTTTATCATTGATATCTTCTGCCATGGAGATCAGCTCATCTGTATATTTACCCATCGCAGACAGAACGACTACCACGTCATTTCCTTTTTTGTATTCTTCAACACATCTGTTTGCAACGTTATAGATACGCTCTTTATTCGCTACAGATGTACCTCCGAATTTCTTTACTATTAACATAGCTTCCTCCCGGAATATAATTTTCTCAGTCTTTTACACGGATCATGGCGATTACTTCACCATTCAGTTTACTGATCTTTTCTTTATATTCTCCCTGTTTCATGCACTCTGTAATAAACCCAAATTCATCTGAAAGTGAAGCAACTTTTACAGTCTGAATCTTTCCAAAAACAGCTTCTGCCTGTGCTTCCGTCACACCTTTAATTCTGACAAAGAATCTTCCCTCAGTCTCATCCATCGGTTTCAGTGTCATCGGCTCATTTGACCAGTTTGTCGCAATATTCTCATGAAGATTCTTCGCTTCATCAACCACATCGGCTACTACAGCGCTTGCAGTTGGAAGTTTACCAGCTCCACTTCCATAGAACATTGCATCTCCAAGCATATTTCCATGAACAAAAACTGCATTAAACACATCATTAACGCTGTACAGCGGACTCTTCTGACCTACCATGAACGGAGCAACCAGCGCAGAGAAAGAACCATCTTCCAGTTTATGGCTCGTTCCAAGAAGTTTAATGGTCATGCCAAGTTCTTCAGCGTATTCCATATCTTCCGGTGTGATCTTTGTGATTCCTTCTGTATAAACGTCTTCATAATTCAGGAACTTTCCATAAGCGAGTGAAGACAGGATTGCAATCTTACGGCATGCATCATAGCCTTCTATGTCTGCAGTCGGGTCAGCCTCTGCATATCCCTTCTGCTGCGCTTCTTTAAGAACTACATCAAAATCAGAGCCTTCTGTTGCCATTTTGTACATCATGTAGTTCGTGGTTCCATTCAGGATACCTGTAATCTCATCAATCTCATCTGCTGTCAGAGAGCCATTGAGCGCACGGATGATCGGGATTCCACCGCCGCAGCTTGCTTCAAACAGGAAATTAATATTTTTCGCTTTTGCAATCTCCATCAGTTCCGGGCCATGTTTTGCAACCAGAGCTTTATTGGAAGTGCAGACACTCTTTCCTGATTCCAGTGCTCTTTTTACGAATGTATATGCCGGCTCAATACCGCCCATAACTTCTACTACAATATCTACTTCCGGGTCATTGGCAATAATCTCATAATCATGTACCAGAACCTTCTCTACCGGATCTCCCGGAAAATCTCTCAGATCAAGGACATATTTGATGTTGATTTCCTGTCCTGCACGCTTATTGATGCTTTTGTGGTTTGTGTTGATAACCTCTACCACCCCACTTCCGACTGTACCGTATCCTAATACCGCGATATTAACCATATCTTCCTCCTGTGTAAAATAATTTTATTCTCTTCCAAGGATCTTCAGATAATGAATTCCTTCCCGACTCTCGATCTCTTCAACCATGGCTTCTGCATCTCCCTCTCCCGGAAGAATATCTACACTGAGCGTGAGAGTTGCAATTCCATTGATCGGAATACTCTGATGAATCGTAAGAATATTTCCATGAAAATATGCAATGGTCTGAAGTACCACAGATAAAAGTCCAGGTTCATCATCCATCTGAATAATGAAGGTAATGGTCTTTCCTCTTGTCTCTTCGTGAAAAGGAAAAATATCATCCTTATATTTATAAAAGGAGCTTCGACTGATTCCGGTCTGTTCTGCTGCATCCTGTACAGTCTGTGCCCTGCCTGAATCAAGCAGACGCTTTGCCTGTACCACCTTCAACAATACTTCCGGAACTGCGCGCTCCCTGACTACAAAATACTTTTTCTTCTCTGTTATTTTATCCATTCCAATCTTCCTGTTCCTATTGAGTCCTTTGATATATCCCTCTCAGGAAATGTCCGTTCATCAAGAACACGTGTTTCCCTATGAGGGATATGTTATCATACAAGGACGAACTCTGCAAGGATTTTTTACTGCTGCTCTGCCGGTTTGTTTGACAGGGCGATCCATTTCAGATATGCATTGATAAACGGATCAATATCACCATCCAGAACGGCATCCACATTGCCGGTCTCTTCGCTGGTTCTGTGGTCTTTTACCATTGTGTATGGCTGCATAACATAGGATCTGATCTGATTACCCCAGCCAATATCGGTAACTTCTCCGCGGATACCGGAAAGCTTTGCCTCTGCCTCCTGCTGTTTCAGAAGATACAGCTTTGCTTTCAGCATCTGCATCGCTTTATCTTTATTCATATGCTGGGAACGTTCATTCTGACACTGTACCACGATTCCGGTAGGGAAATGCGTGATACGGATTGCTGATGATGTCTTATTGATATGCTGTCCGCCGGCACCACTGCTTCGGTAGGTATCGATACGGATATCATCATCATTGATCTCAACATCCAGATCTTTCTTAATATCCGGCATAACATCGCAGGACACAAATGATGTCTGACGTTTACCGGCTGCATTAAACGGTGAAATACGAACCAGACGATGCACACCCTTCTCGGATTTCAGATAACCATAGGCATTCTCGCCGTTTACCTGGAATGTTACAGACTTCACGCCTGCTTCATCTCCGTCCAGATAATCCAGGACTTCCATTGTAAAGCCCTTACGGTCTACCCAGCGGCTGTACATACGATAAAGCATTCCACACCAGTCACAGGCTTCTGTTCCACCTGCTCCGGCATTCAGCTTAATGATCGCATTTTCACTGTCATATTCTCCTGATAATAAAGTTTTTACTCGAATGCTGTCAAAATTCTTCTGGAACTCATCCAGCATCTCCTGAATCTCCGGAATGATCTCCGGATCATTTTCCTCATAGCCCATCTCAATCATGGT
>CAVFJK010000087.1:10492-11225 GCA_963622815.1 Ruminococcus bicirculans (ex Wegman et al. 2014)
TCTCGATCATGGTCTCCATATCTTCCATCTGGGTCTCCAGACTGTGATAGATTTCCATGTCGTCTTTCATGCTCTTGAGTTCTTTCATTTTCTGCTGGGAAACTTCTGCATTATCCCAGAAATCAGGCGCTTCCATTTCGCGCTCTAGTTCTTCGACTCTCTGCTCTTTATTAGCGAGGTCAAAGTGAATCCCTCACTTCCACTAATGGTTCTGTGTATGTTGCAAGAATACTCTTGAACTGATCTAATTCAACCACAGCTTCACCTTCTTTCTATATAATCATACCTAAATACAATACCATAAATCCGCCTATAATTCAATCTTTTCCAGGTCTTCCGGCACATACAGATTTCCGCTGAAATATTTCTTTCCTTCTTCTGTATATAATTCTTTACGGCGGGCGAGGTTTTTATCCTCTGTGTGATAAAGGATCAGATTCTGCACACCAAGCTGCTCTGCCAGCTCGCTGGCATCTTTTGCTGTGGAATGATGTTTTTCATATGGGTGAAAAATATCTGCCTGGTCATAGAGACAGAAAGCCTCATGAAGCAGCCACTTACTGTTTTCGGCATATTTCTTCTCGCATTCATTGTATGGCTCGTCACCACAGCAGGTCAGCTTCTCGCCATTACCCATGTCCATACAGAATCCGTACTGTTTTGCCTTAGTGGACTGGATGTCAAAGAATGTGACCTTGTGACCCATCAGTTCTCTCTCTTCACTGTCATTTAC
>CAVFJK010000088.1:0-722 GCA_963622815.1 Ruminococcus bicirculans (ex Wegman et al. 2014)
CTGCAGTGATTCCGCTGCTGTTTATATCTATTCCAAGCACAAGATTCTGCTGTCCGTTGATCATCAGGCAGGTTGGTTTCCTGCCTGATGTCTGAGTCATATCTTTTTCTTCGATGATCAGGTTCTGTTTCAGCAATCGTGTAACAATCTGGGAAACACCTCCCCAGCTCAGTCCGGTAAGCTCCTGAAGTTTTCGTCTGGTCAGGGGACCCTGCTCACGGATGATCTTCAGAACTTCATTCAGATTCATCTCTCTCATATTCAGTTGATTGATTACTTTATTTTCCATAGATTAGTGTCCTTTATCGTTGTTATTTCTTACTTTTATTCGTTCGTTATTTCTATTCGTCAGCTATTTTTATTATTTCGTTTTTCTTGTTTCATCTTTCATTGACTTTTATATCACGCAGTGATAAAATTGTCAATAACAAAATGAATTCTTTTTTGGAGGCAGCATTTATGGGATTAAAAAGCGAAATACTGAATAAGAATCTTACAAAAGATCAGGTTGGGATTTTCTATCTTGGACAGGTTGGTTTTCTTTTGAAATACCGTGAGAAATATATTTTGATTGACGGATATCTGTCTGATTATGTGGACCGAAACTGTTGCAGTGAACTGGTTCAGTGGGTACGTCGTTATCCGGCTCCGCTTACAGGAGAGGACCTGGATTTTGTTGATTATGTCTTCTGTACGCATGCTCGTTATGATCACGCAGATCG
>CAVFJK010000088.1:732-8592 GCA_963622815.1 Ruminococcus bicirculans (ex Wegman et al. 2014)
CGCAGATCCAGATACACTCTCTGCTATTGCACATGTAAATAAAAAAGCTACATTTATTGTGCCGCAGGCAATTGTTTCCGTCATCGGTGGATATAACATTGCCACAAATCGTATCCAAGGAGTTCGTACAGATAAAAAATATGTATCGGACGATGAACCATTCACTTTCATGGCTGTGCCTTCTGCTCATGAGGAACTACATCCGGATGGAAACGAGGGATATGAGGAAGTTGGATATCGTTTTACATTTGGAAATGTCACATTATATCATTCAGGGGACTGCTGTATGTATGATGGACTGACGGAGAGAATTATGGATACGGATATTCTGATGCTACCAATCAACGGGCGGGATTACTACAGAAATCGTGGAGATATTATCGGATGCTTTGACAGTGTCGAAGCCCTTACCCTTGCAAAAGAGACACATTGTAAGATGCTGATTCCGACACATTTTGACCTGTATGATGTGAATGCAGTGAATCCGGCATACTTTGTAGATTGTCAGCAGCGGATCAATCCGGTACAGAGATATCATATTTTCATGCCAGGTGAAGGATTTATATACGGATGATTTCTCTGGCACGCGGATGTGAGAAGAAAATACCCCACACAGGCGTGGCCCGGTGGGGTGCACGAGGGGAGAGCGGCCTTCGCAACTATGAGCACCCTCCCCTCGCAGTTTATTTCAATTGTCAAATTAAATCGTTGACGGGTCAAAGGGCAGTTCCCTTATTTAACAATAAATCCCTCTTCATCCCACAGATCATGCCAGTCTTTAGCACCTTCCCACAGGAACACCTGTCCTTTAACAAGTCTGTTACCTCTCTCCAGAGTGGCAATCTTAGCCATTTCTTCATCTGTCAGCGGATCTTCTGTTACGCATTTCAGATTGCTTACGTAGTTATGTACAGAGAATGGAATGGAGATTTCGCCTCTCTGATGAGCCCATTTCAGTGCAATCAGTGCCGGATGTACGCCGTGCGCTTTGGCGATCTCCTGCATTTCAGGTGTCTGCATATCAGCTACATCTTCCGGGCAGATATCTCTTTCCGGTCTTCTTGGTGAGCCAAGCGGCATATATCCTACTGGCTGAATGTTATGTGCTACGAGGTAATCAAACTGTTCCTGCTGCTGGAAACACGGATGAAGTTCCAGTTCACAGGCTGCCGGTTTAATCTTCATTAATGGAAGAACTGCCTCCAGTTTCGGAATAGTCATGTTGGAGATACCAATGTAACGGATCTTTCCTTTTTCTACCAGCTCTTCGCACTGACGATAAGTATCCATAAATTCTTCTACGCTGAATGGTCTGGAATCCGGATTTCTGGAATCCACATCACAGAATGGTGCATGATAGTTCGGGAATGGCCAGTGGATGAAATACAGATCTACGTAATCACACTGAAGATCCTGAATGCTCTTTGTGCAGGCTTCTTCAACTTTTCTGTGCATATCGTTCCATACTTTTGTCATAATGAAGAGTTCTTTTCTTTCTACAACTCCTTCATCGATTGCTGCTTTGAAAACTTCTCCGATCTGATGCTCGTTTCCGTAGCATGCAGCACAGTCGAACATACGATATCCGCTGCGAAGTGCTCCTGCAACTGCTGCAGACACATCTTCTGCGCTCACTCTGTCAGAGCCAAAAGTTCCAATTCCCATGCATGGAACTTTTTCTCCTGATGGAAGTGTTACTTTCGGCACGATTGCCGGATCGATAAATTCTGCCATTTCTGTTTCCTCCTGAATTTTGCATTATATAGTTTTCGATTTCATATATAGATACCTATGGATTGTTCCGTGCTATGCACTCTTTTAACCCTGGTATCTTAAAGTTTTTCTATCTTGATAAGTGGAAGCAGTTTCTCCATATCTTCCATAACAAAGAATCCTGTTTCCTCACGCATCGCAGCTGCCGCTGAGATTGCACTTGCTCTTCTCAAGGTCTCTTCCAGAGAAAGTCCCTCACTTAAACCAAGTGCAAAACCTGCGATCATGGAATCGCCACATCCTACCGTATTTACTGCATCAATCTTCGGAACGATTGCACGGTAAGTTCCCTCGTCACTGACTGCCAGAGAGCCGTCTGCTCCGAGTGAAACTGCAACGATCTCAACACCGTTCTCATGAATCTTCTTAGCCGCTTCAATGATATCCTGAATATCGTCACAATGTTTTCCTGTCAGCATACGGATCTCATCAATATTCGGTTTAATCAATGTCGGGCATGCCTCAATTCCCATTTCAAGGAGCTTACCGCTGGTATCAAGGATAACCGGCTTTCCGGCTTCTTTTACAATTTTGACCAGTCGCTGATATGCAGTTCCGTCAAGTCCTTTCGGTACGCTTCCGGACATGGAAACAACGTCAGCATCTTTCACCAGCTCTTTGAATTTCTTTTCAAATCCATGGAAATCTTCTTCGGTCAGGGTAAATCCCGGCTCCAGGAATTCCGTCTGTACATGATTGACTTCATCCCAGATATTGATACAGGATCTGCTCTCTGCATCTACATGATAAAACTCACCTTTAATGCCAAACGGTTTCAGAGCATCTTCGATATAGTTACCTGCATGACCGCCGACAAAGCCAGTAGCTACGACTTCTGCCCCATAGATGGATGCCGGTTTTGATACATTGAGGCCTTTACCTCCGGGAACGTAAGAACATTCCCGAACTCTGTTTACTTCGCCCACTTTAAAATCATCTACCACATATCGCTTGTCGATCGCGGCATTTAATGTCACTGTCAGTATCATTTATTCTTCCTCGTTTGATAACAGAATCTTACCTTTTACAAGTCCCGGAGTCTTAAATAACTGGAATGCTTCCTGTGTCTGGCTCATCGGAATCTTTTTATAGATGAAGCCCGGATCAAATTTCAGCTGACCCGTTGCAAAGTAATGTGCTGTCAGATCCCATTCACGTCCCGGATATGGTGCACTGTAGGACATCCATGATCCTGTAAGTTTAAATTCTTTACGGTTCATGTTTTCCCACTGTTTTGGCGTAAAGGTCAGATTCTCATGTGGTGTACCGATGAAGCATACATGTGCTTTGTTTGCAGCCAGTTCGAATGCCATATGCATGGTCGGAACCTGTCCTGCTGTCTCAAATACGAAGCCATATCCTTTACCGCCTGTGATTGCCATGGCTTTTTCCATGTAACCTTCTTCTTTTGTATTGATGATCTCGTCTGCACCGAGACGTTTTGCAAGGTCAAGACGTTCATCACTGATATCAAATACAACTACTTTCTTGGAACCGAAGATCTTAGTCCACTGCATAGTGAACATTCCGACAGTACCGCCGCCAAGGATTGCTACGTATTCACCACCATGATAGTCGTTCTGGAATACACCGTGGATAGCAACTGTTGCAGGCTCAAACATAGCACCCTGCTCATAAGAAACGCTCTTGTCAAACGGAACTGCATTCTGCTCCGGAACTACTACATAATCTGCGTTGCTTCCCTGCTGTCTGGAACCGATGAAGCTGTAGTGTTTACAGAGGGAGAAGTTTCCCTGCTGGCAGTCATCACATTTCATACATGGAAGAAGCGGAGCACCGGATACACGGTCGCCAACTTTAACCTTTGTTACGCCTTCGCCAACTTCTACAACGTCGCCGGAAAATTCATGTCCGAGAACGATTGGATAGAAATGAACTCCATGGTTCAGTACACGCGGGATGTCGGAACCGCAGATACCGGAGTATCTTACTTTGATCTTTACGGCTCCTTTTGTTACTTTTGGTTCTTCAATTTCCTGATACTGTACATCTTCGTTTGCAACTACTACTGCTGCTTTCATAATATGTATTTCTCCTTTCGTGAAAGAAGAGAAAGCCCTTTTTCTTCTACTTGGAAGTAGAGGAAGTTTCCCACTTTGGGAAGTGGGAGTAAACCCCGAGGGGGCGAGCGTCGCCCCCTCAGACTCCCCCTGCATGAAAAGCAAGATACTCCTGGTTATTCCATGCAGAAGGTTGTGGTGAGGGCGTTTTCTCCTGGTTGTTTAAATATGTAAGGTGTCCTGTATGGGGACATTCTATTGGGGACAAGTTACTCTTACATGCAATATAAAAACAATACTGCATTAAGATTTTTCATTAAGTAATAAAATGTATTAATTATTCGAGTATGTTACTATCTATTATCATATAGAGCCTGCACTTTTTATTTTGCGGTCATCATATGGGCCAGTGATTTATAGATTTCAAGGTAGGTCTCGTATGTTTTATCGTAAACTGCTTTATTCTCTGGATTTGGTTCGTGGCGGCGAGTTTCTTTTACGGTAAGGGATACTGCCTCATCGTAATCTTTATAAAGACCTACACCTACACCTGCGAGGAGTGCCGCCCCGAGGGTGGTCGCTGTATCGGATGCCGGTACAACGATTGGTTTTCCGGTAATGTCAGCTTTAATCTGAGTCCAGAGAAGGGAATTCGCGGAACCACCCATAGCTCTTAAAACTTCTGCTTCTGCTCCGGCTTCTTCTGCTACTTCAAGGTTATGACGGAGAGAAAGTGCTACGCCTTCCATGCAGGCACGAACCATGTGACCTTTCGTCTTAGAAAAATCAAGGCCATAGAAAACGCCTTTTGCATACGGGTTCCAGATTGGGGAACGCTCACCTGACATATATGGAAGGAATACCATTCCATCACAACCTGGGGCAACTTTTTCCGCAATCTCATTAAGCTGATTCAGAGAAGAAACTCCTGACTGTTCTTTCATCATCCGCTCATAATCTGCGAATTCACGCTCAAACCAGCGCATGACTCCGCCGCCTCCGGTAGTTCCTCCCTGAAGAAGCCACTTATCCGGAATAACATGATAGCCCAGAATAAGACGCGGATCTGCTTTATATTCATCAAGACAGATACTCATGCCGCCGGCCTGTCCGCCCTGTTCCTGCGTTTCACCCGGATGGATGACTCCGGCTCCAAGTGTTCCACAGGCTGCATCCAGTCCTCCGGCAACAACCGGTGTGCCCTCTGCAAGTCCGCATTCCTCTGCTGCCTTTGCTGTAACCGTACCGACTACATGGTCACAGTTGCAGATTTCCGGAAGAAATTCCATCGGAATTCCAAGACGTTCGCACATCTTCTCATCCCAGCAACCTTTTCTCATATCAAAGCAGTGGATGCCATATCCCTGTGAAACATCCTGCGTAATGGCATCTGTCAGCTTAAATGCAATATAGCTGTTGGACTGAAGGATCTTATAGATTTTCGCATAGACTTCCGGAAGATTCTCTTTATACCAGATGATCTTCGCAGTCGTATAAGACGGCTGAAGTGAATTTCCAGCCACCTCAAAGATCGCATCCGCACCGATTTCTTTATTCAGTCGGTCGCAGATGGACTGTGCTCTGGTGTCCATCCAGATCGGTGTATTGGTCAGGACTTTGCCTTCTCTGTCAATAGCAATCGCAGACCAGCTCTGGCCATCAATCCCTACACCTGCGATCTCCTCCGGTGCAATACCTGCTTTCTGAATGGTTTCTCTGGTCGCTCCGCAGACTGCACTCCACCATTCTTCCGGATTCTGCTCCGCCCATCCCTCATGTGGATAATATACCGGATAATCGCCGTTTGCCGCTGCCAGAACCTTACCATCTCTGTCAAACACAGCAACCTTGCAGGCACTTGTTCCGATATCGATTCCAAGTAAATATATTTTTTTCATTTTGCTGCTCCTATCGAACTTACCGATTTTCCCTCAATGATCTCTGTCTGAAGTTTCTTCGAAAACAGTTCCCCGGATCCATCTTTATTATTTTCCAGATGCTCCAGCATGATCCGTGCCACTTCCCGTGCAATACCATCAGTTGGCTGTGATACGATCGTCAGCTTCGGATTACAGGCTCTGGCAAACTGCAGGTTGTCAAATCCGATCATGGAAAGTTTCTCCGGAATCTGTATTCCCAGCTCATTGACTCCGATCATGGCTCCCATTGTCATCTCATAATTTGTGACAAACACGGCTGTCATTTCCGGATTCTTCTCAACAAGCTCTTCCAGGCTTCTGGCTCCGCCCTGAATTGTGTAATCGCCATGACAGATCAGTGATTCTCTGACCGGAAGCCCGGCCTTCTCCATTGCTTTATAATATCCCGCCAGGCGTTCCTGTGCGGTAGAAATCCCCTTCGGTCCTCCGATAATCCCAATATACCGATGACCCCTTTCGATAAACTGACGCACAGCATCCTCAGCAGCTTTTTCATTGTCTACCAGAACGCTGTCACAATTGATACCCTGAATCTTACGGTCGATCAGAACGATCGGTTTACCGGTCTTCTGGAAGTTCTTCAGATGATTTCCTTCTTCATCTACAGGCATATTGATAATCCCGTCCACACGTCGTCGAATCAGAAAATCTACTGCCTCCCGTTCCAGCTTCTTGTCAGTACGACAGTCGCACACGATCGTTGCATACCCATGGTTTCGCAGGATATCTTCCATTCCGGTAATGATCTCTGCACAGAATGTGTTGTTCAGCTCCGGGATCACAACCCCGATAGTCCTGGTCGCATTGGTCTTGAGACCTCTGGCAACCTCATTGACTTCATAATGAAGTTCTTCTATAGCTGCTTCGATCTTTATTCTGTTTTTCTCCCGGACATTTCCTCCATTAAAATAGGAGGAAATCGTCGCCAGACCGAGTCCTGTCTGCCTGGCAATGTCTTTCATCGTTGCTGCCATCCCGCCACACTGCTTTCCTGTCAGGTCTGCTGTATAGCTGCAGTACCTGTATTATAATTTTTATTCGGCTTTGCCGTCACATCCGCAGACTTTCATTCTTGCCATAACAAGCTCTTTCACTGCTGCGATCGCTGTCTTACCATATGCTTTCGGATCAATAGTGTCCGGTTTTTCTGCGAGAAGTTCCTTCACTGCCTTAGAGTATGCGGCACGAAGTTCTGTAGCAAAGTTTACCTTGCAGATACCACGTTTTACGCAGTCCATAACATCCTCATCACTGAGTCCGGATGCTCCGTGAAGAACCAGCGGGATATCTACCACTTCCCGGATCCCGCTGAGACGCTCTTTATCAAGAACCGGAGTTCCCACATAGAAGCCGTGTGCTGTACCGATTGCAACAGCAAGAGAAGTAACGCCTGTACGTTCTACGAATTCTCTGGCTTCCTGCGGATCTGTATTCGTATCTGCTTCCGCTTCCAGATCGTCTTCCTTGCCGCCGACTTTACCAAGCTCAGCTTCACATGGAATATCCAGTGCTCTTGCTACATCAGCCACACGTTTTGTCTCTGCAATATTTTCTTCGAAATTCAGTTTTGAGCCATCGATCATAACAGATGTGTAACCTGCATGCATAGCCTGCATAGCCAGTTCAAAGCTGCTGCCATGATCCAGATGAAGGCATACCGGAACAGATGCTTTCTTTGCTTCTGCTGCAACGATTGCTGCATAAGTCTCCACAGTACCGTATTTAACTGTAGATGGTGTGGTCTGGATCATAACCGGTGCTTTCAGTTCTTCTGCTGCCTGGATGATTGCTTTGACCATCTCCATATTTTCCGCATTAAATGCACCGACTGCGTAACCGCCTTCCTGAGCTTTCAACAGCATTTCTTTAGATGTAACAAGTGGCATAATGATCTCCTCCTAATGGTATATATATGTTTTATTTGCTTACTTTTTGTCGGAAACGGCCGCGAAACCGAAACGTTTCCGTTTGAACCAATCATAACTCGCTCCATTCATTCTGTCAACCGTAAAATATTCATCTTTTATCGGAAAATATTACCTTGAAAAGTCCCTGCAATACAGGTACATTCTTAATATAAAGGCTGTCTCTGCGGGAGATATGCCGCAATTCAGATAATAAAAAAC
>CAVFJK010000089.1:0-4695 GCA_963622815.1 Ruminococcus bicirculans (ex Wegman et al. 2014)
TCTGTCATGTGAAAAACCCTCCTTAAAAAAATTCTTTAGAACTCATAATTTTTCTTTCTTTTTAAATCTATCATATCATAAATATGTAAATTTGCAAGAATAAATACAAAAAGTTTTAGGTTTTGACAAAAAAAGTTAGTGTGTCGAAAAAAAGTGGTGTTTGTTGAAAATAGACAAGTGCTATGATAAAATAAATATATCTTTTTACATAAGTGATGACACAGAAAAGGAGACAATGAATATGGCTATTTTTCAGGCATTCCGGGCATTGCGTCCTATACCGGAAAAAGCAGCGGATGTGGCGGCACTTCCATATGATGTTGTAGACCGTGCAGAAGCAAAAGCAATCGGGGATAAGAATCCGGATTCCTTTCTTCATGTAGACCGTGCAGAGATGGATCTGCCGGATGAGACAGATCTGTATGATCCGAAGGTATATGAACGTGCGAAACAGAATCTTACAGATATGGAAACAAATGGTGTAATGAAGCAGGATGATACCCCATGTTATTATATTTATGAGCTTACCCGCAAAGGCAGGACTCAGACTGGGCTGGTTGGCTGCTGCTCGATCGATGATTATATGAATGGCGTTGTGAAGAAGCATGAGCTGACCCGTGAAGATAAGGAGCAGGACCGTATCCGCCACGTGGATGTATGTGATGCAAACACAGGGCCGATCTATCTTGCGTGTCGTTATCCGCAGGAACTGCTGGACCTGATGGAACAGTGGAAATCATCTCATGCAGCAGTATATGATTTTGTGGCAGATGATGAGATCGGACATCGTGTATGGGTAATCGATGGAGAGAAGGAGATTAAGACGATCCGCGAACAGTTCGGAAATATTCCTTCTATATATATTGCAGACGGACATCACAGAGCTGCATCAGCAGTGAAGGTTGGCCTTAAACGAAGAGAAGAACATCCGGATTATGATGGAAGTGAGGAGTTTAATTATTTCCTTTCTGTAGTATTCCCGTATGACCAGCTGAAGATCCTTGCATATAACAGAGTTGTCCGTGATCTGAATGGCATGGATGAGCATGCGTTTATTGCCAGCCTGAAATTCAATTTTGAACTGATGATCATGCCGGGATTCCCGTGTAAACCGGTGGAAAAACACTGCATGGGTATGTATGTGGGTGGAAACTGGTACCATTTAAAAGCATGGGAAGATGTCTATGCGAAGAAAGATGTAGTCGGACAGCTGGATGTTTCTATTCTTCAGGAAAAAGTCCTCACACCGATACTTGGAATCGGAGATCCACGTACAGACCAGAGAATCCGTTTTGTCGGTGGAAGTCATAAACTGAGTGAACTTGCCGAGATTGCAGATAAGACCGGTGGAGTGGCATTTGCCATGTTCCCGACAGCAATGGAGGATCTGATGCAGATCGCAGACGAAAGTAAACTGATGCCGCCGAAATCTACCTGGTTTGAACCAAAACTTCGAAGCGGACTGTTTATTCATAAGCTTTCATAACTGTTCAGTACCCTCACAGTTATGAGTCAAAATGCATTCCAAATCACCTTCGGTGATAGCATTTTGCCTTGTATGTCTCGGGATTTTGGCAAAAAACATGCCAAAATACCTCGCGGGATACTACCTACTGAATAGTTACAAACTTTCATAAAAAAAGGAGGAATTACGTATGGGACTGATCAAAGCGGCAATAGGAGCAGCAGGCGGTGTAATGGCTGACCAGTGGAAAGAGTATTTCTACTGTGAGGCCATGCCGGCCGATGTCCTGGTTACAAAAGCACATAAAAAAGTTTCTGGAAGATCTTCAAACAAACATGGATCAGAAAATGTTATTTCCAATGGATCTGTGATCGCAGTCAATGATGGCCAGTGTATGCTGATCGTAGAGCAGGGAAAGGTCGTAGACGTCTGCGCAGAACCGGGAGAATATGTATATGATATGTCTACCGAACCGTCTGTTTTCTGCGGAGATCTCGGAGAAGGAATCCGAAGTGTTTTTAAACAGATCGGTAAGCGTTTTACTTTTGGCGGTGAGACCCCGAAAGACCAGAGAGTATACTTTGTCAACACAAAAGAGCTTGTAGGTAATAAATACGGTACGCCGAATCCGGTTCCGTTCCGTGTAGTAGATACGAATATTGGTCTTGATATTGATATTTCTATTAAGTGCTTTGGTGAATACAGCTATCGTATTGCGAACCCGATTCTTTTCTATACGAATGTATGCGGAAATGTAGAGCAGGATTATGAAAGAGAAGAGATTGATGGTCAGCTGAAAAGCGAACTGATGACAGCATTGCAGCCGGCATTTGCAAGAATTTCAGAGCTGGGCATCCGTTACAGTGCACTTCCGGGACATACGCAGGAACTTTCTGATGCATTGAACCAGGTACTTTCCGAAAAATGGAATAATTTAAGAGGAATCTGCATCGTTTCTCTCGGTGTATCCAGTGTGAAAGCATCAGAGGAAGATGAAGCAATGATCAAGGAACTGCAGAGAAATGCTGCATTCCGTAACCCGACGATGGCAGCAGCACATATGGTCGGAGCACAGGCAAGTGCCATGCAGGCGGCAGCATCTAATCAGAATGCAGGTCCGGCAATGGCTTTTGCAGGAATGAACATGGCATCAAATGCAGGCAGCGTGAATGCACAGAATCTGTTTGCGATGGGACAGCAGCAGGCGCAGAATACTCCTCAGCCTCAGACGCAGCCACAGAATGGATGGACATGTACATGCGGTGCAGTCAATACAGGAAAATTCTGCTCAGAGTGTGGACAGCCGCGTCCGGCAGGACCGTGGACCTGTAGCTGCGGAGCAGTTAATACAGGAAAGTTCTGCTCTGAATGTGGAAAACCAAGACCATAACCTGAGGAGGTGATCAGGTGGATACAGTAAATTATAAATGCCCGAATTGTTCAGCGGGACTTACGTTTGACAGCGGCTCCCAGAAAATGAAGTGCGAATACTGTGGAACGGAGTATTCACTGGAAGAACTGGATAAGCTGGCTGAACAGCAGGACACCGTCGAAGAAGATACTGCACAGAGCTGGGAGGGATTTGAACCAGAGCAGTGGCAGTCAGAAGAGAAATCCAACATGGCAGTGTGGAGCTGTCCGTCCTGCGGTGCAGAAGTACTGGCTGAAAAAACGACCGGTGCTACAGTCTGCCCGTACTGTGATAATCCGATGGTCATGCCGGAACAGTTTAAAGATACCTATCGCCCGGATTATATCATTCCGTTTATGAAATCAAAAAAAGAAGCAAAACAGGCACTCAGGGAACATTATGAAGGAAAACCGCTTCTTCCGAAGACATTCAAAGATGAAAATCATCTTGAAGAGATCAAAGCAGTTTATGTTCCGTTCTGGCTGTTTGATCTGGATACAGCAGGGCGGTTCAGCTATGAAGGCACAAGGATCAGGGTCTGGGAGGATGACGATTATAAATATACGGCAACCAGATATTATCATATCAGCAGGGCGGGAAAGATGAAATTTGAAAAGATTCCGATAGACGGTTCCAAAGCAATTGATAATACTATGATGGAAGCGATAGAACCATATGAATATCAGGATCTGACAGAATTCAATCTGTCGTATCTGTCAGGATATATGGCAGACAAGTATGACCAGGAACCGGACGAGCTGACAGACCGTGTCTATGAACGTATGAAACAGAGTGTCAGGGACGGCTTTGAAGCGAGTGTCAAAGGTTATGCAACTGTTACAACGAAGCAGGAAAAAATTACCGTAACAAATAAAGGACAGGTTAAGTACGGACTGTTTCCGGTATGGTTCCTGAATACCAAATGGAATGGCAAAACCTATTCCTTTGCAATGAACGGACAGACGGGGCGCATGGCAGGTGATCTGCCGGTTGCCCGTGATCTGGCAGTGAAATACTGGCTCAAACATCATATTCCGCTGACGATTGCCATGACCGGGATTCTTGCAGCACTGCGACTGACGGGGGTGATCTGAATGAAGAAAATGAAAACTGTCTTATGCGGATCGCTGCTGATCGTGAGTCTGTGTATATCAGGGGAAGTGGCAGTATATGCCGCAGATCCGGAAACTGCCGATCAGAAAACTGCAGATACAGAAGCAGTACAGGGAAATGAAGAATATTCATGGGTTCTGGATGATTACGGACTTCTGAGTGACGATGAGCTTGCAGAAATCAATGGGGAATTATCTGATATATATGATACATATGGATATGATGCAGTCCTTCTGATTTCAAAAGATGTGGGAGAAGATGAAGATTACCGGAAATATGCAGCAGAGTTTATGCAGGATAATGAAATTGGATATGGCGATACACATGAAGGCATGTGCATCTTCCACCAGCCGGATGCGAGGAATATAACAATTGTATTCCGGGGAGAAACACAGAATGATTTTTCCTCGAAAATCCAGGAGATAATGCTGGATAAATGCAAGACTCATCTGAAAGCGGATGATCCGTTCGGAGGATATCAGTCATTGATAAGCGATCTGGAGGCAGGTCTTGTATGCATTGCGGACGGGCAGGATATCCGTCCAATAGATATCAGCGATGAATCACTGGCCGAAATCTTTATTAAAGATCTGCTCATGGCATTTGGACTGATGATCATTCCGACAGGAATCCTGACCTGGTATCAGGTACGTAAGATGAAAACAAGAGTACCAAAACCGAATGCCAGTGAATATACTGCTGGCGG
>CAVFJK010000090.1:0-2103 GCA_963622815.1 Ruminococcus bicirculans (ex Wegman et al. 2014)
ATGTACACCCGTGCCGGAGTGACTTTGAATGGAAAATTTGTTGACAAAACCTTCAATTCAATATAGTCTTATTTTATAGTTATTTATAGAAATTTTTTATAAATCATTACGATATCTATATGTCTGAGATATCTGAAAAGAGGTCGGTCTTATGGCAAAAATATATCTGGATCAGGCAAGTACTTCCTATCCCAAAGCCCCTTCTGTCGCACAGGCAGTTTACGATTATCTGAACGGAGCTACAGTCAATGTAAACCGTGGCGACTATCAGGCTGCCTATTCTGTAGAGGAACAGATCTTTGAGACAAGAGAACAGCTTCTTCGCCTGTTCCATTTTACTTCCGGAAAAGGTAAGAACGTAATATTCACACCAAATATCACGACCAGTCTGAATATTCTTCTGAAGGGACTTCTGAAGCCCGGTGACCATGTGCTTGTATCTTCCATGGAGCACAACGCAGTGATGCGGCCGCTCGTACAGCTTCAGGCAAATGGTGTCACTTTTGACCGGATTCCATGCTCCTCTGACGGATCTCTTCTTATAGAAAAAGCAGAAGAGCTTCTCCGCCCGAATACGAAACTTCTCGTCTGTCTGCACGCCTCCAATGTATGCGGGACGATGATGCCGGTACAAAAGCTTGGCGACTTCTGCCAGGAACATAAGCTCCTTTTTATTCTGGATACCGCACAGACAGCCGGTACAGTGCCGATCGATATGGAAGCACTTCATCTGGATGCACTTGCATTCACCGGACACAAGGGGCTGCTCGGTCCGCAGGGAACGGGAGGATTCCTGATTCGTAATGAACTTGCCTCTATGATCGAGCCCCTCTTAAGCGGCGGAACCGGCAGTGTCTCACACACCGAAGAAGTCCCAGCTTTTCTTCCCGACCGCTTTGAGCCGGGAACACCGAATATTCCTGGAATCCTTGGACTTCATGCAGCACTCTGTGACCTGGAACAGACAGATATGAGAGAGCTTCGCCGTCATGAGCTGGAACTGACACAATATTTTATTGACGGGATCCTGCAGATGGATCCGACAGAATCTTATCTTCGCGTGATTGGAAAACGTGATATCGAAAATCGTACTTCCGTCGTGTCTGTCCAGACGTTACAGCTTGATATGGCACGTGCCGCTTACGAACTGGATGCCACCTATGGAATCATGACCAGAGTCGGCCTGCACTGTGCTCCAAGCGCACATAAAACACTTGGTACTTATCCGGAAGGAACGATCCGTTTTTCTTTCGGACCGGAAAATACATGTCACGAAGTTGATCTTGCACTGCATGCACTCGCCGAAATCACCGGTGTCCTGCATCGCCCGTAAGATTTATATATCACCAAGGAGAATCACATCATGGAATTCAAACAGTTAGAAGCTTTTGTTGCCGTTGTCGATTACGGAAGCTTTTCCGAAGCAGCCAGAAAACTTTATCTTACCCAGCCAACCATCAGCACACATGTCCGCTCTCTCGAAGAAGAACTTCACACGAAGCTGATTATCCGAACGACTAAGAAAACAACCATTACCACCAAAGGCTATGAACTTTATGACAGTGCAGTACGCATGCTGGAAATCCGCAACAATCTTCTGGAAAACTTCACCGGTGTCCAGAAACATATGATCGACCTCGCCGCATCCACGATTCCGTCTTCTTACCTGTTACCGGAGATTCTGGCCTCCTACGGAAAGTCTCACCCGGATACTTATTTTCACTCCATTCAGGCAGACAGTATGGAATCAATCAACCGTGTACTGGACGGGACTGTCGATCTGGCTCTTGTCGGTCAGAACACTGCTGATGAAAGTTGTGTTTTTCTTCCCTTCTGTCACGATGAACTGGTGATTGCTGCACCTATCACCCAGCATTATCTGAATCTGCAGCAGAAAAGTTCTGTTGCTTTTGAGGATTTTATCAAAGATCCGATCATTATCCGCGAAAAAGGCTCCGGTACCAAGAAAGAAATGGATATTTTTCTGGAAAAGATCGGAATTACCTCCAGTGACCTGAATGTCGTCGCACGTATGAATGACCTGGAAAGTATCAAAAAATCCATTGTCAATGGACTGGGAATTTCCATCCTGTCTGCCCGTTC
>CAVFJK010000090.1:2113-4708 GCA_963622815.1 Ruminococcus bicirculans (ex Wegman et al. 2014)
CTTGAAGAATCTGCTCATAAAAGAACTTTTTATATTGTTTACAGTAAGAATCGAATCCTGAAGCCACATGTGCGCCAGTTCATTCATTTTGTGCGTGATTTCTATATTATCTAATCTTTACCAGCATTTTTTGCAGGCTTCATAGCCTTGTGCGAGCGCCTGGGATTCACTTTCCTGGGTTGCCTTGTTCGGATTCATATTTCCGCAGTCCGGTCTGCTGTGATATTTACTTCCGGTCGCAGAGATCCATACGGTACGTCCCTGTGTATCAGTAGCAGTATCTTCGGTATCCGATTCCACTGCTGCCGGTGCTGAATCTGAAACACTGCCGGAATACTGTGATGTCTGAGAATCGCTGCTGTCTGTATTCTGCTGCTTTGCATCTCCCGCAGTGTAATCGTTGCATGGATCCTGATTCCAGCTTATTGTATCTCCATCCGAAAGAGCGATGATTGTTCCCTGTTCATCGGTTCGATAAACAGGAATATCCATATCGGAAAGCTTCTCCATTGTCTCTGCCGCCGGATGACCGTAGGAATTATTCTGACCACAGCTGACCACCGCCCAGGATGGAGTGGATGCTTCCAGAAGATCCCAGGATGTCGATGAAGCAGAACCATGATGTCCAAGGCTTAAAACATCGCAGTCCAGGCTCATTCCCGTACTGATCATGTCCTGCTCACTGGTTTCTTCTGCATCTCCCATAAACATGAAACTGTTATTTCCATTTACCAGACGGATGACTACGGAGTTATCATTGCTGTTCTGGGAAATTCCATCCGGTGCCATAACGGTAAAACTGCCGGTTCCAAATTCATAGGTATCGCCGACAGACGGATACTCCACAATGATCGCATGGGCGGTCGCCGTATTCATAAACGTATTGAACAGATCTGAAGTATGTACGTAGTCGGAACCTAATACATGCTCGACTTCAAAATTATCCAGACACTTGATCAGTCCGCCCAGATGATCCTCATCATAGTGCGAGGAAATCATGTAATCAATGGTCCCCACCTGCTGATTTTTCAAATACTGTACCACTTCATCCGCATGAGCGCGGTTCCCGCCGTCATAGAGAAGGTTCTCTCCACCGGACTGAACAAGGATTGCCAGTCCCTGACCTACGTCAATAAAATGGACCGCCATATCGCCCTGGCCGGCCGCCTGTGTGGAAACAGTGCTTCCCGGAACTGCCAGCAAAAATGCCAGCAGAAGCGACATCAGAAATGTCATAAATTTACTCTGTTTTTTCATAAGTTTCTCCTTCCTTTATATCTTTACTGCTAACTGCTCCATATAGTTACAATTCTTCTATCCTTCTTCGTATTTCCTGACTTGCATCTTCAAACAGCAAGTCACGATTGTAACGGATATATCGTTCACATTCATAAGTCTCCAGGAAACGGACACAGGAATAATCCGTGTTAACGCCGGATACAAAAATTACCATTTCCTGACTGTTATAGAATGCAGCCTCCATAAAATCAAACGCATATTCCAGTGTGGAACCAGCCTCATCCCAGGCCTCTTCCCAGGATGCGCGATATTCTCCAAATGCATTCTTTACGATATCAAAAGCTGCTTCCCAGTTTTCTGTCTGCTCTTTCTTAAGAAGTTTCTCATATCCTTCCAGCACTTCGAGAGCCTTTCGGATCGTGCGGTCCTCTCTTCTTTCCAGAAGTCCCTCTGTCTGTTTATGTTCACGCTCTGCCCGCAGGTTATCCACAAAGTCACCGAGACGCTGTTCCAGCTTTCCACCTTCCTGTGGATTTTTCAAGTGTTTAAGCACTTCAAATACTTTTTCCAGCACTTCTTCCTGAAGAACAACTTCGCGAACTGCCTGCCGTACTCCTGAAAACAGCAGATTGACGACACTGACTCTCTCATCAAATGATGCATGGGAAACTTTCTTCACCATTGCCTCTGACGGCTGACCTTTCAAGATCTCTGCAATCTGATAATCCTGCTGATATTTCTGGTACAGCTCATAATACTCTGCAAATTCTTTGGCAATCCGCTCATGCTGGATATACTGTCCGACTACATCTGCAGTGATATTTTTATCCAGCTGTTCGTAGACTTCCATGATTCTTGACAGATCTTCCCAGCCACGCGGCGTTGCAAACTGTTTTCCGTCAATCGTTGTTTCCATCTGGTAGAAACAATTGTTTCGAAGTTCCAGATAAGAAAGAATCGCCGGATGAATATTTTCTTTGAACGCATATTCTTTCCAGACACGATAATCCGGTTCTACTGTGATCTTTTTGACACGGTCCAGTGTAACAACATCAAAATCGCGAACAGATTTATTGTATTCCGGTGGGTTACCTGCTGCCACGATCACCCAGCCTTCCGGGATCTCATGATTTCCAAATGTTTTGCACTGGAGAAACTGCAGCATCGCCGGCGCCAGTGTCTCTGAAACACAGTTGATCTCATCGATAAACAGAATTCCTTCGGTAAGGCCGGTTTCTCTCATTCGGTCATAGATGCTTGCCACGATCTCACTCATCGTATACTCCGTTGCTGAATATTCCCTGCCGCCGTACTCTTTCTTTGAAATAAACGGAAGACCAATCGCACTCGGACTGC